>NZ_JBNWCL010000009.1:0-197634 GCF_053522445.1 Agrobacterium sp. 22-221-1
GTTGCACAATGACCGTCTCGCAAGCAGGCAGGTCGTTCTTTTCGAAGGATGATGTCCGCTTCGATGGCTCATGGGACAGGAGTGGACATTCTCCTCGCGGCCCCATACCGGCCAATCCAGAGAGCAAGTAGTTGCCCGGATTGGAAAGTTTTATACAAATACTGCCACTAAACGACAGGGTCGACAGTTCGAGTCCTTTCAAGAGCGCGGAATTGCTATCCGTTACCAGGGAATGATCGGATACGATTTTACAGCTTCGCCACCAACTCTTTCACCGCTTCTGCTTCTGTCTGCATCAACTAAGACGGGTAGTCTTGTACACTCGCTACCTGCTTGGGCCACGCTGGACTCCTGCAGTCGGAGATCTCCGAGAAACAGGCCCGGTCCATCCGCTACCAGCTCAGCATCGCCAAATTGCCTTTGGCAAAAGACATCGACGACTTCGACTTCGCCGACACGCCCGTCAATGAATCTCAGCTGCTCTTTCGCTCTAGGGCGACAGGATGTTTCGTTTATCGCCCGCAGCGGTGCCATGGCAAAAAAGGCAGGCGCGAACCTTCGCGCTTTACCGGTCGTTATCCAGCCAATTCTTCTGTAACCACCTCGAACCGCTTCAGCACAGCCGGTCCAAATGCGGTGGACAGCGCGACGTCTGTGGCATCGCGTCCTGTCGCCATCAATATGCGTCCGATGCGGGGCGTGTTGTGACGGGCGTCGACCGTATACCAGCGGCCGCTGAGATAGACTTCAAGCCAAGCGCTGAAATCCATCGGGTTGGGGTCTGTCGGCACGCCGATATCACCGAGATAACCGGTGCAATAGCGGGCCGGGATATTCATGCAGCGGCAGAGGGTGATAGCAAGATGCGCGAAGTCGCGGCAAACGCCGGTCCTGTCGTTGAACCCGCCATAAGCCGTCCTCAGCGGATCGGCTTTCTCGTAGTTGAAGACAATATGGGAATGGACGAAATCGACGATCGCCTGAACACGGGGCCAGCCGAGTGGTGTAGCGGAGAAGTTTTTCCAGGCAAAGTCCGCCAACCGGTCGGTGTCGCAGTAGCGGCTGCCCAGCAGGAACACCAGAACATCGTCCGGTAAATCCTTGATATCGTGCTGGAAGGCGTTTTCAGGAACGGGATCCGGCAGGCCGCCGTCATATATGTCGAAGCGCGTGGAGATCGTCGTCAGTCCGAGCGGTGCGGATATGCGGCTGCAGGCATTGCCGAAGATGTCCAGATATCCCCAGGCCTCGATCGGCCGGTCGAAGGTCAGGACCTGTTCGGTGAGCAAATCCGCGCGCCGGTCGGGATGGATGTTGAGAACCAGCAGCATCGCCGTCTCATTTTCGCATTCATAGGCAATATCGAACCCGGCGCGTATCTTCATGCAGCACTGTCCCTGAAAGAGCCATCGTCATGTCCTTTAGTCTGCAACGCTTTTACGCTCGCGACGTTCCGGCCGGTGGTCAGGTTGTCAAGGCAGGTCTTGTGCGGAGGACGATCACGGCGCGGATATCGATCAGCGCGCGCGGGCGCGTTTGGCAAGGAGAGCGGATGTTGCGGCGGTACGATCCGATAATTCCTTCGCAAGACGGGCTTCCCGAAGGCGCAGGGTCTTTGCATCGCGGGATTGCGCAATGGAATCGAGCTCTTCAAGCGCTTTTTCCTTCGCGAAGAACGGTGCCTGGATATGGCCGAAAGCGATCTCGGCCTTCTGGCGGGAAATACTGTATTTTTCTGTCATGGGTGTTCCGGTGATAGGGCTCGGCCAGCGAGCGAAAAACAAAAGGCCAGGCAATTTGCCTGGCCTTGATTGGGTTGGCGTGCTTCGTCAGTGCCAGTACATCCGTGGTCAAAGGGAAGCGCAGACCCGTTAGGCAGCTTGCAGATTGCAGGCCGACATTTTGCCTGACTTGTTGTCGCGCTCCAGCTCGAAGCCGATCTTCTGACCTTCGACGAGTTCGCGCATGCCTGCGCGCTCGACGGCGGAGATATGGACGAACGCGTCAGCGCCGCCATTGTCAGGCTGAATGAAGCCGAAGCCCTTGGTGGAATTGAACCATTTAACTGTGCCAGTGGTCATGATGAACCCTTTCATAGCAATAGAGAAACCACAGCACTCGTGCGCTGCGGATGATGATAGCGATTTTGAAAGGAAAGGTTCGTTCAGAACGCGGTGCCAGACGCGTGACAAGCAAAGCTAAGCAAGCAAATTCGATTGCTCCTTATATCCTGCCTCTGCCGGAGTGTCAACTATTGGTTTTTGACGATATTTAACCTCGTCAAAAAGTTGTGCTCCCTTATACGGCGTGTGGCCGCTCATCGCCTTGTTTTCCGCGCAATCCGGGCGCATGATTGGGCTTCGTCATGCTGGCCGCATGGCGCTGCGGTGTCAGAGAGGCGCTGTCTTCTTTTCTTCGTCCGATTGCAAATGTTTGCGCAAGCGTTTCGGTGTCATTTTTGACGATGCCGCGAAGTTTTACCCATTGCGACAGGCGTGTGCCGGTAGCGGCGATCATACACCATCAGCCATTTCTTTATGCCTCCGCGTAACGTTCGTCCGGCGGAACATGGCAATAGCGGCGTAGAATGAAACGGGCTCCACGCGGACGACATCCGCGTGCGAGTTCCATATGAAAGGCAACACCATGGAAACGTGCAACGAACACCGGCGCCAGGCGCTCAGGATAGAGACCTGGGAGAACGAAGGCGGCGCTCCCGTCTCCGATACGCTCGAGACCCAATATGGAAGACGGATCGAGAGGGATCAGAGCTGGACGATATACCATGTCTTCACCGGCGTGCCGGTGCGCATCGGTGGCCGCAGGCTGACCCATCTCAGCATAGCGGAAGCGACCGACGGTATGCTGTCCCTCAACCGGCGTAACGCATTGCGCAGGAAAGAGCGCACGGGGAGCAAGTCATGACGCTCGCTTTCCCCAACACGGCCCGCAGTTTTGACGAGGTGCGTAAAGCGGTTCGCTTTTTCGGCCATGACGGCATGTTCGAAATCCGGTTTTTTGTCGAGGCCGAAGCGCTCGGGAAGGGCCGGGGACACGCCATGAGCATGTCGGAAGCCCAGTGCCTTTCCTCTTTCGACGCGATGCGCACCGCCATCTACGCGGCGGCACGGAAGGTCTACGCCAAATCGCGTCGTAATATGAATATTCTGACTGCTTCCGACCTCGGCTAACCTGTCGCTGCGGATATTCCTTTCCCGAAAGTGCCTGCGCCACCAAGCGCCGCATCGCTGCCGCGCCCGCTGGTGATTTCATTTCATTGGCGGTGAAGCCTTTCCGAGCTTTACCGAAGGTTCCCGACCCCAGATACGAAGCTTGCCGAGGTTCGATACGAAGCCGGCGAGGCCTTCCTCCCCGGGGAGGGCAACGGTGCCCTCATCAAGAGCGTCGGCAATGCCGGCTTTTTCCAGCAAGGGCAGCGCCGACTGATCATAGCCGATGAACTTGCAGTGCTGGAAGGCATCGGCCACGAAGTCCCGCGCCGTTGCCTCATTGACCAGATCGTCTATCGCTTCGACGGAGGTCAGCAGTGCGACCGCATCGAAAAGAACGGACGGCCCGCCATCGATCATGTGATGGGCCTTAAACCAGCTGCCATCCGAGGCAGTGACGCCGCCGACTTTCGGCGCGATCAGTTCGCAGACGGCTTTCTCCCTGGCAATCGCCGACATCAGGCCATTCAGCAGCTTGGCATCGACCCCATCGGTGACGAGGATACCGAGCTTGCGGCCTTCGAAGCGCCTGGGGCCGCGCTCGACGATGCTGAGCGCTGGTGAGGGCTCCAGATCCTGACGGGTCGGCATAGCCGCATCCGCCGGCTTCGGCATCGACTTTAATCCCAGCTTCTGCGCAACGGTGGTTGCCAGCGTCTCGTCAATGTTCATCAGATGCGAAACCATGCGTTCGCGGATAACAGGTGTTTCCACCTTGCTCAGTTCGAATGTCAGGGCGGCGGCGATGTGACGCTGCTCGGGTGGTGTCTGGCTGATATAGAATTGTCGGGCCTGGCTGTAATGATCAGCAAAGCTTTCCGGGCGTAGCCGCGCCTTGCTTCCCTGTTCTTCGGCCGGGAAATGGCGATAGCCGCGGCTCGGCGATTCCCGCGGACCTTCACCAAACGAGTTCGGCTGGTAATTCGCCCTGCCGACAGGATTGCGCATGGCCATGTGGCCATCCTGCTGGAAATGCGCGAAGGGACACTTCGGCGCATTGATGGGCAGGTGGGTGAAGTTTGGCCCGCCAAGCCGTTTCAGCTGGGTGTCGAGATAGGAGAAGTTCCGTCCCTGCAACAGCGGATCATTGCTGAAGTCGATGCCCGGCGGCACGTTCTGGGTCATGAAGGCGACCTGCTCGGTCTCGGCGAAGAAGTTGTCGGGCATGCGGTCGAGCACCAGCCGTCCGATCGGCTGCGGCTTCAATACTTCCTCGGGGATGATCTTTGTCGGGTCGAGCACGTCGAAGTCGAAGCTGTCGGCAAAGTCCTGGTCGAACAGCTGCACCTGCAATTCCCATTCCGGGAAGTTGCCGGATTGGATGGCCTGCCAGAGGTCGCGGCGGTGGAAGTCGGGATCGGCACCGTTGATCTTGACCGCCTCGTTCCAGGCGACCGACTGAAGCCCAAGCTTCGGCTTCCAGTGGAACTTGACGAAGGTCGATTCGTCCTTGGCATTGACTAGGCGGAAGGTGTGGACGCCGAAACCTTCCATGAAACGGAAGGACCGCGGTATGGTCCGGTCCGACATCGCCCACATGATCATGTGCATGCTTTCCGGCGTCAGGCTGATGAAGTCCCAGAACGTGTCATGGGCGGTCTGCGCCTGCGGAAACGCCCGGTCCGGTTCCTGCTTGGCGGCATGGATCAGGTCGGGGAACTTGATGGCGTCCTGAATGAAAAACACCGGAATATTGTTGCCGACGAGATCCCAGTTGCCTTCCTGGGTGTAGAGCTTGACGGCGAAACCACGCACATCGCGCGCAAGGTCGACCGAACCCTTGTTGCCGGCAACCGTTGAGAAGCGGACGAAAGCCGGGGTCTTTTCGCCCGCTCGCTGCAGGAAATCCGCCCTGGTATAGGCCGAAAAGGATTCGTAGGTCTCGAAGAAGCCATGCGCGCCGTAACCGCGCGCATGCACCACGCGCTCGGGAATGCGCTCGTGGTCGAAGTGGAAGATTTTCTCCCGGAAATGGAAATCATCCACGACAAGCGGCCCGCGCGCGCCGATCCGCAGAGAATTCTGGTCGTCGGCAACCGGCCCGCCCTGGGCGGTCGTCAGCACAGGCGCGTCTGTTTCGGCCGTCTGGTGTAGCTCGCCGCCGGCGCCGCGCTCCAGCTTCTGGTCGTGAATAGTGACGGTCTCGGTCTTGTCTTGCGGTGATTTGCTGTTGGTGGTCTTGGCCATGGTGTGGCTCCTGAATTGGAAGGGGCCTATCGCGGCCCGGAAATGAAAAAGCCGCCCTGAAAGGCGGCCCGAACAGAGTGGGCGGCTCACGCCATTTTCGGCTGGGCCTTCAGTGTCTGGTTTGCGGAAAAGCCGATGTCCTCGAGCCTGTCAGGCGACACGTCATGCAATGTCTTTTCCGCAGGCATCTGGGAATCCGATCAAATTTTGAGTGCTGGACTTGGAGAACCCTTAAACCGTGGCGACGTTCCTGCGGCGGCAAAATAATTTTCATCCCGCCGCAATGCCTGCCCGCGCACCACCTCGGCAAGCCATTCACCGTCACGGAAACGCAAACGCCATCCAATTCTATTTGCAGAGCGGCGGAACCATGCGGCGAGCATAGTGTTTGCTGTGGGAGCCTGCTCGAAAGGCTACAACGAGGAAAAAATCATGAAAAAACTTCTCTTAGCCGCAGCGCTTGTCGGCGCGTCGACGCTTGCCGCCTTCGCACAGACCACCCCCGCCCCGGCAACCGATGGGAAAACGCCCGCCGTGGCCACGCCCGAGACCAAGAATCCGACAGCGCCTGTTGAAGGCGCAAACAGTTTCACCGAGGAACAGGCGAAAACACGCCTCACAGAGGCCGGATATACCGATGTCACCGGCCTTATGAAGGATGACAAGGGTGTCTGGCAGGCCAAGGCCTCGAAAGATGGCAAGCCGGTAAGCCTGGCGCTCGACTATCAGGGCAACATTGTCGCTAACTAATTCACTCTTCAGGAGAATCCTATGAAGACCGTTACAGGACTTTTCGACGACTACTCCGATGCCAGCGCGGCTGTCAGCGCGCTCGAAGAACGCGGTGTGCCATCCTCGGATATCAGCATCGTGTCGAACAATGCAGATGAACGCCACGGCAAGTCTACAAACGCCGCTGAAGGCGCCGGCATCGGTGCCGCCGTCGGTGGCGTGGGCGGTCTGCTCACCGGCCTTGGCATCATGGCAATTCCCGGCGTCGGGCCGGTGGTTGCCGCGGGCTGGCTTGCCGCTACGGCGGCGGGCGCCGTGGCCGGTGCCGTGGCAGGCGGTGCCGCCGGCGGGCTTATCGGCGCGCTGACGGAGTCCGGCGTGCCGGAAGACCATGCCCATGTCTATGCGGAAGGCGTTCGCCGCGGCGGCACGCTGGTAACCGCGAAAGTGGAAGACAGCCTTTATACGGACGCGCAGGATATCCTGCGCCAGTCCAACTGGGTTGATCCCGATCAGCGCCGTGAAGCCTATGCCAAAGAGGGCTGGTCACGCTTTGATGACACGCTGGACCCTTATGAACCAGCTGAAATCGAACAGGAGCGTCTGCGCTACAGACGCTAGATCTCGCAATGAAGAAAGGCCGGCATATGCCAGCCTTTCTTTCAAATCCGAGAGGGCGGACGAGAGTGCCGGTCATTGCAACAGCTGGATGGTCCATCCCCAGGACCGTGGCCCACCTTTTTCCCGAAACGGGAAGCGGGCTCAGCCGTTATGCCGCTGTTTTCAACGGCGTCGAGATCAATTCCACCTTCTATCGCCGCCACCGGATGACGACGTTCGAGCGCTGGGCAAACTCGGTGCCGGATGACTTCCGTTTCGCCGTGAAGCTGCCCCGAGAGATAACGCATGAGCATCGGCTGCATGCCATCGGTCAAATTTTCAAGACATTCGTTGAAGAGCTCGCGGGGCTGAATAGCAAGCTAGGCCCATTATTGTGCCAATTGCCATCCACCCTTAAGTTCGATGACAATGAGGCCACAGCCGCGTTCGAAGCCATGCGTGAGGTTTTTCCAGGCATGCTGGTAATCGAGCCGCGCCACACAAGCTGGGCCACGCCCCCGGCGGAAGAGGTTTTAACACGATATGCCGTTGATCGCGTTCTGGCCGATCCGGCACCGGTCTGGCCCGCAAGTGATTTTTCAGAGCTGCCAAGATATGTCCGTCTGCACGGTGCGCCCAGGATGTATTATTCGGACTACAGCGCGGAAGAAATCCGCTCTTTTGAAAAACGCCTTTCCGCCGGCTCCTGGTGCGTGTTCGACAACACGGCCTCCGGCGCCGCAATCCAGAACGCGCTGGCAATGCTCGATTGTGGCGTCGTTACGGAACAACGCGCGGGCTGACATCTTCGCTCACGCCGTCAAGCGCCAATGCCTCATCAATCTCAGCTGGTGATACCTGCAGGAACTGGTGTCGGCCCACCGTGATGGAAATCGCGGGTATCTCCAGATGGGTTGCCATCCGGCGATATGCCGTGAAGCTCAAACGCTCTTCTTCGAAGCGTTCGATCCATGCATCATCGTATGGAATAACTGGTATTGTGCTCATCGGTGACCGCCTCTACACATATTTCGGTCGACAGGCTTGTAATACGTCGCTCGTCTGCGTTCTGCAGTAATGATGTTGCTGCGCCAACATCAGACGTTGCGCTACGAGTAAAACGGAATATCTTCAGGGAAAGTCCACGGGACTGCTAGCAAAGATTCCACATTCACAACTCGGATGCCGGAAAATGGAAGACGATCGGCGTGCCGACGATGGCGAAATAATCAAAGACCGTCTGAAGCGGCTGCAAGCAGATATGATGGTAGCGCAGCCGGGACATGAAGCCGCGGCTTTCCTCGCGGCTATCGTTGAATCTTCCGATGACGCTATTATCAGCAAATCCTTAAAGGGGATCATAACTACTTGGAACCTGAGTGCGGAGCGGCTCTTCGGCTATACGGCGGACGAAGCAATAGGGCAACCAATTACCATTCTTATCCCGGAGGATCGTTTGGGCGAAGAGCCGGCGATCCTGACGCGGATTAATGCGGGAGAGCGCGTCGATCATTTCGAGACGATCCGCCGCCGTAAAGACGGCACCCTCATTGACATTTCCCTTACGATCTCGCCCATTCGGAGCTGCGACGGTAAGATCATCGGCGCTTCCAAGATCGCCCGCGATATCTCGGAACGGAAACGTGCGGCAGAGCATCAGAATATGCTGCTTCGGGAGATGCATCATCGCGTCAAAAACCTTTTTGCGATTACCGGCAGCATCATAACGCTGGCCGCACGCACGGCGCAGTCACCTGCCGAACTCGCCGACAGCATGAAGAATCGCCTGATTGCATTATCGCGCGCTCACCAACTGACTTTGCCTAGCTTCAGCGGCGGCGAAGCTTCCCCTGAACAGTCCACCACGTTCTTTACTCTCCTGTCTAACCTGCTCTCTCCGTTTGAAGAGAAAGACGCCGGGCAATGGCATCTGCATGGAGAGAACCCACCCATCGGTGCCGACCGCGTGACAAGCCTCGCACTGCTTTTTCACGAGTATGTTACCAACGCAGTGAAGTACGGTGCTCTTTCTGTGGCTGACGGACGGCTGGATATTTCGGTGACGTCAGAGCCTGACTATTTCGAGATCGCATGGCAGGAATCGAATACAGGAGCCACGACAGTCGGGCGGGCCAAGGAAACCGGCTTCGGAACGACTCTCGAAAAGATGTTGGTCCAGAGCCTGAATGCCCAGGTATCAAGGGACTGGCAACCGCACGGGCTTCTCATCAATCTTACACTTCCGCGCGATGCGTTTGCGCGTCCGTCATAAGCAATACGCCGAAAAACGAACCGATTTTAAGAAGTATCCGTCGACGGCAAGAGATGAGGTGTCGCTGTTGGTGTTATCTGAGCGTCACACTTCGGCTCTACGAGTGAACAATGCAACGTTATCTCTTTGTGTTGTTCCTTCTTGCGCTGACCCAGATTACCGGCTGGGGAGCGGTGAGCGTCTTGCCGGTGATCGCGACAACAGTCGCGACAGAATTCTTGACGTGCCCCCAATAAATTAGGCCATTTAGAACTGGAATTTTCCGCTTATGATCCCTGGTGGGAAGAAGAGGAGAATTCGATGAAGGCCTCGAAGTTTTCGGAAGCGCAGATCGCATTCGTGTTGAAGCAGGCAGAGGATGGCACGCCGATCGGCGAGGTCTGCCGCAAGGCAGGAATTTCGGACGCGACGTTTTACAATTGGCGCAAAAAATACGCGGGCTTGATGCCCTCGGAGATGAAGCGGCTGCGGCAGCTTGAGGAAGAATGCCAAGCTGAAGCGGATTGTTGCCGACCTGTCGCTGGACAAGGCCATGCTGCAGGATGTGCTTTCAAAAAATGTATGGTCCGCCCTGTCATTGCAAGGATTTTAGGTTCCGGCGGGGCAAAGATGGAGGATTGGCTTTCGCTCATGAACGGCTCGTAGGCGCCATCGCCGCACTGAGTCTTAACCCCGGAAAATTCCAGCTCCCGCTGGCCCAAATTCGGGGAGCACGTACGATAGCGTGACTGAGCATTACATGACCAAATGAGGCAAGTATTTTCCAAGCGTCTTTTCCACCTGTGGGACCTAGAATTTTTGCCATCCCCCGGTCGCCAAAGCTCCCTGCTGCTTCGCTCATGGGGACCGAGTGGCGTTGTCGCCTCTCTTACCCAAACAGCTGTTCCGCCCGGCCTCCTTCATTCCGCTGCGCTGCACTACGTGCAGCCGGTTCCTCGCGAATCCCTGTTGTACCAGTCCATCCCCACCGCTCGCGCCGTTCCGGGAAACAGGACGAGCCTATTTCCCTGCCCATTCCGATGAGGAAACGGGACAAATCATCTCGATCTATCCGACCTGCCGATCGTCCAGCCTCTGCCGGATACGTTGCTGCCGGAAGTAACAAGCATCAACCGCCGTCGCGGCCGGGTGGAAGTCTTCCGTCGATACGCCAAAGAGGGGCTGTCACTGCGCGAGCTGATTATCCAGGCGCAGGAAACAGGACATTGGTCCGTGGCGGGCACGCCTGAGAAACTTGTCGACGCAATCGAAGAGCGATATCGGGCGGGAATTCTCGACGTGCTTTCCCTTCACGGGTTTGGCAATCCGGAGCAGGAGGATTTGCTAGTCAACGGGCTTCTGCCGGAACTACGCCGCCGCGCAATAGTCGATACGGACCACATCGGTGACGACTTCCGCACCAATCTGCAACTACCCGGACTTGCGGACTCGGACAATTTCATCGGGTCTCGGACCGCTTAAAGTCCTGTCGATCAAGATGGCTACTCCTTTTGTCAACAGAGCCCAATCAATCCGATCCGACGGCTTAAAAATTTTCCGCATCGGCTCGCATTTGGAAAATCCTGTCTGTTGGCGGCAAATTCCATATTTTATTTATAGATTATATCTATTTTGGGGACGCACATGACAGAAGATATTTCCTCTTCCGGGTTTAATCGCCGCAACCTCCTGAAACTGGCGGCGGTTGCTGCTGCAGCCGTTGGCACGCAGGCGGTTTCCGGTTCGCACGCTTTCGCCGAACAGGAGCTTTCCCTGAAGGGCAAGCGCATCGGCATCAGCGCCACCGGTACGGATCATTTTTTCGATCTGCAGGCCTATAATGCCCAGATCGAGGAAGTGAAGCGCCTCGGCGGCGAACCGATCGCGGTTGACGCAAGCCGCAATGACGGCAAACTGGTGTCGCAGCTTCAGACGCTGATCGCCCAGAAACCGGATGCGATCGTGCAGCTTCTGGGCACCTTGAGCGTCATCGATCCCTGGCTGAAAAAGGCGCGTGATGCGGGCATCCCCGTCTTCACCATCGATGTCGGCTCGACCAATTCACTGAACAACGCCACCTCGGACAATTGGGGCATCGGCAAGGATTTGGCGTTGCAGCTCGTTTCCGATATCGGCGGCGAAGGCAATATCGTTGTGTTCAACGGTTTTTACGGCGTGACGCCCTGCGCCATCCGTTATGACCAGCTTGTCAACGTCACGAAGTATTTCCCCAAGGTGAAGATCATCCAGCCGGAACTGCGGGACGTCATTCCGAACACCGTTCAGGACGCCTTTACGCAGATCACCGCAATTTTGAGCAAATATCCGGAAAAGGGCTCGATCAAGGCGATCTGGTCGGCGTGGGATATTCCGCAGCTCGGTGCAACACAGGCGCTGGTCGCGGCGGGGCGCTCGGAAATCAAGACCTATGGTGTTGACGGTAGCCCTGAAGTTCTTCAGCTTGTCGCCGACGCCAATTCTCCCGCTGCGGCCGATGTCGCCCAGCAGCCTGCCGAACTGGGTAGAACGGCCATCCGCAATGTCGCACGTTATCTGGCGGGCGAAACCTTGCCGCGCGAAACATATGTTCCTGCCCTTCTCGCTAACAAGGTGAATGTCGGTGAGGTCTCCAAGAAGCTCGGCATCGGTTGAGGCACTGGCCTGCATGGCGCGGTGCGGTTGCTCCGCGTCTGTCGGGATTTGGCCCAGGAATCTGAATCGCCTTGCATGGAGCGTTTGCCGTGGCTGTCGCAACATATCCGGATCATCAAGTCGAGTCCCGTGAGACGGACGACATCATTCGTCTGCGCGATATTACCAAGTCCTTCAGCGGCGCTCAGGCACTCTCCGGTGCATCGCTTGCCGTGCGTCGTGGTACCGTTCACGGTCTCGTTGGCCAGAATGGCGCCGGCAAATCGACCCTCATCAAGCTGCTGGCCGGTTTGTACGGGGCGGATGGCGGTTCGATCGAGATCGACGGAAAATCCCATGATCGGTTGACGCCGCATCTTGTGGAAAAGCTCGGTATTCATTTCATCCATCAGGATCGGTTGCTGGTGCCGACATTCACGGTCGGCGAAGCGCTGTTTCTGGCGCGTGAACTACGTATCAGGGGAACGCCGTTTCTCGACCGCCCGCTGATGCGCCGCCGCGCCGCAGAGGTCCTAGAGCGCTACTTCGGTGTGCGCCTGCCGAACTCGGCGCTGATTTCCGATCTTTCGGCGGCGGAAAAACAGATCATCCAGATCACGCGTGCGCTGCTCGACAATCCCAAGATGCTGGTGTTCGACGAACCCACTGCAGCCCTCGTGCGGCGTGAGGTGGAGCTGCTGTTTGCGCTTATCCGCCGGCTGCGAGAGGATGGCATAACTGTTATCTATATCTCGCACTATCTTAGCGAGATCGTCGATATCTGTGACAAGGTGACGGTTCTGCGCAATGGTCGGGATGTGGCGACCCTTTCTGTTTCCGAGACATCGGCAGCTGAAATCGGCGCGCTGATGGTCAATCGTGAGATCGCCGAGTTTTACCCCAAGCCCGAGATCGTTCCGGGTGCAAATCTCCTTTCTGTAAAGGCTCTTTCGCTTGCCGATAGATATTCGGATGTCAGCTTCACCTTAAGAAAAGGTGAGGTACTCGGCCTCGCCGGATTGGTCGGTTCGGGCGCAAAGGAAGTCATCCGCACCCTTTTCGGGCTTGAGATGGCCTCGTCCGGAACCATAGAAGCGGGCGGCGGGACGATATCGGCCGCCAGTCCGGCATATGCGACGGCGCAGCGTCTCGCACTCGTTCCCGAGGATCGCCGCCGCGATGGCGTCGCGCTCGATCTCACCGTTGCTGAAAATACCACCCTTGCCAGTCTCGGGCGCTTTTCCCGTCTTGGATTCCTCAGGAAAACAGACGAACGGCGGCAGACGGACGATCTGATCAAGCGGTTGCAGATAAAAACGGAAGGGCCGGATGCGCTGGTAAGAACCCTCTCCGGCGGCAACCAGCAGAAGGTCGCAATCGCCAAATGGCTGAGCCGTCAGTCGGAAATCTATCTTCTCGATGAACCATCGGTCGGGGTCGATATCGCCGCCAAGGTCGAGATTTATACGCTGATCGGCGAACTCGCGGCGCGTGGTGCCGGCGTCATCGTCCTTTCCTCCGATATCGAGGAGCTTCTGGGCATAACGGATCGGGTCCTGGTGTTCTTCCGCGGACAAATCACACGCGAATTCATCTCGAAAGACACACAGCAGGAACAAATTCTATCGGAGGTCACAGGTGCTTCGGACGCCAATACTCACAGTCGCTGACGCCGCGTCCACCGCGCCTCACGATTTGAATTTCCCGCAGCAAGCGCCCTTTCGGTTTTCACGCGACAGCAATATTCGTCGAAGGCTTGCCACCGTTGCCCTGCGCGGCGGCGCGCTTGCGGTCTTTATCGCGGTTTTTGCCTTTTTTTCGCTAGCGGCGCCGGTTTTCCTGTCGGTAGGCAATATCGGTAACGTGCTGGCGCAATCGGCCATTGGCGGCGTTCTCGCCATCGGGCTGACGATCGTTGTCATTGCCGGCGGTTCCAACGTGGTGACCGGCGGCATCGATCTGTCGCTGGCGGCAAATATGGGGCTGAGCGCTGCGGTTTACGCAACCCTGACCCAGGCCGGATATGGCGATGCCGCAGCCGCTGCGGGAGCGCTGGGAACTGGCGCTGCAATCGGCGCCGTGAATGCGCTCGCCGTCACGATGGTCGGCATCGTGCCGCTTCTGGCGACGCTGGCGGTGATGAATGTCGTGGCCGGGCTCGAACTGGTTCTGACGCAGAATACCGTGATCCCGGCCTCCACCGATTTCCTCTCGGCGCTCTCCGCCAGCGGCCCCGCCGGAATACCGGTACTGGCCTATGTGCTCATCTTTTTTGCCGGGCTGGTGGCAGCGGTGGTGCAATATACGCCTTTGGGGCTGCGTCTTTATGCTGTGGGTGAATTTCCTGAAGCGGCGCGGGCTGCCGGGCTACCGGTAAAATCCTTCGTGGCTGGCGCATTCGTGACGAGCGGTCTGTTTGGCGGCTTCGCAGGAATATTATCCGTATCCTATCTCAGCGGCAGCACCACCGGGTCGGGTGAAATGCTGTTGCCCGTGGTGGTCACTGCGCTTCTCGGCGCCGTCTTTTCACGCCGTCTGGTGCCGACGGTGACCGGCACGCTGCTGTCGGTTCTCTTCGTCGGTTTTCTGGTCAACGGCTTTCAGCTTCTCAACATTTCCAGCACGCTGGTGAGCGGCGTTCAGGGTCTGCTGATCCTGCTCGTCGTGTCGGCCACGACCCTTTTACGTCGGGAGAACCGGTAAGATGTCGTCTGTCGCGACCACTCCGCATGATAAAACCACGATCATCCCGATCCTGCGGGCCGCGGCGCGCTTTGCGCTGCCATCGGCGCTGCTGATCGTTTTTGCCCTGTTCGCAACGCTTGCGCCCGGATTTCTGACCGCAACGAACCTCATCAGCGTGCTGGTCAACAATTTCGTCTTGCTGGCGATTGTTTCCATCGCCATGACCTTCGTTGTGGCTTCGGGTGGAATCGATCTTTCCGTAGGTGCCGCCATCGATTTTGCAAGTCTTGCCTTTGTGTCGCTGGTCCTTGCCGGGCAGTCAGTGGCAATAGCCGCGCTGGCGGGTATTTCTGCCGGTGCGCTGGTTGGCGTTTTTAACGCCGTTCTCATCGCGGGCATCGGCATTTCGCCGTTCCTCGCCACGCTTGGCACCCTGTTCGTTGGCCGCAGCATTCAGCAATTGCTGACCAATGGTGGCAATCCTGTCTATCTGCCTCCCGCCGGCGTGCCGGAGACCTTTCGGTTTCTCGGCCATGGACACCTCTTCGGTGTCTCTGTTTCACTGGTTGTCGCGTTTGCTGTCGTCGTCGCTGCCTGGATCATTCTGTCTGGAACGCGCTTTGGTCGCGTCGTCGTTTCCTCAGGAATCCAGGCCAGTGTCGTCCGCTATTCGGGCATCCGGCTTTCCGGTCATGTGGCGGCGGTCTATGTTCTGGCGGCGGCTGTTGCCGCCATTGCGGGACTCATCATCACCTCGACGGTTACTGTTTACATTCCATCATCCGGCAACGCCTTTCTGCTGAATGCGATTGGCGCCACCTTCATCGGCACGACACTTGATCCAAGGGGCCGGCCGAATGTGCCCGGCAGTGTTCTCGGCGTTCTGCTGCTCAGCATCGTCGCCAACGGTCTTCTGCTGTCTGGCCTGAATTTCTACTGGCAGCAGGTCGGCACGGGCCTGTTGATCTTCCTCGTGCTCGCCATCGGCTTTGCTAATCGCAAGGCGACCGCACATGCATGAATCGCCCCGTAAGGGGCGGCGCGCAAGATAAAGTCTTGGGATCGCAGGTGGTGTGGAACGGCTTGGGCGATGGGTCGTTTTATACCGCAGCGCTCTTTGGCACCGCGTTGGCCGCTTCTGCCTCTTCCCGTTTGATTGCTTCAATGTCGCGATAGCGGTTGGCCGGATGATTGGCTGCCAGGTAGTCGCCATCGCCGAAGAGCTTTTCCCGGAGTGTTCCGGGCTTATACGCGATCGGATAGACGCCGCGTTTCTGGAGTTCCGGTACTATATAACCGACAACATCCTCGAAACTGTCTGGTGTCACCGCATAGGCAAGGTTGAAGCCGTCGACATCCGTATCGTCCACCCATTCCTGCAGAATATCGGCGATGCGGGAAGGGGAACCGACAAAAACCGGCCCCATGCCGCCGATGCCGCCGAATTTCGCCAGTTCGTCGATCGTCCAGGATTTGTCGCCGCCGGCTATGTGCTCGACGAAAGAATGAATCGCATTGGTTTCAACCTTCCTGACCTGATCTGTCGGTGCATACTGGCCGAAATCGATACCGCTCCAGCCGGACATGAAGACCAGCGAGCCGTCATAAGAGACATAATCCCGGTATTCCTCGAACTTCTTTTGCGCCTTTTCTTCCGTCTCGTCGGTGATGATGGTGACCAGCGTGTAGATGTATACCTTTTTGGGATCGCGCCCGGCTTCGGCGACGCGGCGGCGGGTTTCCGCGACGTGCTGTTTGAGAACCGATCTGGTCGGAGCAGCCACGAAAATGCACTCCGCATGTTCGGCGGCAAAGGCCTTGCCGGGGCCTGAAGCGCCCGCCTGATAGAGAACGGGGGTGCGTTGCGGCGAGGGCTCGCTCAGGTGATAACCCGGCACCTCGAAATATTTGCCCTTGTGGCCGATCTCGTGAACCTTGGCGGGATCGGTGAAGATGCGGCGGTCACGGTCGCGCAGCACCGCGCCTTCTTCCCAGCTTCCCTCGAAAAGCTTGTAGAGCACTTCGATATATTCGGCGGCGACTTCATAGCGGTTGTCATGGCGACGCAGGCCGCCCTGGCCGATATTCTTCGCCCCGCTTTCCAGATAGGAGGTTACGATATTCCAGCCGATCCTGCCTTTGGAGTGGTGATCGGCGGTCGAGAGCCGGCGCGCAAATGTGTAGGGATGTTCGAACGAGGTGGAAGCCGTAATGCCGATGCCCAGATGTTCCGTCGCCAGCGCAATGGGGGCGGCAAGCTGCAGCGGATCATTGACCGGTATCTGCGCCGCCTGATGAAGGGCGTGATAGTTCGACCCCTTATAGACGTCGTAATAGCCTATGACGTCGGCGATGAAGATGCCGTCGAACACGCCACGTTCCAGCGTTCGTGCCAGATCCTGCCAATAATCGAGATCCTTGTATTTCCAGGATTTATCGCGTGGATGCGCCCAAAGCCCGGGCGACTGGTGGCCAACGCAATTCATGTCGAAGGCATTGAAGCGGATGGTCTTGCTCATGCTGAACTCCCAGATATGTCGCAGCCGAGAATAAAGAGTGCAGCAAGCGGGTGATAGTTTCTTGATGTTCTTTATAGACTAACCAGAGGAATAAAATTGCGTGTCGGCCGGGACGGGCAGCAGCCTCATCCCCGCACCTCCCGGAGAGCAAAATGTGTACGGGAACGAAACCGATGCCGTATGACAGGCGTGGCAGATGAATTTTCCCCGCTGCGCGCCAAAATTGGAACTTCAGCAGGCTACTAAAACGACAAATGCTGTAGATTTTCTCCGTGGGCCAAAGAACCGGTGGGATCACACGAGTTGAAATGTCAGTAAACGGAAAGAGTGCCATCGTCGCCATTATTGGTGGTGGATTTAGCGGGGCGGCGCTTACTGCCCATCTCCATCGCGCCGTTGAAGGGCGGGAGGTGAGGATCATCGTCTTCGAACCGAGGGCTAAGCTCGGCTCGGGGCTTGCCTATTCCACGCCGGAACCTGCCAACCGGATCAACGTGCCGGCCGGGCGCATGACGCTTTATCCCGACGATCCAGATAGTTTTGTCCGTTATCTCGCGAGAACCAATGTACTGGCGGGTGATGTGGACGCAGTTTTACCGGACGGGCAGGCCTATCCTCAGCGCCGTGTCTTCGGCGCCTATGTCGCCGCCGAGATCGCTCCGTTGCTGGAAGCGGGTATCGTCGAACACAAGCGCAGCCGCGTGGAGCAGGTGGCCCGCCACGGTGATGGCTGGCAAGTGCATACCGCAGATGGCGACAGTCACTTCGCGCATATCGTGGTGGTGGCGACAAGCCACCCCCCGCCGGCTCTTCCACGCGCGCTGGAAACGCTTGCCAGCCATCCGAAGCTGGTGGCTGACGTGAATGCAGACGCCGCACTGGACAATATCGCGGCAGGTGACCGCATTCTGATTGTTGGCAATGGCCTGACGGCGGCCGATGCGTTTGCTGCGCTGAAGCGGCGCGGCCATCATGGGTCGGTCGTTTCGCTGTCGCGCCGGGGTTTGCGGTCGCGGGGTCATCCGGCCGTGCCGCAGGAGCCCTATGGGGACTTCATCGATCCGCCGTCGAGACGCGCATCGGAATTATTGCGGCGGATTCGTGGGGCTTTGCGAGAGGCGCAAGCCGGTGGCGTGAGCTGGCATGGCGTTCTGGATGCCGTCCGCCTGCAGGGGCGGGATATATGGCGGAATCTCCCCCTTCACGAACGGCGCAGGGTTGTGCGTTGGCTGCGTCCCTTCTGGGATGCGCATCGGTTCAGGGTTGCGCCGCAGGTGGAGACGCTGCTGGATGCGGCCGTCATTGCCGGCCAGTTGCAGATCGTCGCCGGTTCGCTTGTCTCCACACGGCTTGGCCAAAGCGGTTCGCTGCATATCGACCTTAGATATCGTGGTGAAAAGGATGTCACGCCGATTGACGTCGATGCGGTGATCGTCACGACTGGCCCGGCCCATGGCGGAATACTGAAATCGCAAGTCTTTCTTGCCGGTCTGGAGGTGGCGGGTTTGCTGACCCTCTGCCCCACCGGGCTCGGAATTCGCTGCGACGAGCAATCACGCGCTGTCGGCCAACAGGGCCAGACAATCGAAACATTGCTGATCGGCGGTCCGCTGGCGCGCGGAACCTTCGGAGAATTGATGGGGCTGCCTCAGGTCACGGAACATGCGGTCTATGTGGCGCATGAGATAGCGCGCAGCCTTGCATCGATTGTGGTGAACCCTCGGCCCACCCCGGCGCAATCAGTCCCGGGGTAGATATTTCACTCTCCATCCGCTCAATGCATCTTTTATTTTTTCTTGATTACAGAGAAAAACCTTCCCTTTTTTAGAGCATAAAAAACATAGAATTACTGTTCAGTGCTGTGCCTTGTGCGATGCTCACGCCATCATTCACCGTGTTTGCGAGGCGGCCCATGGGCACGATTTCCGAGACCAAGATCGACTACAGTGTTCATCCGCGCGTCAATTCCGTTGATCCGATTTCGCCGCGGCCGCGTCCGGTAACGCCTGCGCATATCGTCTCATCGGACGCCGAAGCGATAGAAATCGCGCAGCGGCTGGCGGAAAAATTTAAGGTCGGTGCCGCACTGCGTGATCGTGAAGGCCTGCTGCCGATTGAGGAGTTGGACGAATATTCTGAGAGCGGTCTCTGGAGCATCAATGTCCCCAGGGCTTATGGCGGGCCGGAAGTCTCTTACGCAACGCTTGCCAGGGTCATCGCCACAATCGCGGCGGCCGATCCCGCCATCGCCCAGATCACCCAGAACCATCTGGCAATCGTCGCCACCGTCGAACTTGATGGTACCGAAGAGCAGAAAAAGCTGTTTTTCAGCTGGGCGCTTCAGGGCATTCGCTACGGCAACGCGTTTTCCGAACTGAAAAGCAAGACGGTTGCCGATTTCGAGACGAAAGTGGTCCATGACGGTGACAGCGTCGTCGTTAATGGCGAGAAATTTTATACAACCGGCGCGCTTCTGGCGCATATCGTGCCCATTGTCGCCCTTGATGAAACGGGTCAGGGATATCTGGTTTTCGCCGACCGCGATGCTGCGGGCCTGACGGTCACCAATAATTGGTCGAGCTTCGGCCAGCGCACCACGGCATCGGGATCGGTGAAGATCGAAAATGTTCGCGTGCCAAAGGAGCGGGCGGTCAAGGTCACGTCCTTCGATCACCCCACCATCGGCGGGCCGGTTTCGCAGATCATCCAGTCTGCAATCGACGTCGGCATCGCTCGGGGAACGATCGATGACACCATCGCTTTCATCGGCAAACATAGCCGCCCGTGGCTCGACAGCGGCAAGCAGACGGCGGGTGAAGACCTCTTCACCATCGCTGCCATCGGCGATCTGAAAATCCGTCTGCATGCAGCCGAAGCGCTTCTCGAGATCGCCGGTTACAGCATCGACGCCGCCAAGCGGAACACGACGCTGGAAACCGTCTCGGAGGCGACGATAAAGACCGGTGAATCGAAGGTTCTCACCACCGAAATTGCCATTCTGGCAACGAACAAACTGTTCGAACTTGCGGGCACCCGTTCCACGCTTGCCGAACATGGGCTGGACCGGCACTGGCGAAATGCCCGCGTTCACACACTGCACGATCCGGTGCGGTGGAAGTATTTCCATGTGGGAAATTATTATCTGAACGGTGCGCATCCGCCGCGCCACGCCTGGAACTGAGGTCGCCTCGATGACAACGACCGATCGGAAGCTGCATCGCGAGGCCGCGTTGACCTCGGGAAAGCCTGCGCCGCATATTCCGCCGCGCCGGGCGAAGGCTCACATCATAAAGGACGATGCGGAGGCGATTGCCGTTGCCAGGGAGCTGGCGCTTGCCTTTACTGCCGGTGCCGCCGAACGCGACCGGGAGCGGCGCTTGCCGCTTGCCGAAATAGAGCGCTTTTCGCAAAGCGGCCTGTGGGCCATTACCGTGCCGAAAGAATATGGTGGCGCTGGCGTTTCGACGGCGACGCTGGCGGAAGTGACGGCGCTCATTTCCGCAGCCGATGGTAGCATCGGGCAAATTCCGCAAAATCACTTCTATATGGTCGAGGCGTTGCGGCTTTCGGGCAGCGAAGAGCAGAAGCGGCACTATTTCCAGCGTGTTCTCGAAGGAGACCGGCTGGGCAATGCCTTCACCGAAATCGGTACCAAAACCCCTGTTGATTACAAGACGCATTTTGCCGAGCGGGATGGCAGACTGCTGCTGAACGGTCAAAAATTCTATGCCACCGGCTCCCTCTTTGCTCATATCATCGTTGCCGTCGCCAAGGGACCGGATGGGCGGGTGAACATCGTCTTCATCGATCGTGCGACGGCGGGTCTTACGTTGATCGATGACTGGACGTCGTTTGGTCAGCGGACGACCGGCAGCGGCACTGTCACCTTCGACGATGTCGAAATCACGCCGTTCCAGATCGTAGACCATGATGTGGTTTTCGAGCGGCCGACCCCTATGGGCCCTTTCGCACAGATCATTCATGCTGCGGTTCAGGTCGGCATCGCGCGCGGCGCTCTTGCGGAGACGATATCCTACGTTCGAGCCCACGCCCGCCCGTTTTTCGAGCTGAGCATCGAGCACGGTTACGAAGACCCGCACACCATTCACGCCGTTGGAGATGTTTCCATCCGTATGCATGCGGCGGATGCCCTGCTGGCGAGAGCGGGCCGTATCCTCGACATTGCGACGGCGACACCGGACGAAAAAACAGTCGCCGCCGCCTCCATCGCGGTCGCGGAGGTCAAGTCGCTTGGCACGGAAGTCGCTCAACTGGCCGCAACAAAGCTCATCGAACTCGGTGGCGCGCGCTCCACGCTGGAAAGCTACGGGCTCGACCGCTACTGGCGCAACGCTAGAACCCACTCGCTGCACGATCCCGTTCGCTGGAAGTATCACCACATCGGCAACTTCTATCTGAACGGCGCGCTGCCGCCGCGACACGGGGCGATCTAACTTCGCGATTCAAAACCAAAAATGTCCTCTCCCACCTGCGATCATCGATCGCCGGACACCCGTTCAACGCCATCAGGAAAGCAGAGACCATGACTTACCATCCAGATCCCAACCGCTATGAAGATGCCACCTTCCGCCGCGTCGGGCGCAGCGGCCTGAAACTGCCGGCGATTTCGTTCGGGCTATGGCACAATTTCGGTGATGCCACGCCGCTGGAAACGCAGCGCTCCATTCTTTTCAAGGCTTTCGATCTCGGCATCACGCATTTCGACCTCGCCAACAATTATGGTCCGCCTGCCGGCAGCGCCGAGGTGAATTTCGGCCATATCCTGAAACAGGATTTCGCCAATCACCGCGATGAGCTGATCATCTCCACCAAAGCTGGCTGGGAAATGTGGCCCGGTCCATACGGGCACGGCGGCGGTTCGAAAAAGGCGCTTCTCTCGAGCCTCGACCAGAGCCTGACGCGGCTCGGGCTGGATTATGTCGATATTTTTTATTCGCACCGCTTTGATGCCGAAACGCCGCTGGAAGAAACCGCCGATGCGTTGGCCCAGGCCGTTCGTCAAGGCAAGGCGCTTTATGTCGGCGTGTCGTCCTATTCCGGCGTAAAGACGCGTGAGATCGCGACTCTGCTGAAAGAGCGCGGCGTGCCGCTTCTCATCAACCAGCCCGCCTATAATCTTTTCAATCGCTGGGTTGAAAAAGACCTGCTGGACGCGACCGATGAGGTGGGCGCGGGCGTGATCGCCTTCACGCCGCTGGCACAGGGATTGTTGACCAATAAATATCTTGATGGCGTTCCGCAGGATGCGCGCGTCAACCGTCCGGGTGGGGATTTCCTTCGCCCCGAGCATCTGAAGCAGGAAAATATCGAGCGCGCCCGCGCTCTGAATGAAATTGCCAGAAACCGTGGCCAATCGCTGGCGCAGCTGGCAATCGCCTGGGTCCTGCGCGACAAACGCGTCACCTCGGCGCTGATTGGCGCAAGCTCGGCTAGACAGGTGGAGGAAAACGTCGCAGCGCTCAACAACCCGTATTTCACGGCGGAAGAACTGGCCGAAATCGACCGCCACGCCGTCGAAGGCGGCATCAACCTCTGGGAAAAACCGTCTCACGACGAAGCGGTCTGACCTGGCCTGTTTTACCAGCTGCAATCGCCCGGATTTTTCCGGGCGATTTTTCTTGATAAATCACGCCGTTTCATCCGCCATATTCGATGATTTCCAGCCCGGCATTGTAGTCGGTCGCGTAGATCAGGCCGTTGGCGTCAACGAAGACATCCGCAGACTGGATGACCTTGGGCCGGCCCGGACGGCGGTCTGTCATTGTCGTTGGCCCCGCCGGAACAAGGGCGCCGGTTTCAACGGGATGATACGGATCGGAAATATCAAAGGCGCGGATGCCGGCATTCTGCCATGTGGCGAAGATCAGCGTTTCTGACACGAAGGAGCCGGGCCGGTTTTCGTGCAGGTTATGCGGGCCGAAATGCCCGCCCTTTTTGACGTAGTCGATCTCGTTCGGAATGGGGAACGTCGAGATGCTGATCGGATTTTCGGGGACGCGGATGTCGAAAATCCAGGTGTGCTTGCGCCCGTCTTCCTCATTGTCCAGCACCGCCTCGTCAGCGACGACGAGCAGTTCGCGACCCGGCAATGGCAGTGGAGAATGAGTGCCACCGCCATAGGGCGGTGACCAGTTATGGTGGGTGATGAGTTTCGGCGCCGAATGATCGCTGATGTCGAGCAGGGTCAGGCCGCCATCGCGCCAGCAGGCATAGGCAGTGTCGCCGTGCACAAGGGCATGGTGCAGGGCATAACGTTTTCCCTCTCCCCAACCGGGTTTTTCACCCTCGGCAAGGTTCATGCCCGGCAACCACCAGCGTCCCAGAAATTGTGGCTTCGTCGGATCGGCAAGGTCGATGGTGACGAAGATGTAATCGGAAAAGCCATCCAGTAGGGCGGAAGCGTAGGCGTAACGCCCACCCACGTACCACAGGCGATGGAAGCCGATGCCTTCGACATCCAGCTGGCCGATTTTTTTCGGCCTGTCGGGCGTGGAGATGTCGAACACGGTCATGCCTGCGGTCCAGACCCGCTCCCTTTTTTCCGCAGCGACCGTCTCGCCGACGGATTTCGTATAATAGGCCTTTTCATCGGTGAAAGATTCGACATCGGCGAAGAGGTCGAGCGCGTTGATGACCAGCAACAGGTCGTCATGTGTCTGGAGATGAATATTCCAGGTGTTGGCCGGGGCCTGCACGTAGTTGACGACGACAGGGTTCTTCGCATCCCGCACGTCGATGATCGAAAACCCTCGCGACCACGGATGCGCCACATAGGCATAACCGCGATGGACCATCAGTTGCAGCCCGTCACCCCGCCCGCCGATATCGCTGTGGCCGATGAGTTTCATGTTGCGGGCGAAATCGGGTGTGGGAAGGTCGGTGGCGGCCATGTGTACTCTTCTTTGCAAATGGAAAGCGCCGCCTCTCGGTGGCGGCGCATATTGGTGAAGGCGATCAGTGCTTGACGGCGGGGATCCACGAGGCGGTCGCGGCGTCGCTCTTCAGAAACGCCGGGAATTTCTTCTGGAGATCCTCGATCGTGCCGATGTCGTTTTTCACCAGATCATCACGGGTGATGAGCGTCGGCTGCAACAGAACCGACTGGCCGGGGAACTGGCCCGCGATTGAAAGGGAGACGGTACGCACCGAGACTTCGCCGACGACAGCGGCGTTGGTGGCAGCAGAGGCGACCCAGGCGCTGTCCGGCTCGGTGATGAGCTGGATGTCGGCTGTCGAAATATCGACACCGTAGATTTTTACCTGCTGCGACAGGCCGAGTTCATCGATGGCAAGCTTTGCGCCCTTGGCGAATTCATCCCACGGGGTGAAGATGACCGAAATATCCGGATTGGCGCGCAGAATGGCCTTTGTCTGGTCTGCGACGGAAGCCGGCACCGTATCGTTGACGACGCCCCAGACGGCTTTTTCCGTCAGCTTGTGCGTGGTGACAAAGTCTTTCCACACGGCGTAGCGCCGGTCGAGGGGCGCAAAGCCGGCGACATAGACGGCCCCGCCGACGAAGCCCTCACCCTTGTCCTTCACGGCCTGATCCAGAACGAGTTTGGCCATATCCCTGTCGCTCTGCTCAATCTGCGGAATTTGCGGGTTCTCGAGGTTGACGTCATAGGCGACGACCTTGATGCCCTTGTCGAGCGCCTTTTGCGCCACGTCCTTCAGCACTTCCGGGCGGCCGTTATTGATGATGATGCCGTCAACGCCGAGATTGATGGCCTGCTCGACGAGGTTTCTCTGCGTGTCGTTGTCGTTGCGGGCTTGGGAGACGGTGAGTTTGACGCCCAGCGTATCTGCCTGCCGCTTCACGCCCGCCTCGAAAGCCTGCAGCCAGTCGCCGCTGCCGAGGAAACTGACGACGGCGATGTTGACGGTCTTCTTGTCGAAGGGTGCCGGGGCACCTTCGATGCCGGCGGAAAAGGCGCTGGTGGTGGAGACGAGGGTAAGCGAAATGACGGCCGCAGCCAGTTTCTTGATGGTCTTGAACATGGTTTCCACTTCTCTGGACGGATATTGAAAAGATCAGATTTTCGTGCGGGCAACGCCGTAGGTCAGCGCCAGCGCACCAACCAGAACGGCACCCTTGATGAAGTCCTGCGTGTAATAAGGCGCATTCAGCATGGTGAGGCCATTGAGCAGCACGCCGACAAAAACGGCGCCGACAAGCGTGCCGAGAACGTTCGGGCGGCGCAGCGCCAGAACCGCAAAGCCGATCAGCGCGGCTGCGACCGAATCCATCAGCAGCGAGGCGCCGGAGGACACATCGCCCCGGCCAACGCGGGCGGCGACGATGATGCCGCCAAGGGCTGCGAGTGTGCCCGACAGCACGTAGGCGAAGGTCTTGATCCTGTCGACATTGGCACCGGCAAGCCGCGCGGCCGTTTCATTGCCGCCGGTGGCATAGATCAGACGGCCGAGCCTCGTTTTTTCGGTCAGGATGAAGAGAACGATGGCGACGATGGCCATTAGCACCACGGGTAGGGGAATGAAGCCGAACAGGCTGGAGCGGCCGATCGTCAGGAAGGCGGGATCGTATTTGCCGCTTGCAGTCGAACCGTCAGGCAGGATGAGGCCGACGGAGATGGAGCGGCCAGCCGTGGGAATTAGCTGGAGACCTGTCAGCAGAAACATGGTGGCAAGCGTGGCGAGCAGATCCGGCA
The DNA here is from genome assembly GCF_053522445.1 of Agrobacterium sp. 22-221-1. Lineage (NCBI taxonomy): Bacteria > Pseudomonadati > Pseudomonadota > Alphaproteobacteria > Hyphomicrobiales > Rhizobiaceae > Agrobacterium > Agrobacterium sp. 22-221-1. The sequence goes on from NZ_JBNWCL010000009.1 coordinate 25,529, forward strand.
CCTTGAGCCTGACGATCAGGAAAGCATTGGCAAGACCGACAAGCGCGCCAAAGGCCAGCACCAGCGGCACCGTCTGCCAGGCGTTCAGCCCAAGCACTATCATGGCATAGCTTGCAGCCATGACGCTCGATGCCGCTACCGCCCCGACCGACAGGTCGAAACCGTTGATCGCAAGCGTGATGCTGACGCCCGCGCCGATGATGGCGACGACGGAGACCGCCTGCAGGATGCTCATGAGATTGTTGATGTTGATGAAGGCGGGCTGAGCGAGTGAAAAGCCGACGACCATCGCCGCCAGCAGCAGGAAAACCGCGCCGCGCCTTATCGCGTTTCGCAGGCTTTCCAGTGTCCCCGCTTCTTTTGATTGTTCTGAAATATCTCTCGCGCCATCAACCATCAGGCAGGTTCCTTGTGAAGATGCGGCGTTCCGGCATCGTTGGTTTGTTCAAGAAGGGTGTGGCCATCCATGACGAGTACCCGGTCGGCCACTTCATAGGCCTCTTCCGGGTCGGAGGTGGCGATGAGGGTGGCTCGCTCGGAATGATGGCGAATGGCGGCAATGATATCCTGCCGCGCGCCGACATCGACGCCCTGAAACGGTTCGTCCAGCAAAAGCAGACGGCTGGGTTCGGCCTCCCACCGGCCGATGACGACCTTTTGCTGGTTGCCGCCCGAAAGCGACCAGATGGAGGCGTCCGCTGATTGCGCCTTGATCGACAGGCGATGGATCGCTTTCTGCCCTTCCTCCTTTTCCCGGTTGGATAGGAGGAAGCCGGACGGATACCATTTTTTGAGATGCGGCAGGCTGATCGTTGCGGCGATGCTTTCGCCCGGCCAGTCGGCATGGATGAAGGAAGACCTGTGCCGATCCTCGGCGGCCATCACCACGCCGGAGGCGATTGCTTCGGCGGGGCTGCCCGGCGCATAGGCCTTTCCATCCAGCAATGCCTGTCCGCCCGAGAAGGCGCCAAGACCGAACAGCGTGGACAGAAGACGGCTTTTGCCGGCGCCGAGAACGCCGGTGATGGCAACCACCTCTCCCTCCCGAACGGAAAGGGAAAAGGGCGCGCTTTCCGGCAGCAGATGCGTATTCTCCAGTCGCAGCACCGTTTTTTCGAAATCGCGTCGCCGGTCCGGTCGCGCTGCATTCAGTGAGCGGCCGATCATGGTTTCAATGGCGGCGTTGAAATCGACAGGCCGCACAAAGGAGCCGACATTGCGCCCGCCCCGCAGGATTTCGACCCGGTCCGCGAGCGCTTCGAGGTCGGCGGTCCGGTGCGAAATATAGAGAACACCGATCCCGCGCGCTTTCAGGGAGCGCACGAGATCGTAAAGACGGGCGGATTCGCGAAAGGAGAGGCTGGCCGTCGGTTCGTCCAGAATGATCAGCCGGGCCTTGTTCGCCAGCGCGCGGGCAATGGCAACCTGCTGCCGGTCGGCGGCGCTCAGTGTTTCGAAATCCCGGTTAAGTGGCAGATCGAAGCCGGTTTCGGCAAGGATCGCCGCCGCTTGCCGACGGACGGATTTTTTCGACAGAAAGAAAGGATGACGGCCATCGACGAAATGGTTGAGCAGAAGCGCGTCAGCGACCGTCAGCCCCGGAATGCCCACCACATCCGTCGATTGGTGCACTGTCACGATGCCCTGCGACGCCGCATCCGCCGGGCTCTGCGGTGAAAATGGCTTGCCCTGCCATATCATCGTTCCGGCATCGGGCCGATAAAGCCCGGAGAGGATTTTGACGAGTGTGGATTTTCCAGCGCCATTCGCGCCCATCAGCGCGACGACTTCACCCGCTTCGATCGTAAGGTGAGCATCGACCAAGGCCTTCGTGGAACCGAAGGCATGCGAGATATTTTGAACGCCGAGAAGGGGCATGTGCGGAAATCCATCCTGTAACAATCCAGTTTGGTAATACTTTTGCTGTGGCAAACAAGAATGGGCCTTCTATTGTGTTGCCAAAGCATGGAATAAATTTCCGCGCCTTCCGACATGTGCTCCAAGGTTTTGAAATTCATCAATTTTACGCCGCGCCAGCCATGAGACATCCGCTGCTCTCCCGGGCGCCATGGGGTACGCTCGTCTTCCCGGTCATGAGCAAAACCTCTCCCCGCGCGCGTCTTGCGAACAAAAGAAAACTCGCTATCCCGCGCAAAATAGCAATTTTAAACCCATAAAAACGATAGATTATATGCTCTTAATTTGATGACTCATGCAGCTACCGTCCAATTGGAGAAAAATCCCGATGTCTTTGAAACCCGGTTATCTCGCCCTTGCGCTTTTGCCTTCGCTACTGGCCGCCGGGGTGGCGGGGGCGGAAGGATTGAAAGGCGCGCCTGACCCTTTCGACAAGGGCGGCGTCAAGATCGCACTGATCAGCTATATTTCCGCCGGCGATTTCTTCCAGGCCTATCAGTCCGGCGCCGAAGCACAGGCCAGGGCGCTGGGCGCCGACCTGCGGATATTCCCCGGCAGACAGGATGCGGCGCAGCAGCGCGAGCAGATCCTGCAGGCGATCAATCTCGACGTTCAGGCCATCATCATCGATCATGGCCAGCCGGAATCGCTGACGGATGTGGTTCAGCAGGCGCTGGATAAGGGCATCAAGGTCGTTGCTTTCGATGTGAACCTCAACAATCCGAAGATCCCGCAGGTCGAGCAGTCGGATCATCGCCTCGCCGAGCTGGCGCTTGATCAGGCGCTGAAGGATAATGGTACGAAGTTTGAGGCCGGTTATGCCTATGTGGCGGGCTTTGCGCCGCTCGACCGCCGCAACGAAGTATGGGACAAGGTAAAGGCTGCCAACAAGGGCATTGTCGAGAAAGCCCGTTTCGGAACGGTCAGCGATACGACCGCAGCGGCGACGGCGGATCAGGCCAAGGCCGTTCTGCGCGCCAATCCGGAAATTTCGGTGATTTTCGCACCCTATGACGAATTTGCCCGCGGCGTGAAACTGGCGACGGCCGATCTCGGCATCAGCGATAAAATCAAGATTTATTCCGCCGATATTTCTACGGCCGATATTCAGGAAATCGTTGAGCCGGGCAGCCCCTGGGTCGCAACTGCGGCGACCAACCCGGCTGTCGTGGGAGCAGTGTCGGTACGCGCCGCCGCACTCGAAATCGCTGGTGAGAACGTGCCGAGAAACATCGTTGTCGATCCGGTTCTTGTTACGCAGGAGCAGTTACGGTCGGCAGACGTGAAAACCATCGAAGACCTTGCGAAGAAAATTCCCGCCTTCTCGACCAGCACAGCCGCCACAGCGAGCTGGATACCAGCCGCAGCCTTTTAAACTGCCTGGAAACACGGATATCGGAACCGCCCCGGCCCGCCGTGCCGGGGCGGTTTCATTTCTGGATATGCCATGAGAGAGCGGCGTCCGCTACCGGCCGAGACGACGCCGTGAGTACGTCGAGGTCATTGCGGAAGTCGGAAGTGATCATCAATGTGGCGGCGTTGACGCGTGTCCTTGTGCCAGCCGATGGCCTTTCTGTAACTGCCGAAGAGATTGCTCGCCCGCACGCTGTCCAGTGTCAGGCCGTGTACGGCCTCGGCATCCGGATCGACGTAAAGCGCATCCACCGGGCAATAGGCCTCGCACATGAAACATGTCTGGCAGGAATCCTGCCGCAGTATGACGGGTGGGCCTTCCGGCATCGCCTCGAAGACATTGGTGGGGCATACCTGAACGCAGAGATTGCAGTCCGTGCAGGCGTCTTTATCCAGAACCTCGATCATTATTCCGCCGCCTCCTTGTAAATGCCGGGATCAACGGTTTCCCGCCGGATGGCTATTGCATCGAGGCCGCTGAGAATGAGCCGGTGATGCTGGGCGGGATCCTGCTTCGGAAAATCGTCGCGCCGGTGCATGCCGCGCGTTTCCGTGCGTGCCAGAGCGGCGTGATACATGAAGCGCGCTGTAGCGATCATCGCCTGCGCCTGATGCAGCGACAGTATCTGGCTTTCGTCGGTCACCGTAGCAGCGGCGGTCTCTATCCATAGGGCGTCAAGCCGCGTCAATGCTGCCGAAAGGCCGGAATGCGTGCGGAAATAATTGATTTCGAGGGGAAAGACCTCGTCCTGTACTGCCTTGATGATGGCTGCGGGGTCGACAGTCTCCCGGTATGCTGTGGTTTTGGTGGTCGGTTGCGGAAGATCGCTCCCCGATAGCGCCACCTTTTCGCGGGCGAAGGCTGCGGCCGAGGCGCCGGCGAAGGCGCCGGTGGAAATTGCCCAGGCTGCATTGTGACTGCCGCCGCCGGTGAAACCACCACAGATTGGCTCTCGAGTGGCATTGTCGCCAGCGGCATAAAGGCCGGCAACCGTTGTTGCGCAGTCGAGCCCGGTCAGCCGCAGTCCACCGGTGCCGCGCACTGTGCCTTCCAGCCGAAGCTTGACCTCAAAGAACTCGGTGAAGGGATCAATGCCGCGACGATCGAACGGCACGAAGAAATTGGGCTGGGCACGTCGCAGGATCGCCTTCACCTCGTCGGTTTCGGCAAGATCGAGCCGGGCATAGACGGGTTGCGAAAGCAGGGTGCGGGCGATGATCGAGCGACCCTTGGCGGAGCCCGCGCCTTCTATCAGGCTGTGGTCCTTGTGATAAAACTGCGCGAAACGGTAGAGGGCTGTTTTTGTGATTGAGGCGAAGGCGGGTGAAATCGCATAGGCCGAAGAGAATTCCATGCCGGATAGTTCTGCACCCGCCTCGGCGCCCATCAAATAGCCGTCCCCGGTCAAAACATCACAGCCGAGGGCCTTGCTCATGAAGGCGCAGCCGCCTGTTGCCAGCACCACCGCTCCGGCGGCGATACGCCATTGCCCGCCCTGTTGTCGCCGCAGGCCGGTTGCGCCAACGACGCGCCCGCCTTCTGTCAGCAGCCCGGTTGCGGGGTGATGATCGAGAATGGTGACGCCTGCATTTTTCACCCGACGACGCAAAAGCCGCATATATTCCGGTCCCTGAACGGAGATGCGCTGCTGCTCGCCTTTCTCGTCGCTGGGAAAGGGATAACCCCAGTCCGCCAGCCGGTTGACGCTTTCGAAAGTCTTGTCGAGCACCGGGGCCATCCATGACCGTTCGGAAAGATAGCCGCCCATTGCCTCGCGGCTTGCCATGGCAGCATCCCGCGCGGCTTCATCCGGTGGCACATACCAGATTTGCGTGCCGGCAGAGGCCGTTGCGCCGGAACTGCCGCAGTAGCCCTTGTCAACCAGAACAACGCGCGCTCCGGTACCGGCCGCTTCCAGCGCCGCCCAGCAGCCGGCCGGACCGCCGCCGATGACGAGCACATCGCAGGTGATTTCGGTCGTGGTTGAAAGTGTGGAGCGGGCGTCTTGCAAGGGCAGGCTCATGGCAGGCATCCTTTCAGCGAAGAAATCGAATTGCACTTTAAATCTATGTATTGCATAGGTTTTTGAATTGTTTTTCCGGAGTTTTCCCGATGTCGCTCGCCAGTCTTGCCATGTATGCCAGCCCTACGCCGGTCAAGGAGGCGACGGCGCTGTTCTGGGCGGCGCTGGGCGAGCGTCTTCGTGCCGGTGGTGTAGATGCGCCGGTCGCGCTGGATGATGGAATTCGTTATGACGAGGCGTGGCTCCGGCCCGATCTGCTGTTCGGCCAGACCTGCGGATATCCCTATGTGCGGCATCTGCGCGGCAAGGTGCAACTGGTGGCAACCCCCGTCTATGGCCTGCCCGGATGCGATGGCCCGCTCAAATGCAGTTTCATCATCGTCAACGCTGCCTCGACAGCGCAGTCGATCGAGGAATTGAGGGGCGCCCGGGCTGCGATCAACGAACCCGGCAGCAATTCGGGCTACAATCTGTTCCGGGCTTTCGTGGCGCCACATGCGAATGCCGGCCGGTTCTTCTCCTCGGTCTTGAAGACCGGTGGTCATCTGGCGAGTATCGATGCGGTTTCGAAAGGCGAGGCGGATGTCGCTTCCATCGACTGCGTCACCTTCGGCAACACCCTGCGCTTTGATCCGCAACGGGTTGCGGGCGTGCGCATTCTTGCCGAAACTGCCAGGGGGCCGGGGCTGCCCTTCATCACGGCTGGTGCGACACCGGCAAGGGAACTCGTGATCCTGCGGCGTGCGCTGGCGGAGACCATCGCCGATCCCGCACTTGCCGGCGTCTGCGATACGCTCTCGTTGCGCGGCATCAGTCTGCTCGGCGATGCCGACTACGAAGTGCTGGCCGAGCTTGATCGGGATGCCGCGCGTCATGGTTACCCCGTTATCGCCTGAGGCAGGGCTTCTGTTTCCGTCATGAGTGGAAAGTGGCAGGCGACACTGCGGCCGGATGAGCCGGCGGAAACAAGCGTTGGAACTTCGCTTGAGCAGCGTGGACGCGCCAGCGGACAGCGTTTGTGGAAACGGCAGCCGGATGGCGGGTTGCCCGGGCTTGGCAATTCTCCGGAAAGCACGATGCGCTCGCGCCGACGGCTGGGATCGAGCGTGAGATTGGCGGAGAGCAGCGCCTGCGTATAGGGGTGTGCTGGATAACGAAACAGGTCGGCTGTCGGCCCGCTCTCGACGATCTGGCCGAGATACATCACGGCGACACGATCGGTAACGCGGCCGATAACGTTGAGATTGTGGGAGATGAGCAGATAGCTGAGCTTCAGCCGATCCCGAAGCTCGCGCAGGAGATTGAGCAACTCGCCCTGAATGGAGATATCGAGGCCAGCCGTCGGTTCATCTGCAACGATGATCGAGGGTTCGGCCGCAAGAGCGCGCACGAGCGCCACACGCCGCGCCTGCCCGCCGCTCAGCTGATGCGGATAGCGTGAAAGAAGCTGCTCGCCGAGGCCGATGCTTTCCGCAAGCGCGGATATCTGCGCCCAGCTTTCGGGAGAATGCACTTTGCGTATTTTAAGCGGTTCGGCCAGAAGCGCGCGCACTTTCATGCGCGGTGAAAGCGAAGCGGCTGGGTCCTGAAACAATAGCTGAATACGGCGCTGCAGATCGTTGCGGCGCTTGGTTGCTGTACTATCCAGCGTTTCGCCGGCAACCGAAAGCGTACCGGCAGCAAGCGGCTGAAGCCCGACGATTGCCCGGGCAAGAGAGGATTTTCCGCATCCGCTTTCGCCGACAAGACCAAGGGTTTCACCGGAGAAAAGATCCAGTGAAACGCCATCGACGGCAGTCAGCCGATCGTAGCGGATCACCGCATTCTTGAGTGAAAGGGCCGGTATGGTCATTACGCCGCCTCCAGCCAGCAGAAGAAGCTCTGCCCGCTCTTCGCCTGCCGACGTGGCGGTTTTTCCACGCAGCGATCGTGGCGGGAGGGACATCGTTGCGCAAAGACGCAGCCCTGCGGCCGGTGGGCGGGGTCGGGAACAGTACCGGGAATGGTGGCAAGATCCTGCAGGCGGTCAAACGCCGCGTAAGGGTCGATCTCGCAGTTGAGCAAGGCCCGGGTATAAGGATGGTGAGGGCGATGCAAGACGTCCGCGACCCGACCGCTTTCCACCACCGTTCCCGCATACATCACGATGACGCTGTCGCAGAGTTCGGCGATAAGCCCCATGCTGTGACTGACGACCAGCATGGAAGCGACAGTTCGTTGCCGCAGCCGATGCAGCATTTCCACCACCTGCGCTTCAACCGTGGCATCAAGCGCTGTTGTCGGCTCATCGGCAATCAACAGCTTCGGTTCGACCAGAAGCGCCATGGCAATCACAACGCGCTGTCGCATGCCGCCCGAGAATTCGTGCGGATACCGGTGCATGCGTAGCGCCGCATCCTGCAAACCCACGTCGGCGAGCACCGCTTCCGCCCGCGCCCAGAGCGCTCTCCGGCTTTCCTTTGGAAATCGCCGGCGCTGGATATCGACGAGCTGTGTGCCGATCGTGAACATCGGGTTAAGCGCGGTCATGGGGTCCTGAAAGACCATGGCTATATCAGTGCCGCGCAGCCTTGCTGTTTCCCCTGATGCCAGGTTTGTCTCGCGTCCGTCAAAGGCCGCACGGTTTGCCGAAATTTCCGCATTATCGGCAAGCAGGCCGAGCAGGGTGAAGGCGACCGTTGACTTGCCGCTGCCGCTTTCGCCGACGAGGCCGACGGACTGGCCGCGACCAATGGTGATATCGACGCCGTCGATGATATGCGCGCTCCGACCGGCGCTTTTGTAAGACACGTTGAGGTTTTCGATGAGGACGAGGGCATCTGTCACAGGCTTTTCCTCAGCTTCGGGTCGAGTGTGTCGCGCAGGGCTTCACCGAGAAGCGCAAAACCGAGTGTCGCGAGGATCAACGCCAGACCGGAAAAGGTGGCGAGCCAGACCGACTGGTCGAGATAGGTGTAGCCGTCGTTGAGCAGGTTGCCCCAGCTTGCAAGCGGCGGACGCACGCCAAGACCGAGAAAGCTCAACCCCGCCTCGATGGTGATGACGACGGGGATATCCATGCATGCCAGTACGAAAATCGGACCGATAATGTTGGGCGTGACATGATGCAGGACCACGCGCCACGTTTCGGCACCGAGAACCCTTTCCGCCTCGATGAAGGGGCTGTTGCGGATTGCGATCGTCTGGGCGCGGGCGACCCGGCCGAAATGCGGGATGAAGACGATGCTGACAAGCAGAACGACATTGCCGAGACCCGGGCCGAAGACTGCGACAAGCGCCAGAGCAAGGATGATGCTTGGAAACGAAGTCACGACATCAAAGACGCCGACGATGAAGAGGTCGACGACGCGTGATGAGAGGGCAGCCGCCACACCCAGTGCGACACCCGTTGTCAGCGAAATGGCGATGACGGAGAGAGAAATGCCAAGCGCTATCCGCGCGCCGTAGATAAGTCGGCTCAATATGTCGCGGCCGAGATGATCGGTTCCGAGAAGATGTTGCAACGACGGGTCCATGAACCGGCTGGCCGGCGCGATCGCGTTCGGGCCATAAGGCGCGATCAGCGGAGCAGCGATTGCCACGAGACAGAGCAGCGTGACTGCAAAAAGCGCAAATGTGCCGCCGGGCCGGCGGGAAAGATCGTGAAGGACGGTCATTGCTGTTGCCTTCCAGAGACGAGCCGGGCGCGCTCGCGCGGATCGAGCAGGCTCTGCGAAAGATCCGCAATGAGATTGGTCAGGACATAAAGCAGCACGATGACAAAGACGCCGCCCTGAACCACCGGATAGTTACGGGTGCGGATGGCGTCATAGATCAACGAACCGAGACCGGGACGGTTGAAAATGACTTCGGCAAAAACTGCCCCGCCCAGAAGTTCGCCAAACCCCATGCCAAGCACGGCGACGGTGGGCAATATCGCCGGCTTGAGGGCGTATTTCACCAGGATTTTCGTCTCGCTGACACCATAGGCCCGCAATGTGCGGATCTGGTTTTCACCGAGCACTTCCAGCAGCGAGGCGCGCAGCAGACGGGCGATATAGCCGATCCAGCCTGCAGCGAGCGCCGCCGTCGGCAGGGCGAGATGCCAGAGCTGGTCGCCGATATCGCCGCTGTTGCCGGCGCCCAGCACCGGAAACCACCGCAGCTTCACCGAAAACATCATCAGGAGGAACACCGAGACGACAAAGCTGGGCGTCGAGATGAAGCCGACGCTCAGGAATGCGATAAGCCGGTCCGTCCTGCCGCCGGGCCAGTGGGCGGAGATGAGGGCAAGCGGCACGCCGAGCGCGATGGCGCAGAGCATGGCGGAAACTGCAAGGGCCACCGTGTTCGGCAAGGCTGCCGCAACAAGGTAGATGACCGGACGGCCGTTGAAAACGTCTTCGCCGAGATCGCCGGAAACAAGCCGGCCGAAAAACCTGAACACCTGCTCGATCAGCGGCTTGTCGAGACCGATGCGGGCGTTGAGCGCCGCCACGGCCTCGGGCGTTGCGTGTGAACCGAGGATCACCGTTGCGGGATCGCCGGGGATCAGCCGTGTGAGCGCCATCAGCAATACGACGGAGCCCGCCACGGCGAGAAGCGCCGTAACGAGCTTGAAGGCGAGATGAATTTGCAGGGATGCGCTCCTCATCGCAGCGCATCCCTTTCAGTCATTGAGAAAACACGCACCGGATCAGGCCGTCGCTTCCGTAAAGGCTGTATAGAGCCAGTTATTGCCATTCGGAAGAACACCGGGCTTCAGCCATTTGCGCGAAGCAAAGGCATTCAGATTGTGCGTGATCCAGATGAAGGCTGCGGATTCGTCGAGCAGCTTCTGTGCCTCAATGTAGATCTTTTCCCGCTCTGCGGGGTCGACCGTGACGCCGCCCTTTTCATGCAGCGCATCGAAATCCGCGTTCTTCCAGCGCTGCCAGTTCCATTGACCAACCTGCGCCGATGTGAACCATTGCGTCTGGAAGCCAGGGTCAAATTTTCCGTTGAACTTGACAAGCGACAGCTCGAGGTCCTTGCTGGCGTCGTTTTTGCCGAGCGCCCAGTAGGCGGCGGATTCCAGCGCCTCGATTTCTACCTCGATACCGACTTCAGAAAGATTTGCCTGAATGATCTGGGCAATGGCCTCATAACGTGCCGTCGCTTCAATGGTGAGCTTGGTCTTGAAACCTTTCGCGTGGCCGGCTTCGGCCAGCAATGCCTGTGCCTTTTCCAGGTCCCGTGCATAGACGGGCGCTTCCTTCCAGTATCCGAGCAGGCTTGGTGCAAGCAGCGAATTGGCGCGTGGATAGATGCCGGAATAGGCACCCTGCAGGATCGCGTCGATGTCTACGGCATAACGGATCGCCTGACGGACGCGGATGTCGTTAAAGGGAGCCTTCTCGATATTGGGCCCGAACCAGACATAGTCGATGGCCGGAATTTCCGTCACGCTTGCATCTGGCAGGTTCGCGAGCGCCTTGCCACTTTCAGGGTCGATCGCGGTGAAGTCGATCTCGCCGGACTGGAAGGCGATTTCCGAGGTCTTCTGCTCTCCGATCGGCTTGCCGACGATCTGCTGGAAGTGCGGCTTGATCGGTCCCTTGTAATCGGGGTTGATTTCCAGAGTAAAGTGCTCACGCGGAACCCATTCCTTGAGAACATAGGGGCCGCTGCCGATCAGTTTCGTGGCGATATTCTTGCCGAGCGCTTCGAAAGCCTTTTTGGAAATGATCCGGCCAGATCCATCAGCGAGCGCGATCGTGTAGAGTGCCGGTGCCGGCTGCTTCAGGATGATGCGGCCTTCGAGGGGGCTGGTGATCTCGACGCGATCAAGGGCTGACCAGTCCTTGGCGTAGGTAACGGGCTTGCCTTCGGCATCCGGCTTGAGGAAACGCTCGAAGGAGAATTTCACGTCTTCAGCGGTCAGTTCGCCATAGCCGTCGGTGAATTTGAGTCCGCTGCGCAGTTTGAAACGGATTTCGGTGTCGCTTACCTGTTCTAGTTCTTCGGCGGCGTCGAGTTCCCAGTCCGTCGAGCCCGGCTTGAAGGAGATCAGGCCCTGCTGCACTGACCAGAGGACGTTAAGATCGATCGGGCCTGAACGATTGGCCGGATCGAGGTTTGAAAGGTCTTTCTCGACGCGGACGACGATCCTGGAGCGGTCGGCATTGGCAAAAACGGGATGAACGCCGCCAAGAGCGACAAGACCTGCAATGGATGCGCCGCCGAATAGCACCTGCCGGCGTGTGGTGTCGAATGTCAAGAAATGGCCCTCCGGTATGAAGCGCCTGCCCGCATGAGGCGGGCAGCGCTCCTCAATTCGATGGAGGGATTAAAGCTAATAACCTACAAATTTTATAGAATAAATATTTTCCGTAGAACCCTGTTGCAAAACCATTTTTCCCTTTTTGCCGTCTCTGCTGCAAAGCCGTGCGGCGCGGCGTCCAGCGCCCGGCTTTATAGTGGTGCGAGAAACCCGTCTCAGCCGGAACCTGATTCATGTCCCGTCTTCCTTCTCCTGATATTTTTTCCTCGTCCCCCAACTCTCTCACCATATCCCGCATCGAATGGCAGACGGTGGTTCTGGCGATCGTCATCTATGGCGGTTTCCTGGCGGTGACATGGTTCTGGCAATCTTTGTCGGTTCCTGTTGTGATTGCCCTTGGTGGATGGCTGGTCGCCTGGCATGGATCGCTCCAGCATGAGGTCATTCATGGGCATCCGACCCGCTATCGCGCCATCAACGATGCGATCGGCTGGCCGCCTTTGCCTCTGTGGTTACCCTACGCCATTTACCGGGAAGGGCATCTGACCCACCACCGCGACGAACATCTGACCGATCCGATCGAAGATCCGGAATCCTCTTATTTCACCCAGGCGGCCTGGGAAAGAATGGGGTTGATCGGCCGATATCTGGCGCTCTGGAACACCACCTTGCTGGGGCGGCTGACGCTTGGCCCGCTGGTCATGATTGTCAATTTCCTGGTGCAGGAGGTATCCCTGATCTTCAAGGGCGACAGGATACGGGCGGCGCTTTGGGCGCGGCATGCGATTGGTGTTGCGGGTGTCCTGACCTGGGTGGTGGGGATTTGCGGAATGCCGCTCTGGCTCTATCTCTTCGGTTTCGTTTATGTCGGCGCGGCGCTGAGCAGGCTCCGGTCCTATGCGGAGCACCGTTATGCCGACCATCAGGATGAGCGCACCGCGATCGTCGAGAACAGCCCGCTGTTCGGGCTATTGTTTCTCTACAACAATCTGCATGTGCTGCATCACAAATTGCCCGCCATCCCCTGGTACAGCATCCCCGTTCTCTACCGCCGCCATCGAGACACGCTTGTCACGATCAATGGCGGTCTGGTCTATAACGGCTATCTCGATGTCGCCCGCCGCTTCTTCCTGAAACCCCATGACGATCCCCGTCATCCTCGTCATCTCAACGTATCACCTGTCGATGCTGCGACGAAGGATGTTTGATCGTAAAGAGTGAGCGGAAAGATTACCTCACGCCGACATGAGGCGTCAAAACCAATGCACGCCATCAAGGTCGTTGTTGCGAAATTAAGCCGGCCGAAGCGGTTTTTGTTCTGGAGACAGAAGATCGGCGTGGTGCGCGAGTGCGACGTCGGGATGCGAGCGCAAACGGCTTTTCAGGTGGTTCTGCCCGACTTCCCGGAAAATCGGGTTCAGGGGATCAACCGTGATGCCCCGTTCGGAGCGCTTCAACTCGTCGGATAATTCGATGACCGGTATGGTCGCATCATACCGGGAGCCGAGGAAAAAGGCGACGGAGAAGCGCTCTACGCCCGCCGGCGGTGCTACGACGTCATGCACGTCTGCCCGGACAAAACCGTTGGTGGCGAGTTCCAGTAATTCGCCGGTATTGATGATGAAGGTGCCGGGCACGGGCGGTGCGTCGATCCAGTCTCCTGTCTCGGTGCGCACCCGCAGCCCCGGTGTTGTGTCCTGGAGAAGCACGGTGACAAAGCCGCCATCCTTGTGGGCGCCAACGCCCTGATCGGTTTCCGCGACATCCCGCCCCGGGTAACGGATGATTTTGAGAAGTTGCGTCGGCTGTGGCTCGTAAATTTCGGCAAAGACATTTTCCGGTTGCCCGAGAGCGGCAGCTATCGCCTTGAGGAGATCGATGCCGATCCTTGTCACCTCCGCCTGATATCGTAACAGCAGGGGTTTGAGTTCAGGCAAAGCGTCCGGCCATTGATTGGGCCCAAACAGCCGCTTCCACGGCGGCGAGTCTGGACCGATCTTGACCGGTTCGCCTTCGGTATTGATATCGAGCTGTTCACGCCAGTCCTGTTCGCCCCGCGTGCGCTCCTGGCCGGCCCGGTTATAGCCGCGAAAATGTGGTGATTTCACCATCTCGATCTTGAGCTTTTCCTCCAGCGGCAGGGCGAAAAAACGTTTCGAGGTCGACAGCACGTCTTCCACCAGCCGGGGATCGACACCGTGGCCGGTGAGATAAAAGAAACCGTGATCGTGGAGCACGTTGCGCAGGTCGCCGATAAATTCAGCACGCGCTTCCGGCGAATGGAAACGGGAAAAGTCGAGTGTCGGCAGCGAAGCCGTATTTTCGATGGGGGCGATTTGAAATGCCATGTCCTGTTTCCGGCTTCTGGGTGGTTGCTTGGTCGGCCGGTACACGGCGCTCACGATAATCGCTTTTCGGGTAGCTCAGGCTGCCAGTGCCTGTTGGCCATCCAGATACGCCCGGATCGCCGACGTCAGCTCGGCAACACTGGAAAATTGTCGGTTGTCCAGATCGATGACGTGAAATTTGACCGCGATGAACCGCAGTTTATCCTCGTTCGGGACAGCGATGCCGACCGGCAGTCCCTGGTATTCGATCGTTTGTCTTTGCATTTCGCTTCTCCGCCAATTTGGGCTTTGTGTGTTTGCTCGGGAAGGGCCGTCTTTCGACGGCGCTGGCATTCGAGGCAGGGAGAAGCGACAACACGACCTGGAATTACGGATATGACGTGACGTCGATGCAGGCGAAGCGGATGCAAGGGCCATTTCCGAAGTTCCTGTTTGCGATAATTTTCTACAAAAAACATATACTAACTTGAGCAATGGAACCACTGATTTTGATATCGATACGGAAGAAAAATCTATACTTCTCCATATTCGCGAGCCCGCGTAGGCAATTATCTCAGAAAACTCCCATTAGGGAATTGTCATTCCCTCGGGTTGGTCTGTTTCCCAGCAGGCGCTCCAGCCACAGACTGTACCGGGAGGCGCCAAAGCAGATCGCGAAGTAGAGGAGAGCCACGAGCAGATAGGCTTCGTTATAAAAACCGAGCCAGCCCGGATCGGTCGCCGCTGCGCGGGCGGCGTTCAGCAGGTCGAAAATGCCGATAACCGCGAGCAGGGATGTGGCCAGCAGGAAACCGATTGCCAAATTGACCATGCCGGGGATGACGATCCGCAGTGCCTGGGGCAGAACGACGAGATGCATCGTGCGCCAGTAACCGATCCCCAGCGCGGTGGCCGCCTCCTGCTGGCCGGACGGTATCGCCTGCAGGCCAGCACGCACGACTTCCGCGATGTAGGCCGCCCAGAAAAGGGTTATCATGATCATCGCCCGGATCATCTTGTCGAATTGCGCATCCGGCAGCGCCATCGGCAGGATCAGCATGGCGACATAAAGGATCGCGACCATGGGCGTGCCGCGCATCACCTCAATATAGACGATGGAAAGGGTGCGCAGTCCGCCGAGGTTTGAGCGGCGGGCGAGTGCCAGAAGGATCGCAATCGGCGTCGCGGACGCAAAGCAGATGGCCCAAACAAACAGCGTCACCGGCAGCCCGCCCCATTCGTTGGACGGAACTGGCGAGTTGCCCGGGCTACCGGTCAAAAGCATCCAGGAAACCAGGGCCGCAACAGGCCAGCCGAGCAGCAGTTCCTTGCGCCAAAAGCGGGGAAGAGCACTTGTGACGAGCAAGGCCACAAGGATCAGAATGACGAGTGCCGGACGCCATTGGAGTTCCGGCGGGTAGAAGGCAAACAGGATGAAACGCAGCTTGGCGGCAATGAAAGCCCAGCAGGCGCCGTCGCGCGCGCCGCAGTCTGCGGACGTTCCGCTCCATGTCGCGTCAAGCAGGGCCCACCGGAAAAACGGCGGCAGAAGCCAAGTCAGGGTTGCCAGCGTCAGGAGAGTGATGGCGGTATTGGAAAGCGTGCCGAAGAGACCGCTTTGCAGCTTGCCCAGGCGCCCGTGAAGCCGGTGGGCAAAGATGTTTCCAGTATGCCTGGTCATCGTGCCACTCCCTTCAGTGCGACCCTTTTGTTGTACTGGTTCATGAGGGCGGAGACGACAAGATTGATTCCGAGATAGGTGCCGATGAGGATCATGAGGGCCTCCAGCGACTGGCCGGTCGTATTGGCGGTGGTGTTGACGATGCTGACGAGATCCGGGTAGCCGATTGCGACCGCCAGGCTGGAATCCTTCGTCAGATCGAGATAGCTCGATGTGGCGAGCGGGGTGATGACGCGCAGCGCCTGCGGAAGCACGATCAGCCGCATGATCTGTCCATTGTGCAGACCGAGCGCGCGGGCGGCTTCCCACTGGCCTCGATTGACCGACTGAATGCCAGCCCGGACGATCTCCGCGATTGCAGCGGAAAACTTTACGATCAGACCGGTCAGGAGTGCGGCAAATTCCGGTGTCAGATTATACCCACCCCGGATGTTGAAGCCGGCCAGTGCGGGCGTTTCAAGCGTGAGGTTCGCGCCTAGCGCGTGGAAAATGGCTAGGGTCGCAGCGAGAATGGCGACTATGCCGATGGCCATTGCGCACCCGTTCAACCTTTTCAAACGCGACAATGCGAAGAGCAGAAGGCCGATGGCAATGACAAGGATGGCCAGAACGACCGGTCCGGCGAGCGGGAGACCCTCTATAGAGACCGTTGGCACATAGACGCCGCGGTTGGTCAGATAGATCGATCCAAACAATGCGCTCGCCTGGCGCGGTGCCGGAAACGCCTTGGCGAGCGAAATCCAGAAGAACAGTTGCAGCAGGAGCGGCGTATTGCGGATCAACTCCACATACCATCGCACGAGGGAGGCGAGGAGCAGGTTTTCGGACAGGCCTGCAACACCGAGGATCACGCCGAGAATGGTCGCGAATATACAACCGAACAGCGCCACTTTCAGCGTGTTGAGCAGGCCAGCGAGCATGGCGCGAAGGTAGGGATCGCCGGCCGCGAAAGCGATCGGGCTTTCGCCGATTTCGAAGTTCGCGGAACGCCAGAGGAAATCAAAGCCGGGTGAAACGCCGATGCGTGTCATCGTCGTCGTCACGTTAATCCCGAGATAGACGAGCAATGCGACGAACGATGCGATGATTGCCAATTGAGCGATGGGGCGATGACCCCACCACATGAGGAGCCGACGATAAATGCCGGGCCTTCGAGGGCCCGGCGCTACAACTATGGACATCTGTGAAGGCTCGGCCGTCTCAGCGGAAGGGTGGCGAATAGAGCAGGCCGCCATCCGTCCACAGACGGTTGTAGCCACGATCCCAACCAAGCGGCTTTAGATGCCGGTCGAAGATTTCACCATAGTTGCCGACTGTCTTGATGATGTTGTAGGCCCATTTTGGATCAAGGCCGATTGCTTCTGCAAGCGAAGGATCGACACCGAGGAAGCGCTGGATCGCCGGGTCCGGAGACTTCAGAAACTCATCGACATTCTTCGAGGTAATGCCCCATTCTTCCGCCTGGATGGTGGCGTTGACGGTCCAGTTCACGATTTCCAGCCACCGGTCGTCGCCGCCGGCAATGGCGGGCGCGAGCGGCTCCTTCGACAGCCGTTCGGGCAGGACGACATAGTCGTCGGGTTTCTTCAACTGGGTGCGCTTGCCGACCAGATCGGACGAATCCTGCGTGATGGCGTCGACGCGGCCGGACTCGAGCGCTGCGATAAACTGTCCGGTGTCCTCGATCGTCACCGGAGTGAACTTCTTGCCGGTCTTGCGGAAGAAGTCGGCGACGTTGAGTTCGCCGGTCGTGCCGCTCTGAGCGCCGATGGTGGCGCCATCGAGATCGGCGGCCTTTGTGACGCCGAGATCTTTGCGAACGAGGATGCCCTGGCCGTCATAGAAAATCGTCGGGCCGAAGTGGAAGCCGAGTTTGAAGGCACGGGTAATGGTGACCGTGACGCCGGAAAGCAGGATATCGAATTCGCCGCTCTGCAGCGCAGGCAGGCGCTGCTGGGGGGAGGAGTTAGTGAATTCAACCTTGTCCGGATTACCGAAGACGGCGATGGACAGCGCGCGGCCATAATCGATGAAGAAACCTTGCCAGCGGCCGTTGCTGTCCGGTGAGAAGAAGCCAGGCGTGGTGCCCACGCCAACCTTGATCGTGCCGCGCTGATTGATCTTGTCGAGTGTCGGACCGGCATTGGCTGTGCCGGAAAGTGTTGCGGATGCGAGCAGCGCCGCCGCAATTGCCGATCTGACGAAGCCGCCTATAAATCCCTGAGATGACATCTAAAAATGCTCCTGATGAAACGATCAGGTTTACCGCTCACCGATTGATCAACCGATGGTCGGAACCTAGTAGTATAGTAATTTTATGGAATATATAAACGAGGGATCGATTGCCCGAAATGTAAGCTTTTAGAAAAGGCAATTGCTTATTTTTCGAATTGTCGGCACACTGTTTCTCGCTGGCTGACATGTCATGGCCGAACCGTCCACCCTATCCGGATGCGGAGAGCCGTGTGGCTGCCCATCGTCGTGAGGCAGATCGCCTGCTGGCGGATTCCCGAAAGCCGAATTCCTGGATGACGCCGGAGCATGATGATCGGTTCAGTCGGGAAAGCCGCAACAAGGCGGATGCTATCGAAAAAGAATTTCCGCTCGCGTTTCGGGGCAGTTCGATCTTGCAGAGCTCTCGACATTCGAGGGTTTTGACCCTGCGTTTCCCGATCACGGACGTCTTCTGGTGTTCTACGATTACTGGGAGCAGCCGGAGGATTTTACACCGGCGGCCTCCGTAGGATGGCGCGTCATGTGGGATTATACCCCGGTCTCGAAACTGGTTCGCGCCCCCGCCCAGCGCAGCTGTCGGCGTTCAATGGCGACGAATGGTCGTGCATCTTTAACGCAGCGCGGGCCAAAGCGAGTACCATACGGACGCCGATGCCGCCAAGCGACCGCTCTTGGGCCGCGTTCCCGCTTGACGATGACGACGCCTTCGCAGCCTATCAGGAGTGGCTGTCAGACTTCGGGACGCCGGATATGGAGGGCCGTGACAATCATCAGTTCAGCTGTTTGAGGATCGTTGACCATCAAGGTCAGCGGTTCGGTTCCCATCAAGGCGGTGGCATTTTAGCGTCTTCAGCAACTTGAGGACCCGCTGGCGAGAAAAGTTGGCGGGACGCAGAATACTCTTAGTCTGTCCCGGATGCTTAGCGAGTTATCAAGAACTTGCGCTTGACAAAGCCCGCGGGGCCAACTGCAAGGATACAGCCATCACCCCTTGTTTTCGGTGCATTCTTCCCGCACTACCTCCTCGTGGGGCTGTGCCTTTAATCCAGCCACTTCGGTCTCCAGCCGATCCAGCCGTTTTTCCAGCGCGGTGAGATAATCTCCCTGCAGATCGTCGATACCCAGGAAGGCATCTTCCCACGATCGCCATTTTTCTCGAAAACGCTTCAACATTTCAAATCTCCATGGCCATCAATTATACAAATCGGCGCTTGCAGGCCCATAGTATGAGCGAGCATCACGCCATTCGCTCCGAAAGGCGGATCACCTCTGCCGGTTGCCTCAAACCTGTGGCGACGACTGAAACTCTCAACCGCCCTTCAAGCGCGTCATTGAATGTCGCGCCGACGACGATATTGGCGTCGTCATCGACTTCCTCGCGAACACGTGTCGCGGCTTCGTCGACATCAAAAAGGGTCATGTCCGGTCCACCGGAGATCGAGACGAGAAGGCCTTTCGCTCCCCTGACGGACGCTTCATCGAACAGCGGATTGGCAATCGCTGCCTCGGCGGCATGTCGGGCGCGGGCGTCTCCCGTTGCCTCGCCCGTGCCCATGACCGCTCGGCCCATGTCACGCATGACTGACCTTACATCGGCGAAGTCGAGATTGATCAATCCTTCCTTGACGATCAGATCGATGACGGAACTGACCCCGGCATGCAGCACATGATCTGCCATTTCGAATGCATCCGCGAAGGTTGTCTTCGCATCGGCAATCCGGAACAGGTTCTGATTGGGGATGACGATCACCGTATCTGCGCATTCGCTGAGACGCTCGATTCCCTGCCGCGCTGTTCGCATTCGCTGAGTACCTTCGAATGTGAAGGGCAGGGTGACGACGCCGACCGTCAGTATGCCTGCCTTGCGCGCAGCATGGGCGATAACGGGTGCGGCACCTGTTCCCGTTCCGCCCCCCATGCCCGCCGTCACGAAACACATATGGGTTCCGTGGAGTTGATCCATGATCTCGTCAATCGACTCTTCGGCGGCCGCCTGTCCAATATCGGCCAATGATCCGGCACCAAGTCCCTCCGTGACGGTCGGGCCAAGCTGGATAAGCCGTGGCGCTTTTGACATGGACAAAGCCTGGGCATCGGTGTTCGCAACGATAAACTCCGCGCCCTCGAGATCGTGCATGATCATGTTGTTGACAGCATTGCCGCCGCCACCGCCGACGCCGATGACGGCAATCCTTGGCTTGAGGAGCCTTATGCTGGACGGTGAAACGACAGTCGTTGGTTGCATAGTGGGGAGCGTCCTGGTGGAGACTTTGTTCAAAGGGGACCACGCGCGGGGGTTAATCAGCTAATGGCGTACGATTGCCTCTCCTCGGCCAGCGTCGAAACACTGCGCTGGCATTGACGCCACCGAAGCCGAAGCCATTGGATATCGCATATTCAACATCGAGGGGTCGGGCATCGTTTGCGACAAAGTCGATGCCATTGGCCTCAAGGTCCGGTGAACTGAGATTCAAGGTCGGGGGCGCGATCTGGTGCTGGAGCGCCAGGATCGTAAAAATAGCCTCAAGGCCGCCGGCGGCCCCCAGCAGGTGTCCCGTCGCCGACTTCGTCCCGCTGACAGCGATCGACTTCTTTTGGCCGAACAGGCTCTTGATTGCTCTGAGCTCTCCGAGATCTCCAACCGGGGTCGAAGTCGCATGCGCGTTCAGATGGCCGATTTCGTGCGGCGCGATACCCGCCTGCGCGATGGCGATTTGCATTGCCCTGCGGGCGCCGCTTCCATCTTCCGGCCCGGAGGTAATATGATGGGCGTCGGCGGTCGTTCCATATCCAACGAGTTCTGCTATCGGCGTCGCACCACGAGCAAGGGCGTGGCTCAACGCTTCAATGACGAGGATGCCTGCGCCTTCGCCCATGACGAAGCCGTCACGCGCCGTATCGAAGGGGCGCGATGCTTTGCTGGGCGTGTCGTTGAAACCGGTGGAGAGCGATCTTGCTGCAGCGAAACCGCCGAGGCTGACGATGTTCATACAGGCTTCCGTTCCGCCGCAAACCGCAATGTCAGCTTCATTGGACCTGATGAGCCGTGCGGCATCGCCGATCGCCTGAACGCCTGCGGCACATGCCGTTACAGGCGCGCCAAGCGG
Source organism: Agrobacterium sp. 22-221-1 (assembly GCF_053522445.1). NCBI lineage: Bacteria > Pseudomonadati > Pseudomonadota > Alphaproteobacteria > Hyphomicrobiales > Rhizobiaceae > Agrobacterium > Agrobacterium sp. 22-221-1. Next base: position 46,474 of record NZ_JBNWCL010000009.1, read on the forward strand.
ACCTTTGAAGCCATGTCGGATGGAGACTTGTCCGGCGGCGAGATTGACAAGAAAGGATGGAATGGTGAAGGGCGAAAGGCGGCGGACGCCGCGTTGGTCGACGGTACGCACCGCCTCCGTTATCGCGGGAAAGCCACCGATGCCCGATGCGATGATTGTCGCCGTTCTCAGTTTTTCTTCTTCAGAAGCTGGCTTCCAGTTCGCCTGCGCCAGAGCCTCTTCCGCCGCTGCCAGCGCAAAGATGATGAAGCGGTCGACCTTACGTTGATCCTTCGAGGGCAGAGTCCTGTCCGGATCAAATCCTCCTTCAGGATCTTCAGCCAGGGAAGGGACCACGCCTCCGATTTTTGACGGCAAATCCCCGACAATGTCATCACCCAGTCGCCGGATCCCGCTTTTGCCAGCCAGGAGCCGGGACCAGGAGATATCGACATTTGTACCAAGGGGGCTGACGGCCCCCATTCCTGTGACAACGACACGACGCATTTGCATTTCCACCTGTTTACGATCAAAAATTTGGCATGCCTTCGGCGTCCGACCGAATGACTGGTCGTGAACTTGGGACATGCGGTTCGCGCTATTCTCTTTTGATAGGCGTTCGGATTCGGCTGAACTCTGCCAGCTACCGGCGACGAATATCCAAAAACTGTCCGTTAGTCGCTGCCATCGCGGCCAGCAATGCGCCGGACCTCGCTCGCTGCCGCATCGAGTACGCTCGTCGACAGAAGTTCATCCTCGATAATCCTGGACAGCGTCACCGCACCGATCATCATCGACAATATTGCCATGGCCTTTCCGCTTCGAGCCCTATCGTCACCATCTCCGATGAGTTCTTCGAGCACCTGGAAATGCGCCCGGATACCATCCTCAAACGGGCGCCGAACTTCGGCAGTTTGACGCGCAGCGTCGGAGCCGAGAGCAACAAGCGGGCATCCTTCTGCCTTTTCGCCGCTATGGTCTTTGGAGAGGTAGAAGCTGATGATCGACTCCAGGGGATCTGACGTGTCTGCTGCGGCATCAGACCACCTCCTCGTGGCGCTCTCGAGAGCACGCCGTGATGCGAGCGCCGCAAGATCGTCTTTCGATGCGAACTGTTTGTAGAATCCACCCTGGGTGAGGCCTGCACCCTTCATCAGGTCTTTCAGACCAATCCCGTCGAACCCATGCTCTCGAAACAACCGGCTGGCGACGTTTATCACCCTCTCGCGGTTTTCCTCTGCCTGTACGCGGCTCACTCTCATGTGGACCTCCAATTAGATTTCATTTGACATCTATATGTCTTTTAGAGTTAGAGTGCAATCTAATATTTTTGAACTTGCCGTCAAGAAGGGGCGATGAAATGAAACGGAAACTTGTTGTCACTGCAGCAGCAGTGCTGGCGCTGGCCGCGGGCGGAGCCGCGGCACTGCTGCTTCCGGCGCAGGCGCCCGAGGCAAAGGCGGCCGACCCCCGGACCTTGGCGCCATTGGTCAATCTCGCGACGGCCAGGCTTCCTGGCAATTCGAGCAGCAGCTTCACCGGAACCGTTGGTGCCCGGGTCCAGAGCAATCTCGGCTTTCGCGTTCCCGGCAAGATCGTTGAACGTTTTGTCGATGTCGGGGAGCAGGTAAGCGCTGGGCAGCCACTGATGAGGCTTGACGAGACTGATCTTCGCCTTGCTCTGACCGCCAAGCGAAACGCCGTCATTGCGGCACAGGCGACATTTGTCCAAGCGAAAGCCGATGAAAAACGCTTTGCCGCTCTGATGAAGACCTCTGCTGCCTCGACGCAGCAATATGAACGATCGAAAGCCCTGCTGGATACGGCGACGGCACAGTTGGCTGCCGCTCAGGCTGAGGCGAATGTTGCCGAAAACGAGGCCAGATATGCGGTTCTCGTCGCCGATGCAGATGGAACCGTTGTCGAGACGCTCGGTGAGCCGGGCCAAGTGGTAACCGCCGGGCAGCCGGTTGTGCGGCTTGCGAAGTCTGGTCCGCGCGAAGCGATTGTCTGGCTTCCCGAAACCATGCGTCCTGCCATTGGAGCTCAGGCTTCCGCATCTGTCTATGGCAGAAACAATGCGGAAAAGGCCAGGCTTCGCCAGATCTCCGATTCTGCCGATCAGCAGACCCGCACCTATGAAACGCGCTGGGTGCTTGAAGGGGGCGCTGCAAATGCGCCCCTGGGGGCGACCGTCACCATCGAAATGGAGAATAGGGATGCGCAGAATCATGCCGAACTGCCGATAGGCGCGCTGTTGGATGACGGGACGCGGACAGGCGTCTGGGTGATCGATCAGCAATCGTCCCTCGTGAAGTTTCGTGATGTGAACGTGGAGCGGGTGAGCGAAGAGAATGTGGTCGTCACTAACGTCAAGCCGGGAGAAGAGGTCGTTGCGCTTGGCGCACATCTTCTCAAGGACGGAGCGCAAGTTCGCACCAGCGTTGGGACAAAAGAGGCGGCAAACTGATGAACCTCAATCTGTCCGCCCTTGCGGTTCGCGAACGCGCCGTTACGCTGTTCTTTATCGTCCTTCTGTCGCTTGCCGGCGTCTATGCCTTCGTCAAGCTGGGACGCGCTGAGGACCCCTCCTTTACCATCAAGACATTGACGGTTACGACTGTCTGGCCGGGTGCAACCGCACGCGAGATGCAGGATCTCGTTGCCGAGCCGCTGGAGAAGCGTATTCAGGAATTGGCCTGGTACGACCGGGTCGAGACAACGACGCGCCCCGGCTTTGCCTATCTTACCGTCACGCTCAAGGACAATACGCCGCCACACGCGGTCGCCGAAGAATTTTATCAGGCGCGTAAGAAGCTCGGCGATGAAGCCAGAAACCTGCCGCAGGGTGTTCTGGGACCATTCGTGAACGACGAATATTCCGACGTCAGCTTCGGCCTTTACGCTCTCAAGGCGAAGGGCATGCCGATGCGCGATCTCGTCCGGGAAGCCGAAAAGATCAGGCAGGACATGCTTCATGTTCCCGGCGTGAAGAAGATCAACATTCTCGGCGAACAGCCCGAGCAGATATTCGTAGAGTTCTCCTATGAGAAGCTCGCCACCCTCGGCATATCTTCTCAGGACATTGCCGCAGCTCTTCAACGGCGCAATACCGTTACGCCCGCTGGCTCGATAGATACCCAGGGTCCGCAGGTCTTCATTCGTCTCGACGGTGCCTATGACAGTATTCAGTCTATCGCTGATACGCCCATCGTCGCTTCCGGCCGTTCGTTGAAGCTTTCCGACATTGCTGAGGTACGCCGGGGTTATCAGGAGCCGGCAAGCTATGTCATCCGTCATGACGGCGAGCCGGCCATCATGCTCGGTGTTGTCATGCAGCAGGGCTGGAATGGCCTGGAGCTTGGCAAGGCTCTTGAGGAACGCTCCGGCCGGATCGCACAGTCGTTACCCCTTGGCATAACACTGACGAAGGTCAGCGATCAGGCCGTCAACATTGACGCGGCGGTGGGTGAATTCATGGTGAAGTTCGCCATGGCCCTCGGCGTGGTGCTCTTCGTCAGCCTCATTGCGCTCGGTTGGCGGGTGGGCATCGTTGTGGCTCTGGCCGTTCCGCTGACCCTGGCTGTCGTCTTCATCATCATGCTCGAGACGGGGCGCTTCTTCGACCGCATCACGCTCGGTGCATTGATCCTGGCACTTGGCCTGCTTGTCGATGACGCCATCATCGCCATCGAGGTGATGGTCGTTAAGATGGAAGAGGGCATGGATCGCATCAAGGCGGCTGCCTATGCCTGGAGCCACACTGCGGCACCGATGCTGTCGGGCACGCTTGTGACCATTATCGGCCTGATGCCGGTCGGTTTTGCCGCCTCTGCAGCTGGTGAATATGCGGGCAATATCTTCTGGATCGTCGGTTTCGCGCTGATCGTTTCCTGGTTCGTGGCGGTGATCTTTACGCCCTATCTCGGCGTAAAGCTGTTGCCCGATATCAAACCAGTGGCAGGCGGCCATCATGCAATTTACGATACGCCGAACTACAGACGCCTGCGCGGGGCGATCGAATTCACCGTCAAGCACAAATTCCTGACCTGTGCCGTGGTCGGCGTCGTCATGGCGCTCTCGGTCGTCGGGATGGGTGCGGTGAAGCAGCAGTTCTTCCCGACATCGGACCGCCCTGAGGTTCTTGTCGAAGTCCGCATGCCTGAAGGCACGAGCATCGAAACGACGACCGCCACGGTCAAGAAGCTCGAGGCCTGGTTGAAGCAGCAGCCCGAAACAAAGATCGCGACCAGCTACATCGGCCAAGGCGCGCCCCGCTTCTTCTTCGCCATGGCGCCCGAACTGCCCGATTCTGCCTTTGCGAAGATCGTTGTGCTGACATCCGACGCCCATGAGCGTGAGGTGCTGAAACTGCGTCTGCGGGATGCCGTTGCGCAAGGGCTGGCGCCCGAGGCATTCGTCCGCGTGACGCAACTCGTCTTTGGCCCCTACACGCCATTCCCCGTCGAGTTTCGGATCAAAGGACCGGACGCCGAAGAGCTGTACAAAATCTCCGAGCAGGCACTTGCTCTCATGAGTTCGGTACCTGACGTCAGAAATGCCAACCGTGACTGGGGTAACCGCACACCTGTTGTCCGGTTCGTTCCTGATCAGGATCGCCTGAACCTCATCGGCATGTCGTCCGCCGAGGCTGCCCAGCAGATACAGCTCCTGTTAAGTGGTGTTCCCGTCACGCAAGTCCGTGAGAACATCCGAAACGTTCCCGTCGTGGCCAGAAGTGCCGGTGAAATCCGCCTTGATCCTGCAAGGCTCGCCGACTTCTCGCTCGTGACGAGAGACGGTCGTGCGATCCCGCTCGATCAGATCGGCCACACGGAGGTGCGCTTCGAAGAGCCGATCCTCAAGCGTCGTGACAGAACGCCTGTGGTGACGGTCCGGTCCGACATTAACGAGGCAACACAACCGCCAGAGGTTTCGCAACAGGTGATGGCCGCTCTCCAGCCACTCATTGCATCTTTGCCTGCCGGCTACACAATCGAGATGGGCGGCAATATCGAGGAGTCCCTCAAGGCGAATACTGCCTTGGTGAAGGTGTTCCCACTGATGATCGCAGCGACCCTGATCGTCATCATCCTTCAGGTACGCAGCCTGTCGACGATGACGATGGTGATGCTGACGGCACCGCTCGGTCTTGCAGGCGTCGTGCCGACCCTGATCCTGTTCAACCAGCCTTTCGGGTTTAACGCGATCCTGGGTCTTATCGGCCTGGCGGGCATCCTCATGCGCAACACGTTGATCCTGACCGAGCAGATCAAGGAGAACAAGGCTGCGGGTCTGGACGACTATCATGCCGTGATTGAGGCTACGGTGCAGCGAACAAGGCCCGTCATCCTGACGGCGCTTGCCGCGGTCCTTGCCTTCATTCCCCTGACGCATTCGGTTTTCTGGGGTTCGATGGCCTACACGCTTATCGGCGGAACGGCGGTGGGCACGCTCATCATCCTGCTCTTCCTGCCGGCACTCTATGCTGCATGGTTCCGCGTCAAGCCGCCCAAGGCAGAAATGCATCCGACGGAGCACGGGAATACGGAAACAGCTCAACATTCGCTTGCTGCGGAATAGCCAACCCGCGCCTCCGCAGCAGATGATGCTGCGGAGGGGTCATACTGCTTTGGCGAGAGTGGCGTGTGTTTTGTGTGCCCACTGAACCCTTTCGGAAGCCATGTTTTCGTCCCGCTTCAATCCTGCCAATGAGGAGCCTTTACATGAACCCCGTCGTATCCATTTTCAAACATCCTCCGGACGGGGGTAGAGGATATCACCGGGATATGCGCGTCAGGTGGGCTCTCGAGGAAGTCGGCCAGCCTTACACTCTACGGCACCTGACTTTTTCCGAGATGCGCCGCCCCGAATATCTGGAAATGCAGCCGTTCGGCCAGATGCCGATCTACCAGGAGGGCGATCTCATTCTTTTCGAATCCGGTGCGATCGTGCTTCACATAGCACAGCGTTTCGCCGGCCTCCTTCCCGATGAAGCGAATGCTCGCTCGCGTTCCATCATGTGGATGTTTGCAGCGGTTAATACGATCGAACCCTGTATCGCCTCCGGCAGCGTTGGTCATCTCAGTCAGCGGCTCCAGCAACTGGGCGATACGCTTGGAGGGAAAGAGTGGCTTGAGGGGGCTCAGTTCAGCGCCGGTGATCTCATTATGGTGAGCGTACTGCGGCCGCTCAAGCACTCTGATATTCTGCTGGATAGCCCTAGCTTGCAGGACTACGTCGAAAGAGGCGAGCAACGGTCCGCGTTCCAGCGTGCGCTGGGCAATCCACCAGCGGACAGGCGAACGGCGTGACTTGACGGCATAAGCATCCGTCACACCTGTTACTCTTCAGGCGAGAACCGCCGCATTAACTCGACCGATGTTTCCTGCGTCGAGACGACTCACCCACGTGTCGTGTGGACTGACCATCCGCCTCCTCAATTTCTGCAAATGCGTTTTATTTCGCTTGCAATCTAACTGAGTTTTAGATTACAAACGAAATCTAAATTGATTTCTAATCCAACGCTAATTTTGGAGAGCGTAGATGTCCACAGACAAGATTGTTGTGGTGACCGGAGCATCCTCCGGTATAGGGCAGGCGACCGTGAGGTTGCTGTCACAGAATGGGTTCAAGGTATTTGCAGGATCGCGCAATCCGGACAAAAGTGGACCGGTTCCTGGTGTCGAGTACGGACGTCTCGATGTGGACAATGACGAGTCGGTGAGGCAATTCGTCGATTGGGTTCTGTCCCGTTCAGGTCGGATTGATGTCGTGGTGAACAATGCAGGCGTCTCTCTTGTCGGGCCGGTCGAAAGCACGTCGGACAATGAGGCGAAGGCCCTTTTTGAAACCAATCTCTTTGGCCCACTGCGCATGATACGAGCGGTATTGCCTGCGATGCGTCAGCAGAATTCCGGCCTGATTGTCAATGTCAGCTCGGTCCTCGGCTTCCTCCCCGCACCTTATATGGGCCTTTATGCCAGCAGCAAGCATGCCCTGGAGGGACTATCTGAAACGCTTGACCACGAAGTTCGGCAATTCAACATTCGCTCCGTCTTGGTCGAGCCAACGTTCACGAGGACAAGTCTCGATGTCAATGCGAAGCGGACGGAGACGCGCATTGACGACTACGCTCATCAATTAGCCAAATCCAATGAGGCCGTTCTTTCCGCCATTAAGACAGCAAGCAGTCCTCAGAGTGTCGCTGCCGAAATCATGGCAGCAATCACAGGCCCTCACAAAATGCGCAGGCCGGTTGGAAAACAGGCTACGCTTCTAAGTCGCCTGAAGCGGTTTGTTTCAGCCAAGGCATTGGATAGCGGCATCAGGAAGACGTTTGGGCTCTCCAGACTGTAAGCATTGTTATTCGCGCAAAGCAGAAGTCATTTTAGCGGCATCCTATCCGCCTGAAAATTACAAGTCTCCGTGGACTCAGGCCCCCGCAACCAAATATCCAAAACTCCCGAAGCTAACGCTCCGGGAGTTTTTTGTTGTCACGTGGAATTCCGGACGATCATTTTACCGGGCACGGTGACTGTTTCGGCTTCAATGGCTCCGGTGATCATTCCGATGATGGCCTCGATCATTTCGTGGCGAGGTTGTTCATACGTGGTGAGACCGTATGCGGGTGAACCTCCGAGTTCATAATTGTCGAAGCCGACGATAGCCATGTCTTCAGGCACTCTCAGGCCGAAGTTACCGCGAATTTCATCCATGGCGCCGAAAGCCAGGATATCGTTCTCACACATAAGGACGTCGACGCGTTCGGAAGGTGCAGTTCGCGAAAGATATTCGCGGACGGAGGCTGCTCCCGCTGCGGCGCTGTATTTTTCGGCAAACAGGAGCTCGATCTCGCCGACGCCTTTTTCCGCCCAGAAATCTGTAAAGTGCTGCCGGCGTCTGAGCGCCGTCGAAAGCGCTGTCGCACCGCTCATGAAGCCGGGCTTTCGATATCCCCGTTCGTATAAATGGTTGACGATGTCTCTCAGCGCCAGTTCGGCGTCACATACGACGGCGGGCACGCCGTCGATCTGGCTATCGCGTGCCAGAACGAACATGGGCGGCATTCCGTGGCCAAGCTGGCGGTCCGTCAGCGTTTCATCGCGAAATGCGGTGCCAAAAAGAATGATGGCGTCAACCTGACGCTGGTCGGCATGCAGCAGGGCGTGCACGTGATCGAAGTGGTTATTGATGTTGATGAGCATGGCAACGAGGCCGGCGGCCTGCAGACGCTCCGTCAGCGTTTCAAGAAACGGCAGTTTCTGGGGATTGGCGAAATCATCGACGAAGACGGCGACCTGATGGGTCAGATTGGTGGCAAGGCTCCGGGCAAGAAGATTTGGCGAGTAATTCAGGGCAGCGGCCGATTCCAGCACGCGCCGTTTGCTTTCCTCGGTAATCGACGCACCGGGTGTGAAAGCCCGGATAACGGTCCATTTCGATACGCCGGCTGCGGTCGCCACCTCTTTCGCCGTCGCTCTCCTGGTAGTTTCCCGCTTGCGCATAGTGCCTCCGACCGAAATGGAACGAACATTCCATTTTGGATTATGATGAAATGAACGCTTGCTTTTAACCCATTCGCGGCTATGATGCACCTGCTTGCACCCGGTAGCAAGATATTTGCACCCGGTAGCATTCACATTTTGCCGGCTTGAGGAGTGGGCCGGTACAAGGAGGAGGAACCACATGAAATCTATTCTCAGGAAACTCGCCCGTGGCGCACTCGTCGCCGGAATAGCCGTGTCATGCTCTGCAACGGCCAGGGCGCAGGATCAGTTGACCATCATCGCGGTCACCCACGGTCAGGCGTCCGATCCTTTCTGGTCTATCGTCAAAAATGGCATGATGCAGGCGGGCAAGGACAGCAATGTCCGGGTCGATTATCGCGCGCCTGAAACCTTCGACATGGTCGCGATGGGTCAACTCATCGATGCGGCCGCAAACCAGACCCCGGCGGGGATAGTGATTTCCAATCCGGACCCAGATGCCCTTGGTCCAGCGATTGAAAAAGCAGTTGCCGCGGGCATTCCGGTCATCTCGATGAATTCCGGCATCTCGGCCACGGAAAAGCTCGGCATCAGGCTGCATGTCGGTCAGGATGAACTGCCTGCCGGCGTCAAGGTTGGGGAGAAGCTGAAGTCTCTCGGTTTGAAGCATGTTCTTTGCGTCAACCAGGAGGTGGGCAATGCGGCTCTGGACCAGCGCTGCGCCGGAACGGAAAAGGGTTTTGCAGGCGGCAAGGTAACGGTGTTGCCGACGACAGCCGACCCGGCGGAAATCGAAGCCAAGATTCAGGCGGCGCTCACCTCAGATCCCTCGGTGGATGTTGTTCTCGGCCTTTCTGCGCCGCTGGTCGGCGAACGCGCGGTTGCAGTCGTCGAAAAGCTGGGTGTCGGCGACAAGGTCAAGGTTGCATCCTACGATCTGTCGGCGGGTTTTCTGAAGGCGGTCGCGGACGGGAAGGCACTCTTTGCGGTTGATCAGCAACCTTTCCTGCAAGGTTATCTACCTGTGACATTTCTTGCGCTGAACGCACGTTACGGCACCATTCCGGCGGGCAACGTTGCCTCCGGCCCAAGCTTCGTCGAGAAGGACACGGCCGCCGCAGTCATCGAAAAATCCTCCCAGGGCATCCGCTAGGCCGGATGGAAGCGTGGCTCCCGCCAAAGCGGGAGCCACCCCGAACGCAACTTTTGCCTCGATGCGCGACCTTTTCGGCCGAACGCCGTTGCGCGCAAAGACGACACCCAATCTGAGGAACAAACCCATGACGCTGGCCAACGAACAGAACGGGTCCCAAACCCGATCCGACGAGCGGCTAAAAAAGGTTTCGATGATGACCGCTCTCCTGCGTCGTCCGGAACTCGGCGCTGTCGCCGGGCTGGTGCTTGTCACCATCTTCTTTTTCTTCACCGCCAATCCGGCCATATTCACGCTGGCCGGTGTGGTCAATTTCATGGCCCCGGCTGCCCAGCTCGGCATTCTTGCCATCGGCGCCGCTTTATTGATGATCGGCGGTGAATTTGATCTGTCGATCGGATCGATGGTCGCCTTTGCCGGTCTCGTATTTGGCACGGCGCTGGTGGTTCTCAATCTTCCGCTCAGTATGGCGATCCTGATTGCGCTCGGATTTGCCGTGGTCATCGGCGTCACGAATGCGCAGCTCACGATGCGAACGGGTCTTCCCTCGTTCATCGTCACGCTTGCATTCCTCTTCATTCTGCGTGGCCTCACGCTGGTTGGCCTCAAATGGGCAAGCGGCGGAGCGACACAGCTTCGCGGCATGAAGGAAGCCGCCGCCGACAGCCCGCTTGCCCCGATTTTTTCCGGCGACGCCTTTACCGGCCTGTTCTCCTGGCTCGGCAGCCGGGGCATCATCGAGACATTTCCAAATGGAACACCGAAGGTCCCCGGCATTCCGGTGGAGATACTGTGGTTCGTCCTGATCGCCCTGCTTGCTACCTGGGTGCTTCTGCGGACGCATTTCGGCAACTGGATATTTGCCGCCGGCGGTGACCCGCGTGCGGCGCGCAAGTCGGGTGTGCCAGTGGAGCGCGTGAAGACCACCCTGTTCATCATAACGGCCATGTGCGCCACACTCGTAGCGATCCTCACCGTGCTGGATGCCGGCTCCACGGATGCCCGCCGTGGGTTTCAGAAGGAATTCGAGGCCATCATCGCGGCCGTCATCGGCGGCTGCCTTCTGACAGGCGGTTACGGTTCGGCGATCGGCGCGTTCTTCGGCTCGATTGTCTTCGGCATGGTGCTGATCGGTCTTACCTACACGTCGATAGATCAGGATTGGTATCTCGTGTTCCTCGGCGGCATGCTGCTAACGGCCGTCATTTTCAATAATGTGATCCGCAAACGCGTCACGGGAGAACGCTGATGAGCACATCTCAGACGCCAATCGTCGAGGTAAGGAACCTCGTCAAATATTTCGGCTCCATCATTGCGCTCAACGGCGTATCGCTGAGTGTCAATGCCGGCGAGGTTCTCTGCCTTCTCGGAGACAATGGTGCCGGCAAATCCACCCTCATCAACACCCTGTCTGGTGTGTTCAAGCCGACATCGGGAGAATTCCTCGTCGAAGGTCAGCCACGCATATTCGACGGTCCGCGGAATGCGCTCGATGCCGGCATCGCGACCGTCTATCAGGATCTTGCGATGATCCCCCTGATGTCGGTGACGCGGAACTTTTTCATGGGCCGCGAACCTCTGAGGGGTTTCGGTCCCTTCAAAAGCATGGACATGGATTTTGCCGACAGGGTCACGCGTGAGGAGATGCGCAAGATCGGCATCGATGTGCGCGAGCCGGATCAGGCGGTGGGCACCCTGTCGGGCGGTGAACGGCAATGCGTCGCCATCGCGCGCGCTGTCTATTTCGGGGCGAAGGTTCTCATCCTCGATGAGCCGACGTCGGCGCTCGGCGTCGCGCAGACCTCGATGGTTCTCAAATATATCAACCAGGTCCGCAATAACGGGCTCGGCGTCATTTTCATCACGCATAATGTTCGCCACGCCTATGCCGTCGGCAACCGGTTCACGGCGCTGAATCGCGGCAAGACCCTCGGGACCTATTCGAAGAGTGAAATTGGCATCGACGATCTGCAGAACCTGATGGCAGGCGGCAAGGAGTTGCAGTCCATCTCCCAGGAGCTGGGCGGAACCATCTGATTAGACATTCCCGAACGAATATCCGGTTCGGCGCGATCGCGCCGCGCCACGACCCCTCATATTCATCAGCAAGGTATTACCCATGAGCGCTTCTGCGAACTCCTTCCCACTGGCGGCCTGCGCCGAGATGTTGTGGCGTGACAAGCCGATCGAATGGCGCGCTTCCCGGCTCAAGGATCTGGGCTTCGGTGTCGGCCTGTGGAACTGGCCGGAACATGATATCAGCAGACTTGAAGCGACCGGTGCGACCTTCACCATCATGAACGGCTATCTCACCGGCCGGCTTACGGATGACGAAGGCGCGGAGGAACTGCTCAGCACGGCCCGCCAGACCGCCCGGGTGGGCAAACGCCTTGGCGTTCAGCGGCTGAACCTGCATGGCACGGGCCTTGGAGATCGCGGGCTGCCGGTGCAGCCTGTCGAGGTGGTTACGGGCGCCATGTGGCTAAAGGCGCGTGACACGCTTTGCCGTATCGTTGACCTCGCGGAAGAAGAGGATGTGGTTTTCACCCTGGAGAACCTCAACCTTTCCGTCGATCATCCCGGCGTACCGTTTGCGCGCGCGGAAGATGCACTGACTCTGGTTTCCAGCATCAACCACCCGCGTCTGCGCCTCAATCTCGATCTTTATCACGCCCAGATTGGCGAAGGAAACCTCATCGAACTCTGCCGCAGGGCCCTGCCGTGGATCGGGGAGATTCAGGTTGCCGACGTGCCCGGCCGCTGCGAGCCCGGTACGGGCGAAGTCAACTGGAACGGCATTGCCCGGGCGCTGAAAGCGATGGGCTATTCTGGGCCGGTCGGCATGGAGGCCTGGGCATCCGGTGATGCCGACGCAGCGCTCTCGGCTTTCCGCGCTGCATTCACAATCTGACAACATAAACCCACAGGACGATCCCCATGCCCAAGACAAAACCCGTCAATGTCGGCCTCATTGGCGCCGGCCGCATCGGCTCTTTCCACGGTGAAACCGTCGCCCGGCGACTGGTCGATGCCGAACTCGTCGCCATTGCCGATCCCGCACCGGGTGCGGCAGCAGGTCTTGCGGAAAAACTCGGCGTCGACGCCGCCTATACCGACATTGCCGCATTGCTTGCACATCCCGGTCTCGACGCCGTCATCATCGCAACGCCGGCCCGTTTTCATACCCATGTTCTTGTTCAGGCTGCCGAGGCGGGAAAAGCGATTTTCTGCGAAAAGCCGATGGCGCTAACGCTGGAAGATGCCGATCGGGCGATTGCTGCGGCACGCTCGGCTGGTGTTCCCCTCCAGGTGGGCTTCAACCGCCGGTGGGATCAGGCCTTTGCGGAAGGCTGGGCCGCAATCGACGCCGGCAAGGTCGGCGCGCCGCAGCTCATCCGCTCGCTGACGCGTGATCCCGGCCCATTCGCCGCAGAACCCGGCCGTATTCCGCTCTGGACGATTTTCTACGAGACCCTCATCCACGATTTCGACACGCTGTTATGGCTGAACCCCGGCGCCAGACCCGTCGAAGTCTTCGCCATGGCGGATGCGCTTGTCCGCCCTGACGCAAAAGGTGAAGGCTTTCTGGATACGGCGGTGGTCAATATCCGTTTCGACAACGGCTCCATAGCCGTTGCGGAAGCCAATTTTTCGGCGCTCTACGGCTATGACATTCGCGGTGAGGTTTTTGGATCGGACGGCATGGTGACGATGGGCGATGTGCGTCGTTCAAGCATGACGCTGTTCGATGGGCGCGGCGTCTCGAATGAGACCTGGCGTCGCGATACCGATCACTTTGTCCATGGATACACGGCGCAACTTGCCTCTTTCGTAACCGCTGTTCATCAAGGGACGATGAGTGAAGGGCCAACGGGCCACGACGCACGCAACGCACTGGCGGTCGCCCTTGCCGCTATTCAATCGGTATCCCGGAAACAGCCGGTTGCCCTGAATTGAACCCCATGCGCGCTGGCTTCCCGGCGTGCTTTCCGATCGACAAGGAGCAGGCTCCATGCGTACGCGGCACACCTTTAAAACGCCGACCAGCATTCAGGACATGAAGGGTTTGATCGTAACGGGGAGCCTGCGATTGTCGCAGCAGCAGGACCATGTCGCGCGAACCATTCTGGCTCGTCCGCATATCGTCGCCTTTGGAACGATCGGTTCCCTCGCCAGCGAATGCGCCGTGTCTCCATCCACCGTCGTCCGTGTCGCCAACTCGCTGGGCTTTGATAGGTTCAGCCAATTCAGGCGGGTTTTTCGCACGCACGTACTGTCGGAAGGAAAGGGGCGTAACATAAAGAATTTTCTATAGATTTTGCCCTGTGAAAGTGAAAGTCGCAGGTTCTGCGCGGTGGAGAAGAAAAATGAATATTACCGAGATTTTGCCGGCGGGGGTTCGGCTCGCCGTCAGCCCACTTTCCTGGTCGAATGACGTTTTGCTCGTCCGGTCCTCGGCCGATCCGTTCAAGAGGTTCCGATTCAACCTTGAGGGCCAGCGGCCCCACGCTTTCCGGGCCAGGCAGTCAGCGCGACGTCGACCAAAGCTTTCAACCTGGCCGTACATGCGCCATCGCAAGCCTGCGCAGACATGCCCTGAATGATGGCGCCGTAAAAGCGGGCGAGCGTATCCGTGTCGGTTTGCGTGGGTAGTTCGCCCTCGCTGACGGCGCGGTCGAACCGCGTCTTGAGAATCTGTATTGCCGCCTCGCGCAATCCCGCCGTTGTGCGGGCGACAGAGGCGTTTGCTTCCGAATGCTGGAGAACGGCGGTGGAAACGATGCATCCGCGCGGCTTGTCGGGCTGGGTATGTCCTTCAGCAATATCGTAAAGGTAAGAGGCAAGCGCCTCATAGGCGGGTATTTGCGCCTGCAGCACTTCGGCGCGGCGTTCGCTTTGCTGCGCAATGCTATGATCAAGCGCCAGCCGGAATAATTCTTCTTTTGAACCGAATGTCGCGTAGAGGGACGGCGGGGTGATGCCCATCGCATGGGTGAGGTCCGCTATCGAGGTTCCCTCATAGCCGTGTTCCCAGAACAGCCGGGCTGCGACGTCGAGCCCGGCATTCCGATCAAGCAGGCGCGGTCTACCGCGTTGTTTTCGCGTCATTTCAGACATTTTTATATCGATCACTATAAAAATATTGACAGGTCATGGCCAGGTTTTATTATAACGATCGTTAGTTAAATCGCAACGGAGTGATCCATGTCTCAGAAACTATCGAACAAAGTCGCCCTCATAACGGGCAGTTCACGCGGCATCGGCCGTGCCGCGGCCCTGGCGTTTGCGAAAGAGGGTGCAGGTCTTATCGGCGTCCATTATGGCGCGAACCCCGAGGCGGCACAGGCAACGGTCCGCGAGATCGAGGCTCTCGGTTCGAAGGCGGTCGCTCTCAATGCCGATCTGCGGGCCGGGAAAGCGGCGACGGACAGCTTGTGGGAGCAGTTCAGGGAAGCCGCGGTCGCTTTCACCGGCTCACCATCGCTTGATATTCTCGTCAATAATGCGGGCATTGCCCCGGCGACACCGTTGAAAGAAACAACGGAAGCCGCTTTCGACGAGTTGATGACGATCAACTTCAAGGCGCCGTTCTTTCTCATTCAGGCGGTTGCCGATCATCTCCGCGACAATGGCCGCATCATCAATGTCTCGACCGGCTTCACGCGCATCGCGGCGCCGACGCATCCCGCCTATGCGGCGTCCAAGGGTGCGCTTGAGACATTGACGCTGGCGCTCGCCCCGGAATTCGGCCGGCGCGGAATTACGGTCAATTCGGTTCTGCCGGGTGTTACTGAAACCGACATGAACGCCGGATGGCTGGCAGCGCCGGAAGCCCGCGCAGGCGCTGAAGCCCTGTCCGTCTTCTCGCGTGTCGGACGCGCCGATGATATTGCGGACGTCATCACATTCCTTGCCTCGAACGATGCCCGCTGGACGACTGGACAGATGATCGATGCGACAGGCGGTGCGCGGATTTGATCCAGGCATGGCAAATATCCCTGGGCGAGCGGCGTCGGGCAGTTTCGCCTGACGCCTGCCGACGCTAGCTGCGCTTGCCTGCCCACCGCAGATTCTGGGTTTGCCCGCCATAACCATAGGCATCGCCATCGACGGCGTGAACCAGCACATAACTCGCCTCGTGCACGGGGCCCAGCAGGGCGTTCATCTCGTTATAGACCCGCCGGACCCATTCGGTCGTCTCGTCCTTTATGTTGGTGTGTTCTGTAATCGAAACCTCGACATAGAAGCTTCCGACCTTCTGGTCGGCGACGCTCGCTCCGGCGATGATCCAGTCATCGGGATCGGCGCTCTCGACGAGAACCGCGGTGACAGCCGGGTCCTTGTGCAGGATTTCCGCCGTGAGGCGAGAAAGCAGAGCCGCGACTTCCAGTTTTGGGTCGCGTCCGTTCCGGGGTTTGGTGTAGCGCGCTTTGATCATGGGCATGGTCTTGTCTCCTTGTTGCTGAGACACCTTGCGCAAATTTCTTCATAATGAGAATATGGTGTTGTATATTCCATACATAGCGATTTTATATGATTGACCTCGAAAGCGTTCGCCTGTTCATTTTCTCCGTAGAGCTCGGCAGCCTGACAAAGGCGGCGGAGGCGGCAGGAACCGTGCAACCGGTCGTCAGCCAAAAATTGAAGATGCTGGAGCAGCGTGTCGGCAGGCGGCTGATCGACCGTTCGCCGCGGCATCTGCGGCTCACGGAGGATGGCCAGGTGTTCCTGCCGAAGGCTCGCGAGCTGCTCGCCAAACACGAGGAAGCGCTGACCTTCGGTCATGAATCGCCGCTGCACTTTAGCCTGGCGGCCAGTGACCATGCGATCGGGGGCCGCCTTTCGATGGCCATACGGGCGATGCGCGCGGCACTCCCCGCCAATGCGGTGATTGAAGTGAATATCGGCTTTTCCCGGCACGTGAAGGAAAGTTTCGCGTCCGGACAGGCCGACGCCGCCATTATCCGGCGTAACGGCGGTGGCTCAGACGGCGAAATCCTGCGTACCGACAGGTTGGGATGGCGGGCCGCCCCGGACTGGCGGCCACGCTCCAACAGCGCCATTCCGCTGGTGTCGCTGGGGTCTGCGTGTGGTGTTCGGGAAATTGCGGTGTCGGAGCTTAGAAGAGCCGGCGTGGAGTGGCGCGATGCTTTCACCGCCGGAAGCTGTTCGGTGCTCCATGAAGGAATTCTTGCAGGCGCGGGTGTCGCGGCGATGGGCGATATTAGCGCCCGTGGCCTGCCTGACAGGGGTGTGGAACTGGGGCTGCCTTCGTTGCCGCCTTCCGATATCGTTCTTCTTTCCCGCGCAAGAACGCCCGCACATGCATCGGCGATCAGAGCCCTGGCCGCAGCCGTATCCGGCACCGGCGACTAGGTTGAGTAGCGGTTCCCCGCCGCTTTTGGGCATTTCCGCTCCAGCCCATCAGTAAGTTCGCCTCGTCGCGCGCGTGAATGATGACGTCAGCCCGCATTGCTCAAATCCATGTAAGCGGGTTCAAATTCGTGACCATCGGGATCGGCGAAGGTGCGGAGATACATGAAACCCAGATCCTGCGGTTCCCGGACATCCGCTTGCCCGCCCGCTTTTGCCGCGGCGCCAACCATGGCGTCGACCTCTTCGCGGCTGTCGCGCGAAAGGGCGATCAGCATGCCGTTTGTCGTATGGGCATCGGCGATCGGTTTGGCGGTGAAGGTCTTGTAATAATCGTGCCGCAGAAGCTGGAAGGTGATGGTCTCCGACCACACCATCGAGCTTGCGTCTTCGTTGGAAAACTCTTCGTTCTTCACGCAGCCGATCGCCTCATAGAAAGCGGTCGAAACGGCCAGGTCTTTCACCGGCAGGTTCAGGAAAATCATTTTGGCCATTGTCTTTCTCCTCATGGTGGAACGGGGTTACAGGAAGGTCTGCTGAAAGGTCTCGCTCGGATGGATGCAGATGATCTCCAGCCGGTCAGTGCCTATATTTTCGAAGCGATGGGGGATATTGGCAGGCCCAACGACGATGTCTCCCGACGAGCCGCGTGCCCGCTGATCGCCGATTGTGAACTCGGCCTCGCCTTTGCGCACCACCCAGGTTTCGGCATAGGGATGAACATGCAGATCAGGGCCGCGACCCGGATCGGCATTGACGAGAAAGATGGATACGGCGCTTCCGTATTCGCATCCTTCATAACGCACCGTCCGGCTCTGGCCGGGGTTCGGTTCCTGATGACGGCGGATGGAAAACATCTGGTCTCCTCCCTGAGACAAAACTATCTTCGCGAGAAGATATATGTGCAATTTATCTTCCTGTCAAGATATCTATCTTCTCACAAAGATATATTCACGGAGCAGGCAAAGCCGTATATGGTTTTCGAAGTGCTGATGGGGTGATGAGATGAAGCAGGCGACGACGGATCGGACGATGGAAGCTGACAGGGAAGACCATGTCGACCGTCTCCGTGGCCAGTGGGCGCGGGAACTGCCTGATATCGATACGGAACCGATGGCCATTTTCGGGCGCGCCAAACGGCTCAGCAACCTTCTGGCGCCATCAATCGAAGAGACATTTGCTGGCTTCCGTCTCGACCGCGGCGAGTTCGATGTCATCGCAACATTGCGCCGGTCGGGACCGCCCTACCAGCTGACGCCGACGGAAATGTATACGACGCTGATGCTCTCCTCAGGCGGCCTGACGCACCGGCTTGATCGATTGGAAAAGGCCGGACTTATCGAGCGCAGAAAATCGAAGCTCGATGGACGCAGCGTCGTTGTCTACCTCATGCCGGCGGGCATCGAGCTGGCGGAAAAGGCATTTCGCCAGGACATGGCGAGCGAGCAGACTTTCCTGCAGGGGCTCACTCCGGACGAGCGCGATAACCTCGCGGCGCTGCTGAAAAAGCTGGTGCTGGATATCGAGGCCCGTCTTTAGCTTCTGGTGCAGATTCTTTCATTCGAGCGATCTGCAAATCAGAGGCTGTTTGCCAGCACCTACGGTTCGCGCCGCCATTGGCCGCAGCATGCCCTAGAAGCATCTCTCTCAAGCGATCACTGGGTTTTCCAGGTTTCGAGTAGCATCCGCACAAATTTTTCGGCGGCTGGGGAAAGAGCGCTGCTTCGCCTTTGCACGATGCCTATCGTACGGGAGACCACCGGGTTGACGATTGGCCGGGTGATGAGGAATGGGTGATCGTCCTGCGGCGTTGCCAGCCGCGGCAGGACGGAAATGCCAAGTCCGGCTTCGACGAGACCGAGCGACGTGTTGAGATGCGTCACCTCATAGAACCAGTTCAATTTTAGATTGTGCCGTGCAAGCGCGCTGTCGAGAAGCGTCCTGTTGCCGCTCGAACGGTCCACGACGACCAGCGGATAGGCCTCCAGCTGGTCCCACTCGATCGTTTCGAAAGCTGCCAGAGGGTGGTCTTTCCTCATTGCCAGCACGAAGGGGTCATCGATGAGGGGCTCGAATGAAAGCTCGGGATCGGAATTGCCCATCAGGTTGATGCCAAATTCCACCTCGCCTCTGGCGACCGCCTGCAGACCCTCATTGGCTGTCAAATCCCTGATCCGCAGCCTTATATGGGGATATTGCTGGCTGAAGGTCTTGATGACGGTGGGAAGAAAGTAAAAGGCGGCGGTGGGAACGCAGGCCATGGTGATAAGCCCGCGCCGTTGCGCGCCGTCCTTCATGGCAAAAAGCGATCCGTCAAATTCCTCGAGCATGCGCCGAACGAGCGGCATGACTTCCTGCCCCATGGCGGTGGGTGCGACGTGGCGCGTCGTTCTTTCAAGAAGTGGCGCGCCGATGGCCTGTTCCAGTTTCTGGATACGGCGGGTGAGCGCAGGTTGCGAGATATGCAGCGCCTCGGCGGCCCTGTGGAAACTGGCCAGTTCAACCACCGCTTGAAACGCCCGCAAATCCAGAATTTCACAATTGATGCTCATACCGCAATAAAACTCCAAAACATTGCATTTAACAGATTAGACTCTTTTGCTCATATTGCAACAACACGGCGAATTGATCCGCCAAATGCAATATTGAGGCAACCCATGAACGATCTGCTGAAGATACCCTGTGTGCTGATGCGCGGTGGAACGTCGCGTGGACCGTTCTTTCTCGCATCCGATCTTCCCCGTGATCGGGCGGACCGGGACGCGGCCCTTCTTTCCATCATGGGGTCTGGCCATCCATTGCAGATCGACGGCATTGGCGGGGGCAATCCGGTCACATCCAAAGTTGCGATTATCGGCCCTTCCACGGTCAGGGACGCCGACATCGACTATCTGTTCGCGCAGGTTCGCACCGACAGGCAGTATGTCGACTATTCGCCAAACTGCGGAAACATGCTGGCCGCCGTCGGGCCCTTTGCCATCGAAGCGGGGCTTGTCGAAGCGCAGGGCAGCGATACTCTCGTGCGGATCCATAACGTGAATACCGGCAAGCTGATCGAGGCGAAGGTTCCGACACGCGGCCGCGAGGTTATTTATCTCGGCGACGCCTCGATCGACGGTGTTCCGGGTCTGGCGGCGCCCATCGCATTGACATTCATGGATGCGGCGGGTGCGAAAACCGGCAAGCTGCTGCCCACCGGAAAGCCGGTCGATCTGATCGATGGCGTCAACATAACGGCCGTAGACTGCGCTATTCCGATGGTTCTCATCCGCGCAGCCGATCTCGGCGTGACGGGGTACGAGGATCCGCAAACCCTGAGCGCTCACAAGGATCTCATCGCACGGATGACCCGCATCCGCATCGAGGCCGGAAAGTTGATGGGAATGGGTGATGTGAAAGACATGGTCATTCCGAAACCGGTGCTCGTTGCACCGGCCCGCAGAGGCGGCACTCTTTCGGTGCGGTATTTCATGCCCCACGAGTGTCATCCTGCACTGGCGACGACCGGTGCCGTTGGCATCGCAACCGCGGCTGTCACCAAAGGTTCCATCGCTTATGATGCGGCCGGAGGCCTTTCGGTGCCGACCCAGATCCGCATCGAACATCCCGCAGGCTGCCTCGATGTGCAGCTGGAGATGCGAAACGGCGCAATAACGGCCGGACTCGTAAGAACGGCGCGCAGGCTTTTCGAAGGCTTCGCCTTCGCCAAACCAACTGCTGCGATTGAAGACGCAGCCTAGACGCGGCCATAGTGGCGCAAAATATAGTCAAACCGGGAGGAGACCCTTATGCGTAAATATCTGCTTGCAACCGCGGCGCTCTGTGCGCTGGCGGCATCTGCCAATGCCGAATCCGTCAGGATGAGCGTTGGCTCGTACAACCTCAACAACCTGCCTTTCCCCGTGGCGGCGAGCCTTGGCTTCTACAAGGAGGAGGGCCTTGATGTAACGACCGAGAACTTTGCCCAGGGCGGATCGAAGGTTCTGCAGGCGCTTGTTGCCGGTTCCACGGACGTTGCCGTGGGCTTCTACGATCATACGATCCAGATGCAGTCGCAGAACAAGCACGTGGTCGGCTTCGTGCAGCTTGCCCGCAACTCGGGTCTGGTTCTCGCCGGCAAGAACGACACGGACTTCGACCCGGCCAAGCCCGAGACGATCAAGGGCAAAAAGGTCGGCATCACGTCGCCCGGCTCCTCTTCGGACTTCTTCATTCGCTACTACATGAAGCAGCATAATCTCAGCGACAATGACATCTCCATCATCGGTGTCGGTTCGGGTGCTGCGGCCGTTGCAGCCCTGCAGCAGGGCAAGATTGATCTGCTCGTCAATTACGATCCTGCCGCAACCATCGTCGTGGAGCGCGGGCTGGGCAAGATCCTCATCGATGCCCGTAGCGATCAGGGCGCAAGGGATGTCTATGGCGGCATCTATCCCACCTCGGTCCTTTACGCCACGCAGGACTATATCAATGCCAATCCGGAAGTGATCCAGAAGGTCACCAATGCGACGGTTCGGGCGCTGCACTGGATGAAGCAGCATTCTGCGGAGGAAATCGTCGCAAAGCTTCCCGATGATTTCGTGTCCGGCGACAAGCAGACCTACATCAAGGCCGTTGAAGCGGCCAAGGCGATCTTCTCCGAAGATGGCAAGTTTGAGCCTGCCGATCTCGAAACGCCGCTGGCCGTTCTGAAAAGCTTCAATGATGCGGTCGCCAAGGCGACGATCGATCTCAACACCACCTACACCAACAAGTTCGTCGAGGCCGCGGCCTCGAAGGCCGCAAACTGAGAGGCCGCCATGTCTTCGCCAGCCAGAAAGCTAGAACCCGTGACGGAACTCGAACCCCAGCCGATGGTGGCAATCGACGACGTGACCATGGCGTTCGGTTCGTTCGTTGCCGTGCAAAACGTAAATCTCAAGGTCGGCGATGGTGAGTTTCTCTCCATCGTTGGGCCAACGGGATGCGGAAAGTCCACCATTCTCAACGCGATTGCGGGCCTGTTGAAGCCAGCGCAGGGCAGGGTTTCCATCGACGGTTCGCTCGTCAAGGGCGTACAGAACAACATTGGATATCTGTTCCAGCAGGACGCGCTTCTTCCCTGGAAGACAGCGTTTCAGAATGTCGAGCTTGGCTTGATGTTCCGGGGCGTTCCCGAAAATGAGCGGCGCGCCAAGGTTCAGGCCTGGCTTGAAAAAGTTGGCCTGAAGGGCTTCGGAGACCGCTTTCCGCACCAGCTCTCCGGCGGACAGCGCAAACGCGTGCAGATGGCGCAGGCGCTCATCACCGAGCCGAAGGTCATCCTGATGGACGAACCCTTCTCGGCATTGGATATCCACACCCGCCACCTCATGCAGAACGAGTTGCTGCGCCTGTGGCAGGAGGACCGCCGTGCGGTGGTTATGATCACCCATGATCTGGAAGAGGCGATTGCGCTCGGAGACCGGGTTGTCGTTCTCGCTGCAGGCCCGAAGAGCCGTGTCATCGAGAGCTTCGCTGTCGATCTCGAGCGGCCCCGCAACGTCGCGGAAATCAAACTCGATCCAAAATTCTTGACGCTCTATCGCGATATCTGGGCGTCCCTGCGTGGCGAAGTGGAGAAAAGCTATGCAAGCCGTTAATGTTCGTATCATCCAGATCGCTCTTCTGGTCGTGCTTTTGGGCGGGTGGCAGCTCGGTGTGACTTCGGGCGCCATCGACCGCTTCTTTTTTCCCGCACCCTATGACATCGTTAAACAGGTGATTGACTGGGTTGCCGATGCCGGTTTTTACAAGCATGTCGGCATCACGCTGAGCGAAACGGTGCTGGGCTATCTCATCGGCACAGGTCTCGGCGTCGGCGCCGGCGTCTGGCTGGGCCTCAGCCCCTTCGTCGCCCGGGTGCTCGATCCGTTCATCAAGGCCGTGAACGCCATTCCGCGTGTCGTTCTGGCCCCGATCTTCGTGCTCTGGCTCGGTCTTGGCCTGTGGTCGAAGGTTGCGCTTGCGGTTACGCTCGTCTTCTTCGTCACCTTCTTCAATGCCATGCAGGGCGTGCGCGAAGTGAACCCGGTCGTGCTTTCCAATACCCGCATTCTGGGCGCCAAGCGTTCGGATTTGCTGCGTCACGTCTATTTCCCGGCGGCGGCGAGCTGGATTCTGTCGTCGCTGCGCACCTCCGTCGGATTTGCAGTGGTCGGCGCAATCATCGGCGAATATCTGGGAGCTTCCGCCGGCCTCGGTTATCTGATCGCCCGCTCGGAAGGCAATTTCGATGCGGTCGGCGTCTTCGCGGGCATCATCATTCTGGCGGTCTTCGTTCTTGTTATTGACCTCATTCTGGATTTTGCGGAGAAGAGGTTGATTACTTGGCGACCCAATGCAGGCGAGGAGCGTCCCGCGTAAGCGGACTGCAACAAGACTATTTCCGTTGGGGCGGTCCGTGATCGCCCCTTTTTAAATGGCTGAGCCTTGCTGCAAGCGAAATGGGGACGTCCAAATCCTTCATCCGTTGGACAAATTGCACATGCTGGACATCTACTACGCTGATTTCGACGCCACCGTCATACCCTCGGATCCGGGCTGCCTGGAACTCGCCGGCTCAATCGATCTTGATGCGCACCGTTTACTTGCGGCCCTGTTCGACAAGGCCCGGCAGGCCGGCGTCGATCTCAGATATTTCGAAGATACGCTGCTTGAACCGGAGCAGGTCGTGATATTGCTGAACATTCTCATGACAAACGAATATGTTCTTGAAGGTAACGAACACGCGCTGGCCGCGTTCAATTCGATGCGTGATTTTCTGGAACGGGCTGCAAAGCGAGGCGTGGGGCTCGTGGCTTTTGCTGATTGAGTGCCGTTGCAGTGTTGTGTTCCTGGCGGTGAGATTTGTAAAAGTGCCGGGAAAAGTCTCCTTCCATATCTCGACACAGGGGGTTCTTTGGTGCTCCAAGGAAGGACGTATCCGCTGAGGAGCCATTCATGAAAACAGTCACAAGTTCGTCTCCCCTGCCACTGGATGGCCCGCAATGGGCGAGATTCCGTCAGCAGGATGAATTGCGAAAGGCGATGCTTGAACGGCGCTTCGACGAGGTCGAGCGTATACTCGCGGCGCTTGAGGCGGCATGGTGGCAGTCCGACGATCTGGCGGACGATCACTATATCCATCTTTCGACCGACACGGGCCTGTTCGACAGCGCCAGCGTCGACGCAGCCCTCAGACTGGAACTGCTCGATGCCTGGAGGCAGGCATACCCGGCTTCGTATCATGCAAGGCAGGTCGCCGGTCACTATTACTTCCGCCGGGCCTGCGACATCCGAACGGCGACCTGGGCATCGGATGTTGGGGAAGACCAGTGGGCCGCCGCCCACATGGCCTGCATAATTGCGGCAGAGCATTTGCTGAAGGCGATGGCCCTTTCCGCGCGGCCTGCTCTTGCCGCGGAAACCATGATGGAGATGAGCCAGTATCTCGGGCAGCCGGATTTCGTCGATGCGCTGTTTCTGGGTACGCCGGTTGAAAAGACGGTAACGAGCGATGAGTTGGGACCGGAGCTTTACGAAGCCGCATGCGCCCGGCTTGCCAGACACGGATTGACGCCGCCCGGTGTCATAACGGCGGCGCTTCCTGCCTCGCTTCCGCCCCTGCAGCAGGGGGACGCCGAAAATCCCGGCTAT
Organism: Agrobacterium sp. 22-221-1; assembly: GCF_053522445.1. Taxonomy (NCBI): domain Bacteria; kingdom Pseudomonadati; phylum Pseudomonadota; class Alphaproteobacteria; order Hyphomicrobiales; family Rhizobiaceae; genus Agrobacterium; species Agrobacterium sp. 22-221-1. Next base: position 71,125 of record NZ_JBNWCL010000009.1, read on the forward strand.
TACTGGCTGCGCTACTGCCTTTCGCTGCGGCCCCGGTGGCCGGAAATCCTGGTTTCTTACGCGCAATATTTGAGCCCGCGATGGGGTGGCGATGATGGTGAGGTCGAAAAATTCGCCAAAGGCCCCTTATGTTCCGCGCTGAGCGAACAGGAGCGCAATTCCGTGCGCTGGCCGGGGGTGCAGGATGCATTGACCATACCCGATTATCCCGAACCCGGCGATACCCGCGAAATTGCCGCCCGAGAGAGGATTTTCAAGAATTGGCTGGCGCGGGATCTCACCGATCGCCTGCGTTTCGTTTCCCTCGGAAAATACGCCAATTTCATCCATTATTCTCTCCAGGACGAAAAACTGGCGCACCAGCGCCATGTCGAATCCATTCGTTACTGCAAGGCGCCGGGAACCTATCCGGCCATTGACGGCCCGTTCCGGGACTTCACCAATCTGATGCTGATCCAGCATTTCGAGGATCACGACGGCGCCTATGCAAACGTGCTGCAAACGGCCGTCCGTCGTTTTGATGAGCCGACCATGCTGACAATGGCGGCGTTCGCCTGGCAGTTCGGCATGTGGGGAATAGAGGCGAACCCGGCCATCGCCACGCAGCTGGTCGACCGGGTTGCGCAACTCGAACCGCTCTATGAGCCCGATGAGTTCACACCGATGCATGCCTGCCGGATGATCTGGGATGGAGGCTTCCAGCAGGAGTCGGCCTGGTTGACCCGCGCATTCGCTGAACGGCGCGTCTATTCGGCCGCGGCAAGCATGTATGACATCGCAACGGGATTCCGGCCCGATACAGACCCGCAACTGCTCGACGGCGACGAAGCGGGGCGCTGGCTTCAGCAAGCGGTCGAGGAGGGTGAACCGGTCGCACTTTATAACTATGCCTGGCGGCTGGAAAATGTCGACAATCTCGATCTGTCGCTCCGGGAAAATTTCGAACGAGTTCAGGAATATTACCGTGGCGCGATGGAAGGCGGCGTGGATATGTCCCTCATTCGACTGGCGAGCGTTGATCGCAGGCACGGCACTACGGAGGAAAAACAGCAGGCCGTCGCCAATATGAAATCCCTCATCGACTATCATGACGACCACATTGCCGGAGAGGCTTATGGTCAGGTCGTTCTCGCCTATAAATACGGCGATGGCGTTCCCAAAAGCGAGTTTATCGCCATGCAATGGTTCGACCGTTACAAGGAACTCTTCCCCGATCATTCGTCACTGGAGTGGATGGAAACGCAAGTTTATGGATCGAGCGGATTGCAGATGGCCGGGCGGGCGTTGAAGGCCTTCTTCCTCGGCAAGAAACTTTCAAGCGACCATCTTCCACCGAAATAAGCGTCGGCATGGCGAGCCCCCTCCAGTCACCGCGCGAAGGCAGATGGCGAGCCTTGGTCTGGCTCGCCTTTGGCGACATGTTTTTACTCGCCTGCGGCCTTGCGCTGATCCTGTCGCCTCTTTTGCTTGTGTTGCTGGTGCCTTCGCGGCTTCTGCTGGTGCTTCTTGCCTTGCCGGCGCTGTCATGGGTCTTTTACGGGCTGATGGTCCTGCGAGCCTATGCGGCAGTGCCGCCCCCACCGGTTTCGGATGGAATATTGCTGGAGGCCGACAAGGTTCCCGCTCTTGCCGAAGAGCTTGAACGGCTGCGCCTCGCCTGCGATGCGCCAGCCTTCACGGCCGTCTATATCAATGCCGAGCTTAACGCGTCCATCTATCAGACAGGCTCCCGTGGCGGCCTGCCGAGGCATGTTCTGGTGCTCGGCCTGCCGCTTCTCGCCCTGTTGACGGGACGGCAGGCCGCGGCCGTTATCGCGCATGAATACGCCCATATTTCCCGGTTGCACGGTCATTTCGCGCGCTGGGCCTATGTGGCTCGCCAACGCTGGGCGGCGCTCGGTAAATTGCACGAGCGCAATCATCGGCTGGTCACCGCGCCGCTCAGATTGTTTCTTGCCTGGTATGTACCGCGCATGATGCGCGAGACGCTGGAGTTTTCCCGTCGCTGCGAGGCGGTTGCCGATGCGCGGGCGATCACGGTCTGCGGCGCCGACATCGCATTTGAGACGGAAATCGCTCTCACATTGCGGCAAAGAGCCCTGTCCAGCCAATTCTGGCCGGATATGTTTGCTGGGGCAGACAAGGATGACATCGCGCAGGCGCGGCCCTTCGCCCTGATGTTGACAGAGCCGGAGAACAGCCGCCCGCGAGATGGCGCGCAGGCGGCCGTCTGGCTGCATGAGGACCTCTGCCAGAAACCGGATAGTCATAGCACCCATCCCGTTTTGTCGGAACGCATTGTGGCAACGGGGTTTGATCCGGCAGGCCCGCTTCCCGATCATCTGCCCTGGCGTCTCGAAGAGATCTCCGCCGCCGCCGAATGGCTGGGGAAAGAAGCCCCCGGCATCGCGGCACGGCTTGATGCAGACTGGCGCGACAATGCCGAACGAGGCTGGCAGGACGCAAAAGACTGGCATATCCGTCAGCGCAGCGAATTCTCAAGGCTCCTGCAGCGTCGCGAACAACAGATGTTCGACGAGCAGGACTGGCTGCAACTGGCGCTGCTTTCAGAGAAATTCGATCCATCAGGCATGCTGCGCGCCGAGGCTATCGCGGAAGGATCGCGGTATTCGCCCGAAGAGACGACGCTTCTACAGCTACGGGCAGAGGATATGGAGAAAGCCGGAGACATACACGGAGCAATGTCCTTGTGGCACCGTATCGGCCGGAACCCCTCTTTCTCCAGGTATCGGCTCCATCGCCACCTCTGCGAACTCTGCCTGCGGGTGGGAGACAGGCCGGCGGCGGAGCAGCATCGGCAGATCGCTGACCGTCTGTGGACGAGCGAAGATGCCGTCCGATCCGCCGCCAACCATACCGGTCTCCATCCTCACGGGTTGGAAGCATCCGAACTCACCTTGCTGCAAGGCACGCTTCATCCGCTGTTTCAGCATGCACATGCCATCTGGCTCTGCCGCGACACGCCGCCCGGCGCGCCGGACCCGACACGCTGGTTCCTTTATGTGCAGGCCTATGACGGCTGGTTCATGCGCCTCATCGGCAAATTGACCGGCGAGGAGGACAGGAACGCTTCCGCCTGCAAGCGGCTGTTTGAGCGTTTGCAGGCGCGGCTGCATCTTCATCTGCAGCTTCGTTTTATCGGGCCGAACGATCCAGTCCCGGCCCATTGCAGGCACGATAGCCTGATTGCCCGAGCGGGCACGGCCGTGGTCGCGTAGGTTACAGGCTTGAATAACGGTGCCGGCTGCTGCCAGGCTTGAAAACGATGCTCGAACCGGTCTGCGGCGCGGCGAATTGTCAGCACTTGCCTATCCCGGGTAACACTTCATTTAGTGATTTTGTGAAATCTAAAATACGCAGGTTCCAAGGTTTCATCGGCGGAGCCGGTAGAACAAGCGGACCCATGACGACCCGCCCGGCGGCGGCTCGAAAAAGGCATCCGCTTGTCGCCCTATGAGGAGGGGCAACAGCTACCCGCGATGTTTCATTATATATTCCCCGGCCTCCTGAGAGGGCGGCTGGAGGAGTGCTTGCCTTGAGGCCATTCATGTCTTTCCTGAACAATACCAAGATAAAAACGAAGGTCGTTTTTGTCATCTCGTTGATGAGCCTGATGTCGCTTTCCGGAATAAGCTACGTCAGCCTGCAATATAAAGGCACCGACAGCGTCTATAGCGATTTCATCGGCCATGAGGCCCTTGCTGCGGTTCTGAACGCCAGAACCAGCGGAAACCTCAACGCACTCGGCATGCAGATGCTTCGCGCCAGCCTTAACGATCCGGCCAGCGCTGATTTCGAAGCTGCCGTCAAAACCTTCAGAGCCGACCGTAAGCAGCTCGAGGAACGCCAGAACAAGATCATGGAACTGGTGCCGGCGCGCACGGATGCCGCCCGTGATATCCTTAAGGGTGTTGTCGAAGTCGAGGAGATCGGCAATCAGGTCATCGCCCTCATGCAGGCAGGGCAACGCGCCGAAGCGCAGCAGATGGCGCTCAATGTGCTTCGGAAAATTGCCGAAGTCTCGCCAAAGATCAGTGCCGGCAATGAGCAGCTCATCCAGGTGATGAATGAGGGGAGAGAACGCCTTACAGCCAGCACCAATACGACGATCTGGACGGGCCTGATTACGCTTGCGCTCGTTTCGCTGGCCGTGATCGCACTTGGCCTGCTTATTTCTTCCCGGGGCATCACCACCCCGATTGCGCGGCTTCGCGCGCGCATGGAATCGCTCGCGGCCGGTGATACGGCAAGCGAAATTTCTGGAATGGATCGCAGGGATGAAGTCGGCCAGATGGCCGCTGCGGTTCAGGCGTTTCGCGAAAGCGCAATCGAACGCCTCCGGCTTGAGAATGAAACGGAGGCCAACCGGTCGACTTCGGAAAAGGACCGGATCGAGCGCGAGAAACAGAAGGCCAGGGAAGCTGCCGACGTGCAGTTTGCCGTCGACAATCTTGCCACGGCTCTTTCGAAGATCGCCCAGGGCGACGTTACTTACCGGATCGTTCAGCCGTTCGTCTCCGGTCTTGACGGTATCCGCGGCGATTTCAACCGGGCTGCGGAACAGTTGCAGTCGACCTTGAGCCAGGTGGCGCAGAACGCGCGCGGCATCGATGCCGGCGCCAACGAGATAAGGTCTGCGGCGGACGATCTGGCGAGACGCACGGAACAGCAGGCTGCCGCCGTTGAAGAGACTGCGGCTGCGCTGGAAGAGATCACCACGACGGTGAAGGACGCCACGAAGCGGGCGCAGGAAGCGGGTCACCTCGTCGGCCGCGCAAAAGTCGGCGCGGAAAAATCCGGAGAGGTGGTGCAGCAGGCCGTCGCTGCAATGGAGCAGATCGCGACATCCGCCAATGAGATTTCCAACATCATCGGCGTGATCGACGAGATCGCGTTCCAGACGAACCTTCTGGCGCTGAATGCCGGCGTTGAAGCTGCCCGTGCGGGTGAGGCGGGCAAGGGCTTTGCCGTCGTTGCGCAGGAGGTTCGCGAACTGGCGCAGCGCTCCGCCGGTGCGGCCAAGGAGATCAAGAACCTGATCACGACATCCAACGGTCAGGTTCAGCAGGGCGTGCAGCTGGTTGGTGAAACCGGCAAGGCGCTGGAACTGATCGTGACGGAGGTGCAGGAAATCAACCGGCACGTTGCGGCCATCGCGGAATCGGCACAGGAGCAATCCTCCGGTCTTCAGCAGATCAATACGGCCGTGAACCAGATGGATCAGGACACCCAGAAGAACGCCGCCATGGTTGAGGAAAGCACCGCCGCCAGCCACGGGCTTGCACGCGAGGCGTCTTCGCTCAACGGACTGATCGCGCAGTTCAAACTGTCCGAAGGCGGTTATGGCGAGGCCTCCGCGCCCGTGCGCACGGCATCGGTTGCCGACAGGCCCGCAGCGTCTCCCGCGCGTGCGCTTGGCGGCAGGATAAGGGCGGCGTTTTCAGGCAATGCCGCGTTGAATACCGCCCCCGACAACTGGGAGGAGTTTTGATCCTTGCCCTGCCTTTACGGCGCGTTCGGTTGAGGCGCTGAAAGCATCGCTCTAAATATTGACACCGGGGATCGGAGATCCCCGGTGTCCTGCTTTTGGGCGATATCTGCTCGTTGAGGGCATGAGCGGCTTTCCGCTTCGGCGCTTGCAGCGACCGCCTTGCCCCGTGTGAAACAGTCGGCGCTTTGGCCCAAATACGCGAAAGCATTTCTCAAAATATGCGGCTTTTGGAATGAGCGTCTTTGATAGCCTATTAAAAACATAGAAAATACACACAAAAGAAGGGCGAATGGATATGAAGATCCTTGGCATTTCCGGTAGTGTGAAGCGGCCATCCCGCACGGCGCATGTCGTTGAACGAATTGTTGCCGCGATCGGGCGGACGGCGAAGGTTGAAACCGACCTCATCGATCTTGCCGATGCCGCCCCGGTTCTATTTCGGGCATTGCGCGCAGACCAGCTCGAGGAGGCCGGGCGTGCGATTGTCGATGCCGTGGAGGCTGCCGATGTGCTCGTCGTCGGTTCGCCGGTCTATCGCGCCTCCTATACGGGCGCGCTCAAACATTTATTCGATCTCGTCGATTTCCGTGCCCTGCAGGGTCGACGCGTGATCCTTGCCGCGACCGGCGGCTCGCCGCTGCATGGCCTGATGCTGGAACACCAGTTCCGTCCGCTGTTCGGCTTCTTCGGTGCTGTTACCGTGCCGACCACGGTTTATGCCGTTGAGGCGGATTTTACCGGATACACGCTTTCAAACCCGGCCGTCGAAGCGCGCATTGAGCGCGCCGTCGCCGATCTGTTCGAGCTTCTGCCCGCCAAAGCGTTTGGCGGCGGCGATCACCATCCGACCCTTTCCGTCGTTTCACGCGAAGCGGCTGCCAACTGAGATTGCAAGAGAGGAATTTATCATGACAGCACGCACAGCCGAGCCCGTTAAATTCGCCTATTGGGTGCCGAATGTTTCCGGTGGCCTCGTCATCTCCAACATCGAGCAACGCACCAGCTGGACCATCGACTATAACCGCAAGCTCGCGCAGATCGCGGAAGCGAGCGGTTTTGACTATGCGCTGAGCCAGATTCGCTTCACGGCTGGTTACGGTGCCGAGTTCCAGCATGAATCCGTGTCTTTCAGCCATTCCCTGCTGGAGTCGACAAAGACGCTGAAGGTCATTGCCGCCATTCTGCCGGGGCCGTGGAACCCGGCGCTCGCTGCAAAACAGATCGCCACGATTAACCACCTCACCAATGGCCGCGTTGCGGTCAACATTGTCAGCGGCTGGTTTCGCGGCGAGTTCCATGCCATCGGCGAACCGTGGCTCGACCACGACGAGCGCTATCGCCGCTCGGAGGAGTTCATCCGTGCATTGCGCGGCATCTGGACGGAAGACAGCTTCACCTTCCGCGGCGATTTCTATCGCTTCAACAATTATTCCCTGAAGCCGAAGCCGATCGATCCGCAGCCTGAAATCTTTCAGGGCGGTTCTTCGCGCGCAGCCCGCGATATGGCGGCTCGCGTTTCCGACTGGTACTTCACCAACGGTAACACCCCGGAAGAGATTGCAAGGCAGGTCGATGACATCCGTGCCAAGGCGGCTGAGAACAATCATTCGGTCAAGATCGGCGTAAATGCCTTCGCCATCGTGCGTGAGACGGAGGAGGAGGCAAAGGCCGTGCTTGCCGAAATCATCGAGAAGGCCAATCCGGAAGCGGTCAACGCTTTTGGCCATGAGGTGAAGAATGCCGGTAAGGCCTCCCCGGAAGGAGAGGGCAACTGGGCGAAATCCAGCTTCGAGGATCTCGTTCAGTACAATGACGGTTTCCGCTCAAACCTCATCGGCACCCCCCAACAGGTGGCGGAACGCATCGTGCGCCTGAAGCGCGCCGGCGCCGATCTCATCCTGCTCGGTTTCCTGCATTTCCAGGAGGAGGTCGAGTATTTCGGCAAGCACGTCATTCCGCTGGTGCGCGCACTCGAAGAGGCTGAGGAAAGCGCGACGATTGCAGCCGAATAACGCAGGCAAAACAGGTGGAGCGGCGGCCTTCGCCGCTGATCCGCCGAAAGTGCCGCAGCCGAACCGGACGGGACGCATGCGTTCGAACTTGCGCGGCCTGGCACGCATCGCTGTGAATTTTTCATCCCGGCTGCTAAAATTGGACGTTATTCGGGGCGTGCCGCCGAGATCGCGTGAGTTGAAATGTCAGTGAGCCGGAAGAATGCCATTGTCGCCATCATAGGCGGTGGATTTAGCGGGGCAGCGATTGCCCTTCATCTCCATCGAGCCGCTGGGGCGTTCGAAAATGTGCGGATCGTCGTGTTCGAGCCGAGAGCGGCATTGGGTGCGGGGCTTGCCTATTCCACGCCGGAGCCGGCCAACCGGATCAACGTGCCGGCCGGGCGCATGACGCTTTATCCTGATGATCCGGATAATTTCCTCCACTATCTCGACAGGTCGAACGTGCTTGCGGGCGATGCAGCAGCGGTGTTGCCCGACGGGCAGGCCTATCCGCAACGCAGGGTCTTCGGCGCCTATGTCGCGGCCGAGATCGCGCCCCTGCTGGATGCGGGCATTGTTGAGCACAGGCGCAGCACGGTGGAACATGTGGCCCGCCATGATGATGGCTGGGAGTTGCAAACCGCAGACGGCGATAGCCATTTCGCGGACATCGTGGTGGTTGCGACAAGCCATCCGCCGCCGGCGCTTCCGCAGGTGTTGAAACCGCTTGCCGGTCATCCGAAACTGGTGGCGGACTTGAATGCGGACGCCGCGCTGGAAAATATCGCCGCGGGTGACCGCATTCTGATCGTCGGCAATGGCTTGACCGCGGCTGATGCCTTTGCCGCGCTCCACCGGCGCGGCCATCATGCGCGGGTCGTCTCGCTGTCGCGCCGCGGCTTGCGGTCGCGTGGCCATCCGGCCTTGCCGCAGGAACCCTACGGCGATTTTGTCGATCCGCCGTCCAAAAGCGCGTCGGAACTGCTACGGCGGATTCGAGAGGCTGTGCGAGTGTCGCAAGCGGGCGGTGCGAGCTGGCATGGCGTTCTGGACGCCGTTCGCCTGCAGGGACGCGACATATGGCGGAACCTTCCCCTGATCGAAAAGCGCAGGGTGGTGCGGTGGCTGCGGCCCTTCTGGGACGCGCACCGGTTCAGGATCGCGCCGCAGGTGGAGAGACTTCTGGATGAGGCCATAATTTCGGGCCAGTTACAGATCGTCGCCGGGTCGCTTGTATCCGCGCAGGCTGGCGAAGACGGTTTGCTGCATGTCGATCTGCGGTTTCGCGGCAAAAGGGACATCGCGCGGCTCGACGTCGATGCAATCGTCGTGACGACCGGTCCCGCCCATGGTGGAATTCTGAAATCGCAGGCTTTTCTTTCCGGTCTGGAGCAGGCGGGTCTTCTGACCTTTTGCCCGACAGGGCTTGGCATCCACTGCGACGAGCGATCGCGCGCCATCGACAGCCGCGGCCAGACCATTGAAACGCTGCTGATCGGCGGTCCGCTGGCGCGCGGAACCTTCGGTGAACTGATGGGCCTGCCCCAGGTTACCGAGCACGCGATCTTCGTTGCCGGAGAAATCGCACGGAGCCTTGCGCCAGTGACGAGCAGCCCGGCCCCGGTCTGAACGCACACTGACGCGGCGTTGATGAGCCGGCGAAATGGCGGCTGCCATCAGGCGATGGCAGCTATCCCGGCCCGGTTATTTCCCTCTATTCGCAGGCTAAAGTCAGACGTCCAGATAAGACAAAATGGTTGCAGCGACGTCAGACGCCTCCTGCGTTTCACTCGAAGCCTCCACTGAGGTGCTGGTCGCGCTGTCCTGGGTCGAAGTCGTTGAGATCAGGGAGGCGATATCCTGGACAGAGCTGTTGGTGGTCTTGGCGCTGTTCAAGGCCGTAACCTGCGCCGATGTCATGGCGGCGACCTGACCTGGCGTGAAGGCTGCCGCCTGGGATGCCGTCAGGGCAGCGAGCGTACCGGTGCCCAATCCCGAGATCGCGCTCGAACTCAGGCTGATGATCTGTTCGGTGGAAAATGCCGTCAGGTCGTCGCCGCCAAGCGCGGCTGCCTGCAGCGCGTTGAGGACGCTGACCTGTGACAGTGACAGCGCTCCGATTTGCGCGGACCCCATGGCCGCGACCTGACCGTAGCTCAGCGAAGCCACCTGGCCTGTCGTCAAAGCGGCGATCTCCTGAGAAGACAGGGAGGCCACGACCGTGGCGGACAGTCCCTTTATCGCCGTCGAACTGATGGCGGCGAGTTCTCCGGTCGAGAATGTATCCAGATCATCCGCCGTCAACCCCGCAAGTCCTGCCGAACTCAATGCGGCGATCTGGCTGGTGGAGAGTGCTTCGATCTGGTCCTTGCCGAGGGCATTGATCTGATCGCCGGTCAATCCCGCGACGCCAGCCGTGCTCAGGGCCGCAACCTCGGCGGTGGAAAGAGCGGCGATAAAGTCCGTGGACAGTCCCTTTATCGCGCTTGAGCCGATAGCCGCGAGTTCCTCCGTCGAGAAGGTTTCCAGCATCTCCGCGGACAGGCCCTTGAGCGCATCCGAATTCAGCGATGCTATCTGCCGGGTGGATAATGTCTGGACCTGTTCAATGCTCAACGCGCCGGTCTGTGCGCTGCCGAGGCCCGCAATCGCCTTGGCGTCCAGAGCCGCTATCTGGCTGACGGAGAGGGAGGCGATGTCGGCCGTATTCAGGGCCGCAACCTGTTTAGAGGTGAGGGCGCCGATCTGCGCATTGGTCAGTGCGCTTACCTGACCGGTGCCGAGAGCCGCGATCTGATCCGTGGTCAGGCCCGGTATTGCCGCCGCGCCCAGAGCGGCGATCTGAGCGGTCGTCAACGAAGCGATCGTCGCTGTCGACAGGCCCGAGACCGCATTCGAACTGATGGCAGCCAGCTCGGCGGCAGTGAATGTATCGAGATCGTCGGCGCTGAGGGCCGCGATCTGTTTCGAACTGAGAGTGCCGATCTGACTGCTGGTCAGGGCCTCGACCTGACCGGTGTCGAGGGCCGTGATCTGATCGGTGGTCAGGCCCGCCGTGCCCGCCGTGCTGAGGGCGGCTATCTGGGCTGCCGAGAGCGAGGCGATACTGGCGACGCTTAGAGCCGCAACCTGCTTGGAGGTGAGGGCGGCGATCTGGGCGCTGGTGAGGGCATCCACCTGACCGGTGCCGAGGGCCGCGATCTGGGCGGTGGTCAGGCCGGGTAATGCGGCCGCGCCGAGGGCTGCGATCTGCGCCGTCGTCAGCGAAGCGATTGCCGCTGTCGACAGGCCCGAGATCGCACTCGAGCTGATGACAGCCAGCTCGGCGGCAGTGAAAGTATCAAGGCCACCGGCGCTGAGGGCCGCAATCTGTTTTGCGCTGAGGACGCCGATCTGAGCACTGGTGAAGGCCTCGACCTGAGCGGTGTTGAGAGCGGCGATCTGATCGGTGGTCAGGCCCGCTATGCCCGCCGTGCTGAGAGCGGCTATCTGGGTTGCGGAAAGCGAGGCGATGCTGGCCACGCTGAGGGCGGCAACCTGTCTGGAGGTGAGGGCGCCGACCTGGATACTGATCAGGGCGTCGACTTGATCGCTCGTCAGGACGGCGACCTGCCCGGTGTTCAACCCTCCAACGCCAGCCGCACTCAAGGCCGCGACCTGGGCCGTGGTCAGCGACGCTATGGTCTCCGTCGACAAGCCCGGGATGGCACTTGAACTGATCGCGGCAATGTCCTTGGTCGAAAACGTTGCCATGTCGTCCGTGCCCAAGACCGCAATCTGTTTCGAGCTGAGAGCACCGACCTGTGTATCGGTCAAAGCCTCGACCTGCGCGGTGTCGAGGGCCGCGATCTGGTCAGTGGTCAGGCCCGTTATGCCTGCAGTGCTAAAGGCGGCTATCTGGGCTGCTGAAAGCGAGGCGATGTCAGCCACGCTCAAGGCCGCAACCTGTTTTGAGGTGAGTGCCGCGATTTGGGTACTGGTCAGGGCGTCCACCTGATCGCCAGTGAGCGCTGCGACCTGTCCGGTGCTCAGCCCACCAATGCCAGCCGTACTCAAGGCTGCGATCTGCGCTGTTGTCAGCGACGCTATGGTTTGCGTGGACAAGCCCGGGATTGCATTCGAACTGAGGGCGGCAATGTCCTTGGTCGAGAACGTCGCCATATCCTCCGCGCTCAGGACCGCTACCTGTGTCGAGCTGAGCGCGCTTACCTGGGCGCTGGTCAAGGCCTCGACCTGCGCGGTGCTGAGGGCGGCGATCTGCGCAGTGTTCAACGCACCGATGCTTTGCACGTTCAGGGCGGCAATCTGCGCTGTCGTCAGGGAGGCGATGGTCTCTGCCGACAATCCAGCGATCGCACTGGAACTGATCGCGGCGATATCCTTGGTCGAGAATGTCGCAATGTTATCCGCGCTCAAGGCGGCGATCTGTTTCGAGCTGAGAGCGCCGACCTGGGCGGTGGTCAAGGCTTCGACCTGGGCGATACTCAAGGCGGCGATCTGCGCGGTGCTCAACGTACCGATGCTTTGTACATTCAGGGCGGCAATCTGGGCTGTCGTCAGGGAAGCGAGGGTTTCTGCCGTCAGTCCTGCGATTGCGCTGGACGTGATCGCGGCGATGTCCTTGGTCGTGAATTTCGCCAGATCGTCCGTCCCCAGCTGCGAAATCTGTGTGGAGCCGAGATTGACGATCTGCGCGCTCGTCAAGGCTTCGGCCTGGCTGGTGGTGAGGGTCGCCAGCTGCTGCGCGCTTAGTCCCGTAATGCCCGCAGCGCTCAGGGAGGCGATCTGGGCTGTCGAAAGAGCGGCTATGTCGTCTGTGCCGAGGGTGGCAATTTGTGCCGCGCTCAACCGCGCCATCTGCTTGGTCGACAGCTTGGAAACCTGATCGGTGCTGAGGGCGGCGATCTGGCCGGTCGAAAGTCCCAGGATGCCGGAGGTGCTCATTGCCGCAAGCTGGGCCACGGAAAGCGATGCTATATTGTCCGTGCTCAATGCCGCAATCTGTCCCGAGCCGAAAGCCGCGATCTGGGCCGTGGTCAGGGCCGCGAACTGATCGATGCTGAGGGCCGCAACCTGATCGCTGGTCAGGCCCTTGATACCCGATGTGCTCAACATGGCCGTTTGGCTGGTGGACAGGGCGGCCACGTCGTTGCCCAGGGCGGCGACCTGAACCGAGCTCAACGCCTTGATCTGCGCGGTGGATAGAAGGCTGACCTGATTGCCGCTCAGGGCTTCGATCTGATCGGAGGTGAGGCCGGCAATGGCGCTGGTGGTGAGGGCGCCGATCTGAGCCGTGGTGAAGGCCGCGATAACATCGGTGTTCAAGCCCGACATGGCTTTATTCGTGATCGCTGCGATATCGGCGGTCGAGAATGTCGCCAGATCCTCGATGCTCAGGGCTGCAAGCTGCGCTGAACTCAGGGACTTTACCTGCGCCGGAGACAGCGCCTCGACCTGCTCGGTGCTCAGAACTTCGATCTGATCGGCCGTCAGGCCGGCAATGGCGCTGGTGGTCAGGGCGGCGATCTGGGCGGTGGACAGCGCCGCGATTGCGTCCGCACTCAGGCCGGACATGGCTTTGCCGGTGATCGCCGCGATATCGGCGGTCGAGAATGTTGCAATGTCCTCGGCGCTCAGGGCCGCAAGCTGGATCGAGCTCAGCAACTTCACCTGTGCCGAGGACAGGGCCTCGACCTGCTGGGTGCTGAAGGCTTCGATCTGGTCGGCTATCAGGTTTGCGACCACGCCGGTGCTGAGGGCGGCAATCTGAGCGGTTGACAGGGCCTCGATCTGAGCCGCGCTCAAGGCCTGGAACTGCGCTACGCCGAGGGCGTTCATCTGGGCCGTGGTCAATGCGGCGATCTGCTCCTTGGTAAGCGTGCTGATCGTCTCCGTGCCCAGACGGGGCATGGCTTTGCCGGTGATCTCCGCTATATCGGCGGTTGAGAATGTCGCGATGTCTTCCGCGCTCAGGGCCACGAATTGTGCCGCGCTCAGCGACCTCACCTGTTCCGGCGACAGGGCTTCGACCTGGCTGGTGCTTAAGGCGGCGATGTGCGTCGTCTTGAGTGCGGCAATCTGCGCCGTCGTCAATGCGGCGATCTGGGCGGTGCTCAGGGTTTCGATCTGGTCGATCGTCAGGCCGGCAATCGTGCTTGCGCTGAGGGCGGCGATCCGATCCGGGCTAAACGCTGCGATTGCCTCGGTGCTGAGGCCCGGCATGGCCTTGACGGTAATCGCCGCGATGTCGGCGGTCGAGAATGTCGCTATATCGTCCGTGCCGAGCGCAGCGAGTTGCATCGAGCTCAGCACTTTGACCTGCGCCGGCGACAGGGCTTCGGCCTGATCCGGGTTCAGGACCGCGATCTGGTCGGTCGTCAGGCTCGCAACGGCGCTCGTGCTCAGGGCCGCGATCTGATCCGGGGTCAGCCCTGCGATCACCTCAGTGCTCAAGCCCGGCATGGCTTTGCTCGTGATTGCGGCGATGTCGGCGGTTGAGAATGTCGCTATATCTTCCGCGCTCAGGGCGGCAATTTGCGTCGCATTGAGGGCGCGCACCTGAGATGAGGTCAAAGCCTCCGCCTGTTCCGTCGTCAGGGCATGGAGCTGGGTGGTGGTGAGCGCAGAAATCTGGCTCGAATTCAGGCTTTTGATCGCGTACTGATCGAGAATATTGAGCTGATCCAGCGTCAGGCCAACGATGGCGCCCTGCGAAATGGCGCTCAACTGTTGTGAATTGAGGACTTTGACATCCTCCACATCCAGTGCCGCGATCTGGGCCGACGAGAGCGCTTTGATCTGCGTTGTGGAAAGCGACGCCACGTCGTCGGTTGTCCAGGCTGCGACCGCCTCTGTCGAAAGATATCTGATCTGATTGACGTTCAGGGAAGAAATGATCGACGTCATGTCTGAAAAATCCTAAAGTCCAGGCCCAACAGGTGGATTTTCCGCCCGAGCCCCCCGAGGGGCATAGGTCACTCAGATCCACCATTTTTCAGATGTTGAGTACGCAATCGGGCTTGCCTGAACCTGAAGTTGCTACGCTTTGGCCGCCGTCACGTTAAGTGCCTGCATTCATGGAAGAGAACGGACGGGCCCGTCTCAGACGGGCGAATGCAGAAATGCCGGCATGGGAGCGCCTTCCGATCGCCGGGCGAGATAGAGGCGGGCGGTGTCGAGCGCCTCTCGAATGGTCGCATCCATGTCGAGATAACGATAGGTCCCGAGCCGCCCGACAAAGGTTACCGACGCTTCCCGTTCGGCGCGCGCCACATATTCGGCGAGCTGTTCTTTGTCCTCGACCAGCCGGATGGGATAATAGGGAATGTCCTGCGGGCCGCATTCATGGGAGAACTCCCTGTAGCAGACGGAGCCGGCATGGTCTTCCCACGGAGAAAAGTGCTTGTGTTCGGTGATGCGGGTAAAGGGCACCGAAGCGTCGCCATAATTCATCACCGCGCAACCCTGATAGTCGCCGTCATAGGTGAAGCGTTCGAAGTTGAGCGTCCGATATGCCAGACGGCCGAATTCGAAGTCGAAATAGCCGTCGAGCGGACCGGAATAGAAGACGTGTGCAGAGGCCGGCGCTTCGGCGCGCTGGAAATGTGTGCCAAGTTTGACGCTGATATTCGGATGATCGAGGATGCGTTCGATCATGTCCGTATAACCGGTTTCCGGCATGCCCTGATATTTGTGGAAGAAGTAGTTGTCGTCATAGTTGAAGCGCACGGGCAGGCGTTTCAGGATCGAGGCCGGCAGTTCCGTCGGCGAGCAGCCCCATTGTTTCTCGGTGTATCCCTTGAAGAAGGCCTCGTAGAGATCGCGACCGACGAAGCGCAGCGCCTGCTCCTCGAAAGTCTGTGGATCGGTAATCGACTTGTCGGCCTTTTCCTCGATGAAGGCTCTGGCTTCATCGGGCCGGAAATTCTTGCCGAAGAACTGGTTGATCGTGTGCAGATTGACCGGCAGCGAATAGACGCGCTCGCCGCTCGTCGTTTTGACCCGGTTCTTGTAAGGCATGAATGTCTGAAAGCCGTTCACATAGTCCCAGACTTCCTTGTCGTCGGTATGGAAAATATGCGGACCGTAAACATGCACCATAACGCCGGTCTCACCGTCGCGTTCGGTGTGGCAATTGCCGGCAATATGATCGCGGGCATCGACGATATCGACCCTGTGGCCTGCCAGTGCCAGCTCCCGGCCGATGACCGCGCCGGAAAGCCCGGCGCCCACAATCACAATTCTTTCGTCCGCGAACATTGGTAATCAGTCCCGTTCATATGTCGCCCGGTGGGCGGTCGAGATTTGCATCGAAGATGTGCCGTGCAGCGCATGCCCCGGCCGGTCGAGACTATCCCGTGCTCAGTTATCCGGTTTCCGCCAGAGGCGATTGTCATAGGGAATTGGCGAATAGTCGTGCCACTGGGCGAGTTTCTTGAGATAGCGATTGCGATAGCTCTGCTCGTCTTCGAACTCTATGTTCTCGAACACGGCTTCCGCGCCCAGCTCGTAATAAAGATCGAGATTGCTGAGATCCGGCACCGGCGTCTCGCCGCGTTCGCATTCGCCCTGCATTTGCCAGAACAGCTCTTCCAGACGGCGCGCCAGAGCGGGAATATCCCGCAATACGCTGGTATCCCGCTGCCGGGCGATCGATTCTCTGACCTCCAGCAGCTTCTTCCGGTCACGTTCGAAACCGATGGCGCGGGCGACATAGTCTTCCGGCGAAGAACAAATCATTTCTGGAACACCCGCTGCGGTGACGATGCTGCCGCAGAAGCGTGCCGCAAATGTCTTGCCGGACATGGTGAGGACGGGCAGGCCGGATGTTATGGCGTCCGCAGCCGTGGAGTGAGCGCCATAGGGGAACGTGTCCAGAAACAGATCGGCAACGCCGATACGGGCGATGTGCTGCGGGTTCGGAACCTTCGGCGCAAAGACGAGCCGGTCAGGTGAGACGCCGCTTTTTTCTGCGATGGCCTGCAGGTGCTGATTGACGTCTTCATCGCCCGCCAGCAGCCATAACAGGCTGCCAGGCGTCTGCGACAGGATCGTCATCCATCGCGCAAAGCAGCTTTCGGTAATCTTCTGCATGCCGTTGAAGCTGGCATAGACGAACGCATCTTCCGGCAGTCCGACCTCGGCCCGGCTTGGCCGGGCGGCGATGGGCCGCTTGCGGTCGAGCGGCTGGTCGCAGGCGATGCGCAGGACCTTTTCGGAGTAATAGATGTCGTTCTCCGGCGGGATCATGTAACCGTCCGAAATCAGGTACTGATGGAACGGGCTTCCCATCGATCCGGGGTAACCGCAGAAACTGACGATGACCGGCGCGGGGCGATAGGCGAAAATCTTCGTGCGCGCGTCCTTGGTGTAACCGTTCACGTCGATCAGAATATCGATTTCATCGGAGATGATCTGCGAGGCCGCTGCGGCATCGTCCAGGCCGTGGATATCCCGCCAGCAATGGACTGCTGCCTTGATCCGCTCCTGCGTGCTGTCCGTGTTGCGGACATTACCGCAATAATAGGCGAAGACCTCAAGGCTGTCCTTGTCATGCAACTCCAGAACCTCGCAAAGGGCGAAGCCCACGGCATGATCGCGAAGATCCGACGAGAGGTAACCGACGCGCAGTCGCTCACCGGTTCCGGACTTTACCTTCGGCGATCTGCGCGGAAAACGGCTGAGGTCCGGCCGCGTGCCGACCACCGTTTTGCTGTAGCGATATGCCTTGGCCAGCTGGAACATCGGATCGTCGGCATAGCAGCTCAGCGTCAGCGAGGACATCGCATCGAGCATCTTGCGCGCAGGGACGTGGTTTGAAGGAGCAAGCACAGGCCACTTGCACTGGCGCTGCCGCAACGACACCCAGTGCTGGCCTGCCTCCGGCAATTCCGGACGCAGCTCGAATGCCTGCAGCAGAGCGGTTTCAGCGTCCTCGAGCTTTCCGGCGCCTTCGAGAACCCGGCCGATGTTCTGCAGGGCCATGTGTCGATGGCCGATCGCTTCGGCGTCGAGGTGCTTCGTCGTTTCGGCATAATGCGACCACTGTTCCACGGCCTGGCCGATCAACCCGCTATCTTCGAGGGCACGACCGAGATTGATGTAACCGGGAGCGAATTGCGGATTGGCCTTCAAACAGGCGCGGAACGCCTGGACAGCACCCGCACGGTCGCCAAGCTGGCTGAGCGCAACGGCATAGTTGAAATAGGCAAGATGAATGACGGGATTGTTGTCGTTGAACGCAACCCAGGTCTTGTAGAGTTCCGCAGCCGCGGCTCGCTGACCGGCGGCACTGAGCGCCTCGGTTACGCTCAGCAGATCCATGAGACTCATCCGCTGGTTCCGCGCAAGATCAAGGGCGCTGGGAGCGGCGGCGTCGTTTGAAGGTGAGACGGGATTGGCGGTCATGACATCCTGCGGCAAGCGACAAAGGGTCGAAGATAAGAACAGCCTGTTGATGGGCCGTCCTTAGCTATCGCAGGTAACTTGCCTGTGGCTGGATGTGTTTGAAGCGGGGTTGCTTGCCCAGATCAGCCGGTGGCATGGCCGAGGGAAGTTTCCTCCCGATCAGGCGCCGGCTTCCGGGAGATTGATGCTGTCATGCCGCAGTAAGGATCGCTCTCATGTCTAACGATGAGAGTATTTCATCCTGTAGCTCGCCAGCGCGATCGACGGGTTGATCCGATAGACACTGTCGAAGTCTTCATCCGTGAAGTATTGATATGAATGTGCGACATATTCGCGGAAAAGACCATGCAGGTCCTGCCGCATCTGCTTGGCTGCCCATTCCAGCAAACCCGCCTTGAAGACGATGAAGATCGGGTAATATTTTGCCCTGAAGATCGGATTGTCCAGGAAAAGCTTCTCGATGTCTTTCAGTGCCGCGAACATCTCAAGCCGGCGCTCGTCGAACGTGCTCGTATGCTGCTCCCGCCCCGGGACGAGGCGGTGTGTTGTCAGGCTGGTGTTAATGGCCAGAAACCGTCCGGCATTCATATAGGCCGCCCAATGCGGCAGGATATCTTCGTTGATCCGCGCCGTGGAGAAGCGCCAGTTCGTCCGGCGAATGAAAGATGTCCGCAGTATCTTGTTCCATGGGTAATTGATCGTCACCAGGAATTGCGCGGTCGAGTCGAGGTCGATCATTGCACTGTCGCGGCTGCCGAGGACGCTATCCCAGATATTCTTGTCGATAGGCGCCATTTCGCCGGCAGGGCCATCGGCCGTTCTCAGCACGCTATATCTGAATGCGGCGACATCGATATTCGTCTCATCCATCAAGGGCAGAACGGTATCGATGGCTCCCTCATGCAGGAGGTCGTCAGCATCGTGAAACAGGCAATATTGGCTGTCGATGGTCGCCAGCGCCCTGTTGCGGGCAACGCCCGGCCCGGTGTTCGTCTCGCTGCGCATCAGCCTTATATTGGCGTGCCGCGCGATGTATTGCTCGACGATGTCGCAGGTATTGTCGGTGGAGGCATCGTCGACGACGACGATATCCATCTCGGTTTCATTGCGCAGAACACTGTCGAGTGTTTCGCCGATAAGACTGGCCATGTTGTAGGCCGGGATGATGACGGATATTTTTGCCATGACAGATACTGAATGTCCTTCTGGGGCATTCTGCAATTAAAATGTTACGACGCGGCCTGAGCCGCGTCGTAGGTTTTGTCGGGTCGTTTAAGGCTTATACTGCCTTGTAGGCTTTGATGACCGCCTCGACCTGTGCATCGTTCATGACCTTCAGCTGCTGGGCCGAGAGCGCACCGGCCTGGCTGCTGCTGAGACCAGCTATGGCAGCGGTGGAAAGGCCTGCGATGGCATTGGCGCTGATGGCCTTGATCTCGTCGGTCGAGAAGAGGCCCAGTTCAGTGCTGTTCAGGGTCGCGATCTGCGCGGAGCTGAGGCCGGAGACCTGATCGGAGTTGAGGGCTGCGATCTGGTCGGTCGACAGGGCTGCGAACTGCGTCGAGGAGAGCGCTGCTGCCTGTGCTTTGCTGAGGGCGGCGACGTTGCCGGTGCTCAGCTTGCTGGCGTCGATACCGGCGAGGGCTTTGGTGCTGATCGCCTTGATCTCGTCGGTCGAGAAAGTGGCAAGGCTGTCGGAGGACAGAGCGTTAAGCTGCGTCGAAGACAGGCCGGCGATCTGCGTCTTGGTCAGAGCGGCGGCGTTTTCAGTGCCGAGACCAGCCAGGGTAAGACCGGCGATGGCGTTGGCGCTGATCGCCTTGATCTCATCGGTCGAGAACAGAGCCAGTTCGGCGCTGCTCAGGGTCGCAATCTGAGCGGAGCTGAGGCCGGAAACCTGCTCCGAACCGAGGGCCTTGATCTGGTCCGTCGACAGGGCCGCGAACTGTGCCGAAGAGAGCGCTGTCGCCTGTGCTTTGCTCAGGGCGGCGACATTGCCGGTGCTCAACTTGGTGACGTCAAGGCCGGCAAGGGCCTTGGTGCTGATCGCCTTGATCTCGTCGGTCGAGAAAGTGGCAAGGCTCTCGGAAGACAGGGCGTTAAGCTGTGCCGAAGACAGGCCAGCGATCTGCGTCTTGGTCAGCGCGGCAGCATTTTCAGTGCCGAGGCCAGCCAGGGTAAGGCCGGCGACAGCATTGGCGCTGATGGCTTTGATCTCATCGGTCGAGAACAGAGCCAGTTCGGCGCTGCTCAGGGTTGCGACCTGAGCGGAGCTGAGGCCGGAAACCTGTTCCGAGCCGAGGGCCTTGATCTGGTCGGTCGAGAGGGCCGCGAACTGTGCCGAGGACAGTGCCGTGATCTGTGTTTTGCTCAGGGCGGCGACGTTACCGGTGCTCAGCTTGGTGACATCGAGGCCGGCGAGGGCCTTGGTGCTGATCGCCTTGATCTCATCGGTCGAGAAGGTGGCAAGGCTATCGGAAGTCAGGGCGTTGAGCTGTGCCGAAGACAGGCCAGCGATCTGTGTCTTGGTCAGTGCCGCGGCATTTTCGGTGCTGAGAGCAGCAAGCGCTGCTGCGGAAAGGCCGGCGACTGCATTGGCGCTGATCGCCTTGATCTCGTCGGAGGAGAAGAGTGCCAACTCGCTGCTGTTCAGGGTTGCGACCTGTGCGGAGCTGAGGCCGGCGACCTGATCGGAATTGAGGGCCTTGATCTGGTCGGTCGAGAGGGCTGCGAACTGTGCCGAGGACAGGGCTGCGGCCTGCGTTCTGCTCAGGGCGGCGACGTTGCCGGTGCTCAGCTTGCTGGCGTCGAGGCCGGCAAGGGCTCTGGCGCTGATTGCCTTGATCTCGTCGGTCGAGAAAGTGGCAAGGCTATCGGAAGTCAGGGCGTTGAGCTGCGTCGAAGACAGGCCGGCGATCTGCGTTTTTGTCAGGGCCGCGGCGTTTTCGGTGCTGAGAGCAGCGAGTGCTGCTGCGGAAAGACCGGCAATGCCGTTAGCGCTGATCGCCTTGATCTCGTCGGTCGAGAAGAGTGCCAACTCGCTGCTGCTGAGGGTCGCGATCTGTGCGGAGCTGAGGCCTGCAACCTGATCGGAATTGAGGGCTGCGATCTGGTCGGTCGACAGGGCTGCGAACTGTGCGGAGGACAGTGCTGCGGCCTGTGTTCTGCTCAGGGCGGCAATGTTTCCGGTGCTCAGTTTGGTGACATCGAGGCCGGCGAGGGCCTTGGTGCTGATCGCCTTGATTTCATCGGTCGAGAAAGTGGCAAGGCTCTCGGAAGACAGGGCGTTCAGCTGTGTCGAAGACAGGCCGGCGATCTGCGTCTTGGTCAGGGCGGCGGCGTTTTCAGTGCCGAGACCAGCCAGGGTAAGACCGGCGATGGCGTTGGCGCTGATGGCCTTAATTTCATCGGTCGAAAACAGTGCCAGCTCGCTGCTGTTCAGGGTTGCGACCTGAGCGGAGCTGAGACCGGCGACCTGATCGGAGTTGAGGGCCTTGATCTGGTCCGTCGACAGGGCTGCGAACTGTGCCGAGGAAAGCGCCGAAATCTGCGTCCTGCTCAGGGCGGCGACGTTGCCGGTGCTCAGCTTGGTGACGTCGAGGCCGGCGAGGAGCTTGGTGCTGATGGCCTTGATCTCGTCGGCGGAGAAAGTGGCAAGGCTATCGGAAGACAGGGCGTTAAGCTGCGTCGAAGACAGGGCGGCGATCTGAGACTTTGTCAGGGCGGCGGCGTTTTCGGTGCTGAGAGCGGCGAGCGCTGCTGCGGACAGGCCGGCGACAGCATTGGCGCTGATGGCCTTGATCTCGTCGGAGGAGAACAGCGCCAGTTCGCTGCTGTTCAGGGTCGCAACCTGTGCGGAGCTGAGACCGGCGACCTGAGCCGAGTTGAGAGCCTTGATCTGGTCGGTCGAGAGGGCATCGATCTGGCTGGTATAAAGCGCCGTAACCTGAGACGCCGACAGGCCGCTGATCTGAGCGGAGCTCAGCTTTGCGATCTGTGTCAGCGTCAAGCCCTTGAAGGCGCTTACCGAAATGGCCCGGAGCTCTTCAGAGCTGAAAAGAGCAAGGTTATCTGTGCTCAAAGAAGCGATCTGAGACGACGAGAGGGCCTTGATCTTGGTGCTGTCCAGCGCATTCACGTCTTCCGAGGTTAGGCTGGCGATCGTGGAGGTGGAAAGCTTGGAAATCTGCACAGCAGACAGTGAGGAAAGAATCGAAGTCATGAACGTGTCCTTTACCGGATGGCGACTGGTCACGCCTATCTGCTGCCAGACACTGCCCGTGATGACAGCGGTCCGACATCCGCAAATAAAGCGAAATTGTGGAGAACATGGCTCATGTGAACCTGCGCTGGAAACGCATCATGCAATTCGAGCCGGAGAAGGGGGCCCGGATTTTCCACGCTAGCTTGTGCGAATGCCGCTTAATAATTTCTGCCGCTTAAGATTTTCGCGACGTGCGTGTCATATCAGGCCAACATTTAAAGCCTAGTTAATATTTGGAGGCGGTGCATTTTATTCTTGATGTTTGCGTATCTTAGAGTCTTATAGAGTATAAAATTACGAAGCTAACTATCGATTCGATCAGCTTCCACTGCGGGCAATCAGACGTGTCCGCTCCCGGATAAGTAGTATCCGTTTGGAGGGGAGAGAGCGCAAGGGTTTGATCGTTATTTTCGTCTAAAACTGTCCTGCGATGCTTGCCGGGAGCTGACCCGCCTATGTAACGGCTGCCATAATCGGACAATGCTTTGCTTTGTCGCCTTTATTTCGGGTGCCGTGTAGTTGGTTTTTTTGAAGCGGAAGCTGTTATTTCCGGTTTCCGGGCCACGACAATGCTTTGGACGGACGGGCACGGGTCGCGCGATGATTCGGCGATGTGCCGATGGGGAAAACTGGTGTCCAAGGCGCAATGACGCGCCACCAATAACGGGCTGGTTTGGTTTGACCCAGCTGCCCTGGTAAGACTTCAATCCCCGGTATCAGGCATGATGGCGCAGGGCGTCGATGATTACCTTCATCGCCGGAGACATCTGGCGCCTGCTGGCGTAATAGAGGTGATAGCCGGTGAAAGGTGCGCTCCAATTGTCCAGAACCGCCTGCAATCTCCCTTCGGCGATGTGCTCCTCGACAAGGTCTTCAGGAATATATGCGATCCCGTAGCCTTTCATCGCCGCGTCGATCTGGGAGATCGATGAGTTGAAGCTGAGTTGCCCGTCAACTCTGACCCGCAGTTCTCGCCCGTCCTTTTCAAACTCCCAGGTGTAAAATCCACCCCAGGTGGCCTGACGCGTATTGATGCAGACATGGCCGACCAGATCCTGGGGTGTGGCAGGGATGCCGTGTCTGGCGAAGTAGTCCGGCGAAGCCACGGCCCGGAGACGCCAGTCCGGACCGATCCTAACGGCAATCATGTCCCTGTCGACGCTCTCGCCCAGTCGCACGCCGGCATCGAAGCGTTCCTCGACAATATTGCGCATGCCATTGTCGCTATAGAGTTCGATATGGATATCAGGATAGTTGGTGAGCACGCGGCTCAGCTTCGGCCAGACGGTCGTTTGCAGGGCGTGATCGGACAATGTGAGGCGCACGGTGCCTGAGGGCTTTTCACGAAAGGCGACGAGGTCCGCCAGATCCGCCTCGATCCCCTGAAATCGCGGAGCGATGGACAAAAACAGGCGCTCGCCGGCTTCCGTGGTGGCCACGCTGCGTGTCGTCCGCATCAGGAGCCGCACGCCCAGCCGGGCTTCCAGCTGCTTGATTGTGTAGCTCAATGTCGACTGCGATGTTCCAAGCGTTGCCGCAGCCTTTGTGAAGCTCCGCTCTTTAGCAACCTCCATGAACCAGAGGAGATCCTTCATGTCCTCTCGCTGCATCAAACCTTCCTGATTAATATTGAATTTCGATAAGTCTATGCGGATTAGCACGGATTGTCCGCAAAGTCGCCCGGCAATATCTTGCCGCCATTGAAATAAACCGGGATTTTAGTGGGATCTGGGCGAATGGCACTCACTTATGACGAAGAGATGGGCAGCAGGCGCGCGGCATGGAGCGCCGTGCTTTGCATGACGCTCTGCGCCTTCGTATTGATCGCTTCGGAATTCATGCCCGTCAGCCTGCTAACGCCGATCGCCGCCGATCTCGGTGTTTCGGAAGGTAATACGGGGCAGGCGATCTCCGTCTCCGGCATCTTTGCGGTCATCACCAGCCTGTTCATTGCCGGCCTGACCCGGCGGCTCGACCGGCGCCTTGTCGTGCTCGGCCTGACGGCGCTGCTGATGTTGTCCGGAATCGTGGTCACCCTTGCACCGTCTTTCCCGGTTTTGATGCTTGGCCGCGCGTTGCTCGGCATTTCGATTGGCGGCTTCTGGTCGATGTCCACCGCCATCGTGATGCGTCTTGTCTCCCATGCCCAGGTGCCGAAGGCGCTTGCCCTGCTGAATGCCGGCAATGCGGTTGCGGCAACGGTTTCCGCCCCGCTCGGCAGCCTGCTGGGCGCCTATATCGGCTGGCGCGGCGCCTTCTTTCTTGTCGTGCCGATCGGCCTGCTTGCACTCCTATGGCAATGGATCGTCCTGCCGGAACTCCCGCCGCGGCGCGACCGCGCATCCACGAATGTCTTCAGGCTGCTTGGACGTCCAGCCGTCGCAGCGGGCATGATCGCGATCCTGCTGTTATTCATGGGCCAGTTCGCACTTTTCACCTATCTGCGGCCGTTTCTCGAACAGATCACGCGGGTCAAAATCACGGTGCTGT
The DNA here is from genome assembly GCF_053522445.1 of Agrobacterium sp. 22-221-1. Classification (NCBI taxonomy): domain Bacteria; kingdom Pseudomonadati; phylum Pseudomonadota; class Alphaproteobacteria; order Hyphomicrobiales; family Rhizobiaceae; genus Agrobacterium; species Agrobacterium sp. 22-221-1. Next base: position 95,792 of record NZ_JBNWCL010000009.1, read on the forward strand.
CACTGCTGCTGCTGATCATGGGATTGGCTGGGGCGGTCGGAACATGGGTCATCGGTCGACTGCTGCAACGCCGTCTCTTCAGCATTCTTGTGGTCATTCCGATGATGATGGCCGGTATCGCGCTCTTCATGGTCGTGTTTGGCGAAGCGGAATCTCCGGTCGCCGCCGCCCTTGTCGGCTGGGGTTTCCTTGGAACCGCCGCGCCGGTCGGCTGGGGCACCTGGCTGAGCCGCATTTTGCCCGACGATGCCGAGGCCGGCGGCGGGCTTCAGGTTGCCGTCATTCAACTGGCGATCACGGCGGGGGCCTCGGTCGGTGGAATTTTATTCGACAGTTTCGGCTGGTGGTCCGCCTTCACGTTGAGCGCATTGCTGCTTTGCGGCTCCTCGCTTGCGTCTTTTGTCGCTTGGCGGCTGGCGTGGAGGCCATCATGAATGTTCGCCCGCTGGTTCCTGCCCGACGCACCCTGCTGGCGATGGCCGCCGCGTTCATCTTGCCCGGGCGAGCCCTCAGCAAAAGCGGTGCCGACAATCAGGAGAAGACCGATTTGAAGATCAAGCTGACTTTCGGAAAAAACACGATGATGGCGACGCTCTACGACAATCCGTCGGCGCGCGATTTTGCATCCATGCTTCCGCTCGATCTCAAGATCGCCGACTTCGGCTCCAACGAGAAGATCGCCTATCTCCCTCGAAAGTTGACAGTCGAAGGCCATGGTCCGTTCAAAAACGAGCGGCCTTACGACCTTTGTTATTACATGCCCTGGGGCAATCTCGCGATGTTCTATGCCGACTACAGGCATCCCGGCCTCATCCGGCTGGGACGCTTCGATCAAGGCTATGAAGCGCTCCATATCCCCGGGGAATTTCCGCTGCGCATCGAACGCGTCCAATGAACCGAACCACAGGAGTTTCCAGCATGAGCAAGCCAATCGAAACGAGTGAAACCTGCAATACCGGCAGGCGCAACCTGATGAAGGCAACGGGCATCGCCGTCGCCGCAATGGGCATGGTGCAGGTGGCGAGCGCGACACAGGCCTTCGCCCAAACCTCCACCTGGGACAAGGTCTTCCCGATGAGCGATAATGTCGATCACCAGAAGGTCTCGTTCAGGAACCGATACGGCATTACCCTGGCAGGCGACCTCTACCTGCCAAAGAACCGCGGAGCTGCGCCTTTGGCTGCTCTTGTCATCAGCGGTCCCTTTGGTGCCGTGAAGGAACAGTCGTCCGGCCTTTATGCACAGACCATGGCAGAGCGCGGATTTGCCGCGCTGGCGTTCGATCCGTCCTATACCGGAGAAAGCGGGGGTGAGCCCCGAAACGTCGCGTCGCCGGATATCAATACCGAGGACTTCAGTGCCGCGGTCGACTATATCGGGCTGCAATCCTATGTGGATCGCGAGCGCATCGGCGTCATCGGCATCTGCGGCTGGGGAGGCATGGCGCTGAATGCCGTCGCGGTGGACAAGCGCGTGAAGGCAGTCGTGGCCAGCACAATGTATGACATGACGCGGGTGATGTCCAAAGGCTACAACGACAGCGTTACCCTCGAACAGCGCACGCAGGCGCTGGAGCAGATGAGCCGGCAGCGCTGGCAGGATGCGGAAAAGGGAAGCCCCGCCTATCAACCCCCCTATAACGATCTCAAGGGTGGCGAAGCGCAGTTCCTGATTGACTATCACGACTATTACCGGACGCCGCGCGGTTACCATGCGCGTGCCGTCAACTCCGGCAATGCCTGGACGCAGACGACACCCCTGTCGTTCATGAACATGCCAATCCTGACCTATATCGCCGAAATATCGCCGCGCCCGGTGATGTTCATCCATGGGGAGAAAGCGCATTCCCGCTATTTCAGCGAGACCGCTTTCGCTGCGGCTGCCGAACCGAAGGAACTCGTGATCATTCCGGACGCCAACCATACGGACCTTTATGATCGCGCCGACAAAATCCCGTTCGACAGGATCGTCGCCTTCTTCAATCAGCATCTGGCGTAGAAGACGACCATAAAGATGTCACGGCAGCCGTGGCTGTTGCCAGCCTTTGCTGCCGTCACATTATTTACGCCTCAGGCCGGCGCGCTCGTGCGCGTCGGCACTGTCAGTGCTGCCGGCTCTAGTCCAGCATCACCATATGCGCCGGCAACTGCTCTTCGAAAAATTTCGAGAAAGTCGCAATGCGGGGTGGCAGCGCCTGATAGGGCGGATAATAAAGCGTCAGCCAGAGTTCGGGCGGCGCCCAGCCGGGCAGCACATGAACGAGCCGGCCGCTATGGATATGTTCGGCGATATTAAATCCCGGCAGCAGGGCCACACCGGCGCCTTCCGCTGCCATATCGGCCAGAACCTCACCGCTATTGGCGCTGAATGCGCGGCCGGCCGAGATGGCGATGCTCGATCCGCCGTCCGACAGGACCCAGTTCTCCCGCCGGCTTTCACCGCTATAGGCAAGGCAATCGTCAGGGGTCAGTTCGCCCGGATGTCCCATCTGTGTGAACCGGCTGCCCGGAGCCGCCACCAATATTCTCGGCACGGCCCTGATCTTGCGCCAGATGGTGAATTTGTCCGATGGGGCCGACGAAATGCGGATCGCCAGATCGTAGTCATCATCCACGATATTGATCAGGCCGTCCGAGAGCGAAATCTCGAAGCACATTTTTGGATAGAGTTCCCGGAAGCCGGAAAGGATCGGCGGCAGCACGGTCTTGCCGAGCCATGTCGGCGCGCTGATCCTCAGCCGCCCCTCATCCGCCTTATGGGCGTTGCGGACATCGCGCCGGGCATTCTCCAGCGCCTCGACCGCCGGCTGGATCTGTGCGGCGAAGACGGCGCCGTCGGTCGTCAACGACACCTGGCGGGTGGTGCGGACAAACAACTGTACACCCAGATCATCTTCAAGCGCGGCAATCGCACGGGTGACGGCAGCTGCCGTCATGCCCAGTTCGCGGGCGACCTGCGCGAAGTTGCGCTTTTCGGCCGCCATCAGAAAGGTTTTGAGAGCTTTATGATCGTTCATCGCCATTATTTCAAAAATCGCAATTCATTCGAGAAAAATATTGCAATTCCGCGATGCAATCAAGCGGGTTACATCTTTGTCCATCGAAACGGACACACCAAAGACGAAAGGCGCCGACGATGATCAAGGATATCAAGGGCCTGCACCACGTCACCTCCATGGCGTCGGATGCGCGGCAGAACAACAGTTTCTTCACCGATACGCTCGGCCTGCGCCGGGTGAAGAAGACCGTCAACTTCGACGAACCCAGCGTCTATCACCTTTATTACGGCGACGAAAAGGGAACGCCCGGCACGGTCATGACCTATTTTCCCTTCGCCAACATGATGGCCGGCCGTCCCGGCGTCGGCGAAGTGGGCGAGACGCAGTTTTCCATCCCGAAGGGTTCGCTGGGTTTCTGGAAAGAGCGTCTCCTTGCCAAAGGCGCCGCCGGCATTCAGGCCGACACGGTCTTCGGCGCCAATCGCCTGCGCTTCACCGGTCCCGATGGCGATGGCCTTGCTCTGATCGAAACAGGCGATGACGCCCGTGCCGCCTGGCTGGCCGAGGGAATTTCCGAAGACAACGCCATACGCGGTTTCACCGGCGCACGTTTTAATTTGCACGACACTGCCGCAACCGAAGAACTGCTGCGTTTCATGGGTTATGAGCGGACTGACGTTGAAGGCAATGTGACGCGTTTCGTCATTCCCGGCGGCAACGGGGCAGATACGATCGATCTTGTGGCCCTGCCCAAGACACCCTTTGCCCGTTCGGGAGCGGGCTCGGTCCACCATATCGCCTTCGCAGTCGAAAACCGCGAGAAGCAGCTGGAAGTGCGCAAGGCGCTGATGGATACGGGCTATCAGGTCACCCCCGTCATCGACCGCGATTATTTCTGGGCAATCTATTTCCGCACGCCGGGCGGCATCCTGTTCGAGATCGCCACCAATGAACCCGGTTTCGACCGCGACGAGGATACCGCGCATCTGGGCGAAGCGCTCAAGCTGCCGAACCGCTACGAGCCTTTCCGCAATCAGATCGAGGCGAACCTCGCTCCGCTTGCAGCATAAAGCGGGTCTCTGATCCGCATCCACTGACCAAGATAGATCCTCGCTTTTCAAGACGGCTTCCCCTGCCGGGCAGCCGGCCGGCGAAGCCTTCACAATTTCCACCGCCGCAGATCGGCAACCACCACCTGAACGGAGAACTGAAAATGTCTAAGCTCGAAGTCCTTACCCCCGCCAACAGCCAGCTCATCTTCATCGACCAGCAGCCGCAGATGGCTTTCGGTGTGCAGTCTATCGACCGGCAAACCCTGAAGAACAATGTCGTCGGCCTCGCCAAGGCGGCAAAGATTTTCAATATTCCGACGACCATCACCACGGTCGAAACGGAAAGCTTCTCCGGCAACACCTTCCCGGAACTGCTCGCGGTCTTCCCCGAGAACGACATTCTCGAGCGCACCTCGATGAATTCCTGGGATGACCAGAATGTGCGCGATGCGCTGGCGAAGAATGCGGCTGCCGGCCGCAAGAAGATCGTCGTCTCCGGCCTGTGGACGGAAGTGTGCAACACCACCTTTGCGCTCTCCGCGCTCCACGATGTCGCAGATTACGAGATCTACATGGTGGCGGACGCCTCCGGCGGTACCTCTGTCGATGCGCATAAATATGCCATGGACCGCATGGTGCAGGCCGGCATCATTCCCGTCACCTGGCAGCAGGTGCTGCTCGAATGGCAGCGCGACTGGGCACGCAAGGAAACCTATGACGCCGTCACCTCGCTGGTGAAGGAACATTCCGGCGCCTACGGCATGGGCATCGATTATGCCGTCACCCATGTCCATGGCGGCGAAGAGCGCGTCAAGCACGGCAAGCGCATCGGCCCCAACCCGGCCAAGAAATAAGCTTTCAACCGCGCCGCACCGGCAGGATCGCCATCCAGCCCGGTGCGGCTTTCACCCATCAGGAGGTTCCCATGAAAGTCTATCTTCTGTCCCTTGGCGCCGGCCTGCTGGTCGGCATCGTTTACAGCCTGCTCAACGTGCGTTCTCCCGCACCGCCCGTCATCGCTCTCGTCGGCCTGCTCGGCATCCTGGTTGGGGAGCAGATCATTCCCTTCGCGAAGACGATTGCCGGCAAGGAACCGGCCGTCGTTTCGTGGATCAACCAGATCAAGCCGCATATGTTCGGCCATATGCCGAAGGGTGGCGCTGAAACCACGGGTCTCGCCGAAGTTAAACAGCCGACCGAGCGGGAGAGAAGCTGATGCCGACACGACGCACCTTTCTTGGCGCGGCCTCGAGCCTTGCCTTTCCGAATCTGTTTTCACCGGCTAAGGCCGCTGATCCCATCAAGACCGGAGGTTCTTCCATGCATCCAGATACGATCCTTCACAATGGCCGCTTCACGACGCTCGACCGCGGCAATCCGAATGCAACGGCAGTCGCCATCAAGGACGGCCTGTTTCTGGAGGTAGGAAGCGACGCCGAGGTCATGGCCCTTGCCGGGCCGGATACGAAGATGATCGATCTGAAGGGCAAGCGGGTTCTGCCCGGCCTGATCGACAACCACACCCACGTCGTTCGCGGCGGCCTGAACTTCAACATGGAACTGCGCTGGGACGGCGTGCGCTCGCTTGCCGATGCCATGGACATGCTGAAGCGTCAGGTGGCGATCACCCCGGCGCCGCAGTGGGTGCGGGTCGTCGGCGGCTTCACCGAACATCAATTCGTCGAAAAGCGCCTGCCGACCATCGAGGAAATCAATGCGGTAGCGCCGGATACGCCGGTCTTCCTGCTGCATCTTTATGACCGGGCCCTACTGAATGGCGCAGCCCTTCGCGCCGTCGGCTACACGAAGGACACGCCCAACCCGCCCGGCGGCGAGATCACTCGCGACGCGAACGGCAATCCGACCGGCCTGCTGCTCGCCAAGCCGAATGCCGGCATTCTCTATTCGACGCTCGCCAAGGGGCCGAAGCTGCCGCTCGATTATCAGGTCAATTCCACCCGCCACTTTATGCGCGAGCTGAACCGGCTGGGTGTGACCGGCGTGATCGACGCCGGCGGCGGCTTCCAGAATTATCCTGACGATTACGAGGTGATCCAGAAACTGTTGGATGAGAACCAGATGACGGTTCGGCTGGCCTACAATCTCTTCACGCAGAAGCCGAAACAGGAGAAGGAGGATTTCCTCAACTGGACATCTTCGGTCAAATACAAGCAGGGCAACGACTATTTCCGGCACAACGGGGCAGGCGAAATGCTGGTCTTTTCCGCTGCCGATTTTGAGGATTTCCGCCAGCCGCGGCCGGACATGCCGCCGGAAATGGAAGGTGAGCTCGAAGACGTCGTCCGGATTCTGGCGGAAAACCGCTGGCCCTGGCGTCTGCACGCCACCTATGACGAGACGATTTCGCGGGCGCTGGATGTCTTCGAAAAGGTCAACCGGGACATTCCGCTCGAAGGCTTGAATTGGTTCTTCGATCATGCCGAAACCATCTCCGACCGCTCCATCGACCGTATCGCAGCCCTTGGCGGTGGTATCGCCACCCAGCACCGCATGGCCTATCAGGGCGAATATTTCGTCGAACGTTACGGTCAGGGCGTAGCTGAAGCCACCCCGCCAATTGCGCGGATGCTGGAAAAGGGCGTGAACGTTTCGGCCGGTACGGATGCAACGCGCGTCGCCTCCTATAATCCGTGGGTGTCGCTGTTCTGGATGGTGACGGGCAAGACGGTCGGCGGCATGCAGCTTTATCCGCGCGCCAATTGCCTCGACCGCGAGACGGCGCTGCGCATGTGGACCGAAAAAGTCACCTGGTTCTCGAACGAGGAAGGCAAGAAGGGCCGCATCGAAAAAGGCCAGTTTGCCGATCTCGTGGTGCCGGACAAGGATTATTTCTCCTGCGCGGAAGATGAGATTTCCTTCCTCACCTCGGAACTGACCATGGTGGGCGGCAAGGTCGTTTATGGCGCCGGCGACTTCAGAACGCTGGATGAAAGCAATATTCCGCCGGCGATGCCCGACTGGTCGCCTGTGCGAACCTTCGGCGGTTATGCCGCCTGGGGTGAACCGCAGGGCGCTGGAAAGAACTCGCTCAGACGGGCCGCGATCTCCTCCTGCGGCTGCACCAATGATTGCGGCGTTCACGGCCACGACCATGCCGGCGCGTGGACGTCGAAATTGCCGATTGCCGATCTGAAGGGCTTCTTCGGAGCGCTGGGCTGCTCCTGCTGGGCAGTCTGAGCCCGGCCAGCAGAAAAATCCACCGGGCAGCGGATCGCCGCTGCCCGATGCGCCCGAGAATATTGCATAGTGCGCAATTATATCGAAACTATTGATGCAATTGTTGCCGGTAATCCTTTGCGCCAATATCGCTCCATCAGATGAACGCAGCGCCGCTCGAACCGACCGGCCAGATCGCAGGAGCAGAAAATGACCGAGCCGTCTTCAACCCTTCGCCTTCGCGGGCTTCTCGCGGATATCGTTGCCGCACCCGCCACAAAAACCTTAGCGCTTCTGGCGCTCTGCTCGGCCTATATTCAGGGGCCGCTGACCAAGATTTTCGACTTTTCCGGTGCGATTGCCGAGATGAACCATTTTGGCCTTCAGCCGGCGGTCGCATTCGCTGTCGTTGTCATCCTGTTTGAACTCACCGCCTCCGCTCTGGTGGTGTCGGGATTCCTGCGCTGGGCCGGTGCTCTGGCGCTTGCAGGCTTCACGCTTCTCGCCACCTTCATCGCTCTCCGCTTCTGGGAAATGGCGCCCGGCATGGACCGCATGATGGCCACCAACGCCTTCTTCGAGCATCTTGGCCTTGCCGGTGCCTTCATCATGGTCGCCGCAATCGATCTCACGAAAGGAACAGGCAAATGAGTGCCGTAAAGTCCTCTGCGAGCAGCTTTGCTCCCCTTGCACAACCGGTTTTCGCCGTTCTCTGGGCGGCGACGGTGCTCGGCAATACCGGCAGCTTCATGCGCGATGTCGCCAGTTCATGGCTGATGACCGATCTTTCGGCCTCGCCGGCGGCCGTCGCCATGGTTCAGGCGGCCGGAACCCTGCCGATCTTTCTTCTGGCGATCCCGGCCGGCGTGCTGACCGATATTCTCGACCGCCGCAAATTCCTGATCGCGGTGCAGCTTCTGCTGGCCTCGGTCAGCGTCACCCTCATGGTTCTTTCCCATACCGGCCTGTTGTCCGTCAGCGCGCTGATCGGGCTCACTTTCCTCGGCGGTATTGGTGCGGCGCTGATGGGGCCGACCTGGCAGGCCATCGTGCCGGAACTGGTGAAACGTGAGGATATCAAGAGCGCCGTGGCGCTGAACTCGCTGGGCATCAATATCGCCCGCTCCATCGGTCCCGCCGCCGGCGGCATCCTGCTTGCGGCCTTCGGGGCGGCCTTCACCTATGGCGCCGATGTCGCAAGCTACTTCGTTGTCATCGCCGCGCTTCTATGGTGGCCAAGGGCGAAGAACGCCAATGATGCTTTGGCCGAAGGTTTCTTCGGCGCATTCCGGGCAGGCCTTCGTTACACCCGCGCCAGCCGGCCGCTGCATGTCGTCCTGCTGCGGGCTGCGATCTTCTTTGCATTCGCCAGTGCCGTCTGGGCGCTGTTGCCTCTGGTCGCCCGGCAATTGCTCGGCGGAGACGCGAGCTTCTACGGTATCCTGCTCGGTGCTGTCGGGGCCGGCGCCATCGGCGGTGCGCTGGTCATGCCGAAATTGCGTGACCGTTTCGATGCCGATGCCCTGCTGCTGGGTGCGGCTCTTACCACCGCGCTCGTCATGGCCGGCCTGTCCTTCGCGCCGCCAAAATGGCTTGCAATCGTCATCCTGCTGTTTCTCGGCGGTGCCTGGATCACGGCGCTGACGACGCTTAATGGCGCAGCCCAGGCGATCTTGCCGAACTGGGTACGCGGCCGCGGTCTCGCCGTCTATCTCACCGTCTTCAACGGTGCGATGACAGCGGGCAGCATCGGCTGGGGTGCGGTGGGTGAAGCGGCGGGCGTGCCCGGCACGCTGCTCATCGGTGCGGCAGGCCTTTTCATTGCCGGTCTCGTCATGCACCGCCTGAAACTGCCTGCGGGCGATGCGGATATGGTGCCGTCCAACCATTGGCCTGAACCGCTCGTTGCCGAGCCGGTGGCCCATGATCGCGGCCCGGTTCTGATCCTGATCGAATATAATGTCGAAAAGCATCACCGCTCCGCTTTCCTGCATGCGCTGGACGAGCTTTCGCAGGAGCGTCGCCGCGATGGCGCCTATGGCTGGGGCGTGACGGAGGACTCCGCCGATCCGCAGAAGATCGTCGAATGGTTCATGGTGGAATCCTGGGCCGAGCATCTGCGCCAGCACAAGCGGGTTTCCCACGCGGATGCGGATTTGCAGGGCAAGGTGCTCGCTTATCATTCCGGGCTGGAAAAGCCGGTGGTGCGGCACTTCCTCACAATCAACCGTCCGGGAAAGGCGTAAAACGGAAAGGGGCCGAAAAGGCCCCTTTTTCGTTGTCGCCATGCGATTGTCCGATTATTGCGTGATCCGCTCCAATACACGGCTCAGTGCATCTTTCAGCGCCCCTGATCCGCCCTTGCCGTCGAAATCCAGCAGCACCTGCTCGTTGAGGCCGCCCTTGGTGGCGAATTCACGACTGAGATCGATGAAATCAGTCCTGCTTCCAGCAAGCAGGGCCACCTCGGAGAGGCCGGCAAAGAGGGGCGCGAGATAGGCGCGCCCCTTTTCTTCCGGCAGACCGTTCTCGGCAAGCCATTCCGTCGTCGTTTGCATGATGCCGAAATAGGTGGCCATCAAAGCGCTGGCGGCGGCCAGAAGATCGTATTCCGCCTTGGTCTCGCATTCCACCGCATTGCCGAGCACGTTGAAGATGGCAGCCGTATCCGTATCGGCAGGATAAATGGCGGTGACGCCCTTGCGCCGGGCAACGAAGGGTAGCGGGATCGCCTGGCTGAGACGCACATCCGCGCCGATCCAGTCCAGAAGCGCCTCACGGCCGGTTGCGGCAACGACGCTGACGATCTTCTGCCCGTCCCAGAACCGCAGGGGCCGGATGACTTCTTCAGCGATCTGCGGCCGGATAGCCAGCATGACGGTATCGCAGCCATCGACGATTGCCTGATTATCGCCGGAGACGATCACCTGCGGGAAATCGGCGGCAAGCGTCGCGGAGATATCGGCACTGCGCTGGGACACCATGACATGCGGCACGGCGGCAGGTCTGGCGAGCAGGCCCCTGACCATCGCATCGGTGATGGCTCCCGTTCCGATAAAACCGATTTTCTGGGGAAGTGACATGATTGCTCCGCTGCGGCGTTTCGCGTGATGCTAATTTTTCCGTCCGGAATTGTCGACAAGCAGAGGGGAAATTTGCGGTCAAGGCGGAGCCGCGCCCGGTTTATGCCGGCTGATCGATACGGTCACGGACCGGAACACGGCCAATCGGGCGTCGTAAGATCAATACGCATCCTTCCCGGTGGGCGTTTCTTCCAGCCCCAATATCGCCGGCCATGCCGGTGCTGCACGCTCTGACATGACCTCGATATGGCGCAGCGAGGTGAGACCGAATTCTTCCGGGCGCAGGGTTCTGCGGTTGACGCTTCCCTGCGGGAAAACATCGGCATAACGCCAGACGGCGGCGGGCGGCACCACCACATCGTCTGCCATCGTCATCATGCGCAGATCGAAGCGGGTGGCGGAAAAATCCGGTTCTGGCAGCGATTTGCCAATATCGCGCCGGAAGAAATCCCTGCTCGTGCACCAGCGCCGCCATTGCCAGTAGATTCCGGCGGGCAGATCCGCACCCAGCAGCAGTCTTCGGCCGGGAAGGTAGCCCGCGAGTGTCGTGCTGACAGGCCCGAGCAGATACCAGAAGGCGATGACCGTGGGCCGATAGGTCCATGGGTGATCGCTGACATGGGCAAAGCCCGAACCGATGGTGATGACACGCTCAAGCCGTTCGTCATGGCGTCGAAAAGGAAATGTCAGCCCGCCGAGGGAATGGCCGAGCAGCCAGAGGGGGCCTTCCGGTGCTATCCGGCAAAGTGCGGCCTCGGCTGCTGTCTGATCGGCAATTCCCCAGTCGGCCATCGTGGCCCGGCTTTCGCGGACGGGGCGTTGTCGGGATGCGCCGAAATCGCGATAGTCATAGGTCAGGACACCGATGCCCTGACCGGCCGCCCATGTGGCGAAGGCGCGGTAATAGCGCGCCGGAACACCCGTTGCGCCGTGAAGGACAAGATGCGCGCGGGCTGGCCCCCTGGGCGGAAAGAACCGGCCGGCGAGCCTGTGCCCTTCAGAAACAATGTCGATCTCCCGGCTCTCTGCAATATCAGTCATCCATCCCTTCCTCCTCCTGGACCGTTTGGTCTAATAACATCTCTAGACCAAACGGTCTACAGCGCCTAAAACAGGCGAATGGACGAAAGCAAGAACCGCCACGCTTTGATACGAGCTACCTCCGCGCTGTTTCGGCGGCGCGGTTATGCGGGTGTGGGACTGGCTGAAATTCTCGCGGAGACAGGCCTGCCGAAAGGCTCTCTCTATTATCATTTTCCCGGTGGCAAGGAGCAGCTTGCCGCCGAGGCGACGCGATGGGCGGGCCGGAAGGTGGCAGAGCTGATCGATGCGAGTTTCGAGGACGCGGAGAGCTTCGCTTCGGGCTCGGTGGCGCTGTGCCGTGCGATAGTCCGCCTCTCGCAGGAAAATGGCCGTATCATGGGTTGCCCGGTGCTCAGCATCATTCAGGCCGGCGATGAAAAGCCCGATTTGCGCCAGATCGGTGCGGATGTGCTCAACGACTGGACCGCAAGGATCGCAGCTCAGGCAAGGCGTCTGGGCAGTCACGATCCGCAGGCCGATGCCGAAAGACTGGTGATCGGGCTGCAGGGCGCGTGGGTTGTTTCGCTGGCCCGTCAGGATGTCACGTCGTTTAAGACGCTGGAGAGCAGCCTGCTTCAGTCTGCCTAGGCGTATGCCGATGCGTTTTCACGCGGAGGCCTGATCGGAGCCATCGGTGCTTCTGGTGCCGCATGCTGCGGAGTAAATGAAAAGCGCGGCCGCCTTCAGGTTGACCGCGCTTGTTGTCGTTGCTGCAGGAGAGACAGGACTGTTTTACGTCTCTTTAGGTTGCTGTTTTCCCGATGCCGGCTGATCCGTGGCGTTCGCGATTGATGCAGCCAACAAAGCCTGTGTCGGGTCCGTACCCTTGAAGCCGGCCTGCGCAAGGATTTCGTCAAGAACCGGCTTTTGCGCAGTGAAGCTCAGAAGCTGGCTCGAAAGATCGCCGAGGCCATTGCCGTTTTTGACGTCGCCGCCGCCACCGAGGGCGCCGGCCAGATTACCGGCGCTGAAGATGCGGATATCGGAGATCTTCTCGATGGGCTTCATCGCCTCGGAAAGTGCTTCGGGAATGATGGCGATCCTTGCACGGGCGAGCTCGAATGCGATGATGTCGCCCGATAGCGCATTGCGTGCATCGTTCTTTGCGCGTTCCGCCTGCGCCTCTGCATCGCCGAGAGCGATGACGCCTTCGGCACGGATTTTCGCGGCCTGTGCCTCGGCTTCGGCGCCGATCTTGGTGGCGGCAGCCAGGTTTTCGGCGGCTTGCCGTTCGGCTTCCGCCTTTACCGTGATGGCCGTCGCCTCCTGCTCTGCCGCCTTGCGGGCGTCGATCACGGCGATGCGCTTGGCGCGTTCGGCTATTTCCACTTCGCGGGCTGTTGCCACCTGTTCTTCCGCAGTGATGGCGGAAGCCTTGGCTTCGTCCGCCTTGGCGCGGGCGGCCTGTTCCTGCTCCACCTTCTGCGCTACGGCGATAGCGGCTTCGATTCGCGCCGTTTCGGTGATCTTGCGCGCTTCCGCCTCGCGTTCGGCAATACCGCGCTCGGCTTCGATGCGGGCAGTTTCACGCGCCTGGCGGGCTTGGGCGTCCCGCTCGGCGATGCCGCGCTCCGTATCGAGCTTTGCCGTTTCCTCGTTGAGGCGGGCCGCCTGCTCGGCTCTTGCCGCTTCCGCCCGGGTTTCCGCCGTCTTGTTGGCGATATCGCGCTCCTGCGTCAGTTCCGCATCGCGCTGTTCGCGTTCGATGGTCAAGCGTCGCAGCACCGCTTCGCGGTCCTTCGTGGCAATTTCGACTTCGTTGTCGCGGACGATCTGGTTGCGTTCGCGTTTACGCTCTTCGGTGATCCGGGTGAGCGCCGTCAGGCCTTCCGCATCGAACGAGTTGTTGGGGTTGAAGTGCTTGATATCGGTTTGATCGAGCCGTGTCAGCGAGACCGATTCCAGTTCCAGACCGTTGGACTGCAGATCGTGCGCGACGGCCGCCTGCACGGATTTGACGAATTCGGCACGCTGCTCCTGAAGATCGCGCAGCGACATCGTCGCGGCAACCGAGCGCAAACCGTCGACAAATTTCGCTTCGACCAGTGACTTCAGCGCATCGGCATCATTTGTCCGGTCGCCGAGTGTCTGGGCGGCAAGTGCGATGTTTTCTGCATCGGGTTTAACCCGCACGTAAAATTCGGCGGTGATGTCTGCCCGCATGCGATCCTTGGTGATCAGGGATTCATGTTCTGATCTTTTCACTTCCAGTCGTAATGTGCTGAGAGAGACCCAGGAATAGGAATGGAAGATCGGCAGGATGATGGCGCCGCCATCGAGAACGACTTTCTTACCGCCGAGGCCGGTCCTTACATAGGCTTTGTCGCGTGTCGACCGCGTGTAGAGCGATGTCATGATGATGCCGATGACGACGATGGCCGTGACGATAGCCCCCGCAATCAGGCCCAGAGAAAAGAAATCCATGGTGAGTTAGCCCCTATGATGCCCGCTATGGTGAGTTTCCAGATCCGGCGGTGCGGGAATGGCCTGAAAAAGCCCATCCGCACCGTCGACGATCAATACCTGCGCACCCGTATCGATCGTGTGACCGGATGCAGCCTGTGCGCGCAGGAAGTGAATATTCTCGTGCCGGTCCTTGACCCGCACGGTGCCGGGCTTGCCCTGATCGAGAGGCCCGATGGTGACAGTGCCCACAAGTCCCAGAAAATCGGTCTGCTCGAGCGCGTTTGTCTCATCGCGTGGAATGACCTTTGCAACGGCGCGGCTGAGTGACCGCGTGGCCGGCAGGGCGGCGGCAATGGCACCGGTCATGGCCAGATAGGGCGGCAAGGGCCCGAGCGGCGTTGCGGAAGCGACCCCCTGAATGAAGAACCCGGCGACGGAAAAAGCCGAGAGCAGGATGACCGCCAGAACAAGAAGCGGCACGCCGCCCGCATTAAGCCAGGACATCCAGCTGCCGAGTAACCCCGCCTCGGCATCGCCGGGCGCGTGGTAACTGAAGTTGTCGTCAAGCAGTCCCGAAGCCGATACACCAAGAAGGACCGAGACGAGTTCGACGATGCCGAGGCCGAAGACCGTCAGCAAGGCGATCCAGAAGGGAGCAGTGCCTGGCTGGACAATGCTCTCCATCAACGCTGCCCCTCACGAAATGCCTTGAGTCGTGCTTCGATGGCGCTCTGGCGCTGCATCCGGCCGAGTTCTTCAACCTCCGCCGTTCCGTTATTGGGCTTGGCGGGGGTGCCGGTTACTCTTTCGATGGCGTCGAGCGCGTCAGCCAGACGGCGGTCGTTGCGCTGGGATGGGGTCGTATCGGTTGCCGGTGCGATGCGTTCGGCGCGCTTGGCGTCCTCAAGCCGCTTTTGCGCATCCGCCTTTGCGGAAGCGATGCTGCGCAATGTAGTTTCCGCCTCGGCAATTTCGGCAGCGTTCTCGAGAATCGCCTTGTTCAGCGCTTCCCGTTGCGCTTCCAGATCGATCTGCAGCCCGGTTGCCGCGCGGGCCAAATCCTCGCGGCCGTTTTCAAGTCCGATCCTGATCTTGTCGTCGAGGTCGCGAATTTCTTCGTCGAGATCGGCGGCCTTGGCTTTCAGGCGATGGCCGGCTGCGACCGCCACGCCAAGCGCGGATCGGGCCTCATCGGCGATCTGAGCGATTTCCCGCACCGCCTGCTGCGCTACGGCGACCGGATTGGACGCCTCCGCCGCATCGACAGCGTTGTTCATGACACCGGCGATGACACGCCCGAGTCGCCCAAGAATACCTTCATTGTTCATCGAAGCCTCCCTGCTTGGTTGAAAGCCGGTTTTGATTCCGGCATGGATGCTGATGGTTTCGCCCTCGAACACGAGGCGCGCTTCTGAAAAGTCATTCCAGCCGTCGTGATAGCCACGAACGGTATAGGGCACCACGACGCGGCCCGAGAGGGTGGCGATGCTCACCGTATCCGGCCCCTTGACCGAAAAGAGCTTGCTGTCGAGCGGAATGTCCCGCACCGGTTCCTGTGGATCGCGCTGGCTATGGTCGCGCAGAGCCAGCGTCACCATGCGGGAAGGAAGGCTGGTCTTGACCCTGATCTCTTCATAAGCTGCCGCATGCAAGGTTACGAGATTGGCGCCTTCAGTCCGGTCAAGGATCGCCATCGCCCGCCGATAGGCAAGGAGCGTCTCTTCGAGAGAAGAGCGGTTCCCCTCCGAGAGATTCAGTGCCAGGACAACGTTGGACAAAAGTTTCGTGCTCATGCGAAATATATAAAGCACTTCATTTGTGCTTTCAAGATATGGCCCATGCGAAATGAAAGGCTGGTTCATGAAAAAAGCAATCATATTCGACTGCGAGTTCCTCTGCCTGGAAGGTTCCCAGCGCAGGTTCTGGTGTGCGGCCCATGATCCCGATCCGGTCATTGCGCAGATTGGCGCCGTCAGGCTTGGGCTGGAGGGCGATTTTCCGATTCTGGGGACCTATAAGGCCTATATATGTCCGGTCGACCGTCATGGCGGAAGATATGCGATCGATCCGTTCTTCACCCGGCTGACGGGGATCACCGGGGAGATCATCGAAGCGGAAGGCGTTTCCTTGCAGGAGGCCCTTTCAAGCTTCGACAGTTTCACGGAAGGTGCCCAATGCTGGTCATGGGGCAAGGACGAGCTGAATATGGTGGCGATAAGCTGCTATGTCGCCGGCATGCAGCCGCCCATCCCTGCCGGGCGTTTCGACAATGCCGTCAAACTTCTGCTTGCAGCGGGAATGCCGGTGGAGGATCTGGCAAAAACGCCGAGCAACAGGCTGGCCGACTATTACGGCGTCGAGCATCCGCCATTGCAGGGGCACGATGCGCTCGATGATGCGCTTTCGGTTTCCTATACGCTGCAACATCTGCTGAGGGGCGGAAAACTGACGCCGGAGGTGTTCGGCGTTTAGCCGGTGTCAGACGGATTGCGTCACGATCCCGGCCGATGTTCGCGAAAAGCGGCGGCAAGCGTGCGTAAGGCTTCCCGGGATCTGCTGTCCGTCAGGGTCGAGAACATGATGATTTCTGTGGAGGGCAGGGGCGGCAGGCCAAAACGCTGGCTGACCTCCACGGTGCCGGGCGGTGCGAGGCGCGAGGAGAAGGCGGAAACCGCAAGCCCGGCCGAGACGGCGGCGGTCACCATCGACGATGTGCCGCCAAGAAACACCTCCGTCCACGCAATCGCAGCCGCGTCCAAGGCACGGGTGGCGATGTCACGCACGCCACAGGCGGGAGAGAGCGCCGCCAGCCGCAGCGGTTCACCCTGACGGTGTTCGAATTGCGGGGTTGCATACCAGCCGAAATGTTCCGGCCCGAGCACCTCGCCGTCGCGCCGGTCGTCCTCGCGCCGGATGATTGCCGCATCGATCTCCCCACGGTCGAAGGCGTCCAGCAGGGATCGGGAATGATCCATGCGCACTTCGATCGTAAGCCCGGGGTCGTGGTCGTTGAGACGTGCAAGAAGGGTCGGAACCTCCGGTCCTGCCACATGGGCGGCGATGCCAAGGCCGAAGCGGCGGCGCGGGGAGGAAAGACCCGCCAGCGCCCGGTCATGCGCGGCGAGAAACTCGCGGGCAGGCGCCAGAAATACCGCGCCCTGCGCTGAAAGCCGTACTGAGCGCGGCGTGCGTTCGAGCAACCGCTGGCCGAGCCTGTCTTCCAGTCGTTTGAGCTTGACGCTGATAGCGCCCTGGGTGGTGCCAAGCGCTTCGGCAGCACGGGTGAAGCTCTGCATATCGGCGATGGTAACGAAGGCTTCGACGGCCTCCACATCCAGCGTGCTCATATCGATTATTCCAATTTGTTGTCTCTGAAATAGCCAATCATCCAATTCAGTTATGGTCAAGCTTTGTCTAGCGTGCCTCCTCCACAGATCGGTTTTCGCAATGGCGAACCGACCCATGAAAGGCTGAAGAATGACCCTTGCCGTTGCCGCACCCGCAAGCAGCAGAAGCGCCATGGCGCTCGCTGCCGTTTGTCTCTCCGCCCTGATGTTCGGACTGGAAATTTCCAGCGTTCCGGCGATCCTGCCAACACTCGAACAGGTGCTGCATGCGGATTTCCGCGAGCTTCAGTGGATCATGAACGCCTATACCATCGGCGTGACGATGGTGTTGATGGCGACGGGGGCGCTGGCAGATCGCTTCGGCCGCAAACGTGTCTTCATCGCCAGCATCGTCGCTTTCGCGCTGTCCTCTCTGGCCTGCGGAATGACGGAAAACGTCTCGGTGCTGATCGGCGCCCGTTTCCTTCAGGGGCTGAGCGGCGGGGCGATGCTGGTGTGCCAGATCGCCATCCTGTCGCATCAGTTTCGCACGGCCCGCGAACGCGGCATGGCGTTCGGCTGGTGGGGCATCGTCTCGGGCGTTGGGCTGGGCTTCGGCCCGATCATCGGCGGCGCCATCGTTGCGCTGTGGAGCTGGGAATGGGTGTTCCTTGTTCACGTCGTGCTTGGCGCGGGAACATGGCTGCTTGCCACGGGTGGCGTCGGAGAATCGCGCGATCCGGAGGCGGCGCGTCTCGATCTTGCCGGCATGGTCACCCTTTCGGCCGCCGTTTTTTGCCTTGCCTTTTTCATCACGCAGGGACCTGCGCTCGGTTTTGTGAGCCCGGCGGCGCTTCTGGTCCTCGGCGTCGCGGCTGCGAGCTTCATTGCCTTCGTAATTGCTGAAAAGCTTAGTTCAAGACCGATGTTCGACTTCTCCGCGTTCCGCATCAGGCCTTTTTCCGGGGCGATCATCGGTTCGGCGGCGATGAATATCAGCTTCTGGCCGTTCATGATCTATCTGCCGATCTGGTTTCAGGCGGGCCTCGGTTATGACAGCGTCACCGCCGGCCTCGGCCTGCTTGCCTATACGCTGCCGGCGCTGGTGATGCCGCCGCTGGCGGAGCGCCTGTCGCTGCGCTATCAGCCGCGCCTTGTCATTCCGGCCGGGCTGTTCACCATCGGCCTCGGTTTCATGCTGATGAAATTGGGAAGCGGCATCGAAAATGCGAGCTGGCTTACCATGCTGCCCGGCTGCATCCTGGCCGGTATCGGGCTCGGGCTGACCAATACGCCTGTTACCAACACCACCACGGGTGCGGTTTCCGCCGCCCGTTCCGGCATGGCTTCGGGCATCGACATGAGCGCACGGATGATTTCGCTCGCCATCAACATCCCGATCATGGGCTTTATTCTGGTTGAGGGCGTCCGGGCTTCGCTTCGGGCGAACCTGCCGTCCGGTGCGGATGTGCATGAATTGCAGTCGCTGGCGGAAAAGATCGCGGCGGGAACTGCCGGCGCCTCGGCGCAGGGCGTTTCGGAAGAACTCGTCCATCGGGCGCTTGCGGATGGGTTCGGCCTCGTCATGCTCTATGCCGGCATCAGTGTCTGGCTGCTCGCCGCCATCAGTTTCATGATCTTCGGCCCGGCGCGAAAGCCTGCCCAAGGTTAGGGCGACGGCCGCAAAGGGAAGGCTATTTCCTTCGCCCCAGCAGGACCATGAGCAGTGGCGCGCCGACGAGAGCGGAAACCAGACCGGCGGGCAATTGGTAGGGAAAGGCTGCCATTCGCCCCACCCAGTCGGCAAGCACCATCAGGCAGCCGGCGGCGAGTGCCGCGGCGATGAGATGCGGGCCGGCGCGCCGAAATCCGATTTCGCGGGCAAGGTGCGGCCCCATCAGCCCGGCAAAACTCAAGGGGCCGATGATGAGCGTCGCCGCCGCCGTCATGGCGGCTGCGAGAATGAACAGTGCGGCCCGTGCCGAAGCAACATGGACGCCGAGTTCCCGCGCTGCGCCCGCGCCGAGCGGCAGCAAGGTAAGCCAGCGATGCGCCAGAATGGCCATGGTTGCGAAAACCACCGCGCAGACGGCCGCGACCCGGGCGGTGAAACCATCGATGAGATAGGTCGAGCCTCCCATCCAGCGAATGATCATCATGGCGCGCGGGTCGCCGCCAGCCGCCAGCACGCCGATCACGGCGTCGAGCATGGCCGTCAGCACCACGCCGGTCAGAAGAACCCGCTCGGGCGTGAAGCCTGACCTGAGGCCGAGCGACAGGATGGCGAAAAGAACCGCGGCGGCGCCGGCGCTCGCAAAACCCAGTTGCAGCATCGGCCCGGAAGCGGTGAAGGCGAAAAGCGCGACGGCCATGCCCAGCGTCGCACCGGCTGAAACGCCAAGCACTTCCGGGCTTGCTATCTCGTTGCCGGTCAGGCGCTGGAGAATGGCGCCGGCTGCACCAAGCAGGCTCCCGGCTGCGAAGGCCGCGACGACCCGCGGCCAGCGATAGGGCAGAATTTCGCTCCATTCACCGACAGGCAGCAAACCCCAGCTTCCATTCGGCGCGCGGCCGAAAAGAATGGCGGCCGTTACGCCCGCAACCAGCAGGCCAACGAAAGACAGGACCATGATGGGGGAGACGCGACGCTGTTTAACGATGCCCGGCGGCGGAGCGGGCAATTCCCTCTGCATGGCTTTCAGGCGAGGCAGCAGAAACAGCACCAGCGGCGCGCCGAACAGGGCCGTCATGGCGCCGGTCGGTATCAGCCCGCCGGTGATATCCGAAAGGCGTTTGACGATTTCGTCCGTCAGAAGCAGCAGCCCTGCGCCGATGAGCGGAGACCAGAGGATTTGCTGGGCGATGCGGCGGGCACCCGCAAGCCGCGCTATGGCGGGTGCGACAAGGCCGACGAAACCGATGACGCCGACGGCGCTGGTGACAAGCGCGGCCAATGCAACCGCGATCGATACCGCAAGAACCCGCAGCCGCACGACGGAAAGGCCGAGCGCTCCGGCGCTGACATCCCCCAGTTCCATCAGCGATAAAGGCCGCATGATCAGCCCGGCAAGCGCAGTCAGGACCAGAATTTTCGGAAAGAGGGTGACGGGAACGGTCCAGCTTTGCAGAGACAGCGACCCCGCGCCCCAGATGAACAGGCCACTCAGATACCGTTCGTTGAGAAGGACGAGAATGGCCGAGGCGGCGGCGCACCAGATGCCGATCATCAGGCCGGCGAGGATGAGCGACAGCGGTGAAAATCCGCGTCTTGCGCCAATGGAAAACACCGCAAGGGCGGCCAATGCGCTGCCTGCCATCGCCACCACATCGCGACTGATGCCCTCCAGGGTGGGAAAGGCGAACATGGTTGCGGCAACGGCAAGATTGGCGCCCGCTGAAATGCCGAGCGTCGAGGGCGAGGCGAGGGGGTTGCGCAAGGCCTGCTGCAACAATGCGCCAGCCAGCGCCAGTGCAGCACCCGCCAGAAGCGCCGTCGCCATGCGCGGCAGGGTGGAATAGAGCAGCATGAGCCGCTCAACATCATATTGTGCACCGTCGCCGCTCAATCGATGCAGATCCGGCCAGATATCGCTGACGGCAAAGATGGCGCCGAGGAGGAAGAGGCTGGCGGCAACACCGGCGGGGGTGAGGAGGCGCAGGAGGACCGGCGGCATCAGGCGTGGCTTTCCAGATGCTCGGTCACCAGACGGGCAAACCGCATGGCTTCCTGCACCATGCCGAACATCAGCACGCCGGGAAGGGTGGAGACCCGGCCTGCCCGGACGAAGGGTAGATTGCTCCAGAGCGGGCTTTGATCGAGCCGCGAGAGAATGTCGGGCGGCGTCAGCGGTTCGAAGGCGATGAGCCGGGCATCCGCCGAAAGGGCGGCCAGCGCCTCCAGCGCAATGGTTTCGAACCCCCAATAATTGGTCTTTCCCGGCCAGGCATTGGCAAGACCGATCTTTTCCATGGCGCCCTGATAAAGACCGGGGCCGCCATAGACCCGCGCATGGCGTTCATCCATGAAATTGATGACGGCGACCGGCGGCGGCCGCAATTTTTCAAGCCGGCGGCGGCAATCGGCAAAGCAGGCTTCGGCCCGTGAGAGGAAATCCTCTCCCCGCTGTTCCCTGTTGAGGGCCGCGGCAAGCTTGCGGGTCGCGGCGTAGGACGCCGTCAGGGCGTCGCTCTCCGGTGTATAGATTGGAAATTCCATCACCGGAGCGATCGACTGTAATTTCGGGGTAAGCGAGGCAAGGAAAGGCGTTGACAGGATGACGTCGGGCTTCAGCCTCGCCAGCACTTCGAAATTGATTTCGGC
This sequence comes from Agrobacterium sp. 22-221-1, assembly GCF_053522445.1. Lineage (NCBI taxonomy): Bacteria > Pseudomonadati > Pseudomonadota > Alphaproteobacteria > Hyphomicrobiales > Rhizobiaceae > Agrobacterium > Agrobacterium sp. 22-221-1. The sequence continues at coordinate 117,238 of NZ_JBNWCL010000009.1, forward strand.
GGTCAAGCCGAGGTCGGCCACGCCTTCCGGCATGGCAGGCTCCACCATCCATGTGTCCCAGTCCGCGCGTGCGGCGATGGCCGCCGGCGCGGTGCCGAGCGCGAGCAGGGTGGATGCAAGCCCGTAATCGAGCGAGGCGATGCCGCCCTTCGGCATCGCCGCTTTCGCCACGCTCTGCCATGGCAGGGTCAGCGCCGCGGCCATCAGCAGGCGGCGAGTGGGCGAATGGTCAGGCATCGTGCGTGTCCCGGGTTTGTCCACAGGGCAGAGGACAGCTTGCGCCGCATCCGCCAATGGCGGGGATCATGTATCGCAGGCAGCAAACGCGCCTGTTGCCCTTAACCACCATGCCGGACATGGGATTGCGGCTGCCATCTGGCCACAGGGCATCGTCGATAACCGCCCGGCAGGCGCGTGCGAGCGCCGGATCGGCCTGCGCCTCGATTTCCCCGATGATCCACGACAGATAGACGGCGGCATTGTTCCACAGCAATTTGGGGGCAAGTTTCGCAGCCCTGGCGATGGAGGGGATGAGTGCCGCGAGATGATCGCGCAAAAGCCCGTGCAGATCTTCGGGCGCGGATGCCTTGCCGGCCTGATCGCCGGCATGGGGGAGCAGGAATGCGACCGGCAGGGCGTTTTCCGGATCGATGATCACGCTCAGATCGCCGAGAGCCAGAGGCAGGCGGCGGCCGTGCACGAGGCGGCAGACGGTGGGCGTGATGGTCAGCAGGCTGAAATAATAAAGTGTCCAGAGCGACGCCGCGGCTCTCGGGTCGGCGTCCGGATGGGCAGCGTTGTGGCGGGACATCAAGCCGCAAAAAACATCTTCGCAGGCAAGCTGCCGGCAGGGCAGAACCTCCGCACCGCAGGGCGGTGCAAGCAGGAACTTGTCCGTACAATAGCCGAAAGAGCCGACGGACGCGAAGTCCGGCAGCTCTTCATGCGCCGATTGCGGGCAGGGCGCCATGGTCTTCGCCATGCGCCCCGCCACCGGGTTGCCGCCTGCGGTCGCCACGGTTACCAGCGATATTTCAGGGACGCCGTGATGTTCCTGCCCTGTCCGAGATAGCAATAACCGTCCGTGCAGGCGACATTGCGGTCGTCGGCGATGTTGCGGACGTTGAAGGACGCGACGAGGCCGTCATAATCCTTGTCGAGCGCGCCGAAATCGTAGGAAAGAGCGGCGTCGAGATAGATGGCGGCATCGTTCTTCGCGATGTTTTTGGTGCTGGTATAGCTTTCACCGACATAGCGCAGGCCCGCTCCGGCCGAGAGGCCATGGAGAGGCGTATCTTCCTGGAAGGTATAGTTCGCCCAGAGAGAGGCCACATGGGTCGGCACCGAGGAAGGCGTATTGCCGGCGTCGTCGCCCGCCGTGATCCTGGAGTGGGTGTAGCTATAGGCGGCGATCACATCCCAGCCGGCGGCGATATTGGCCTTCGCCTCCAGTTCGAAGCCCTTGTTGGTCACCTCGCCGAGCGAGCGGAATATCAGGCCGGCGGGATCGATGGCCACGGGCTTGTTCTTCTCCGCCAGATGATAGGCGACCGCCGAAAGCATGATGTCTGTTCCGGGCGGCTGATATTTCACGCCCAGCTCGAACTGTTCGCCTTCGGTGGGCTTGAGCGTTTCGCCGGTGGCGGAAAGCTTGGTAACCGGATCGAAGGAGGTGGCATAGCTGAAGAAGGGCGAAACGCCGTTGTCAAAGGCATAGAGTGCGCCTGCCTGAACGGTGAAGGCGTCCTTCTGCACGTCTTCGGTCACAGGCCCCTGCCGGGTCTGGTCCACCCAGGTCTGCCGGCCGCCGAGGGTGAAACGCCATTTGTCCAGTTCCATCTGGTCGAGGGCGTAAAGCCCGATCTGCCGCAGATCGGCTTCCGACTGATAGGCGCTGTAGGCGGGCGTGGGTCCGGAGAAACCGTAGCGCGGATTGGCGATATCGAAATCGAAGGCGGAGCCGCCGGATGCATAACCATAGGCGAATGAAGACTTCACATTGCTGTAGTCGAGGCCGGTCAGCAGCGTATGGGAAACGGGGCCGGTGTCGAAGCTCCATTCAAGCTGATTGTCGGCCTGGAAGGCCTTCATGTCGTCGCGGATCGCCCAGGGATCGCGATGGGCAACCGTACCGGTCCAGCTCGATACGCCGAGATAACGGCTGCGCAGATCCATATGGGAATAACGCAGATTCTGCCTGAAGGTCAGGGTATCGTTGAATTCGTGCTCGAAATTATAGCCCACCTGCTGCTGGCGGATTTTCTGATAGTCGTAATCGGGATCGCTTCCACGCAGCCGCAGGACATTGCCGGCGGGATCGGTCAGTGCTGCGACCGAAGCGTCGGTTTCGGTGGACTGGATGAGCCCGTAAACGGTGAGGCTGGTCTGGTCGGACGGCTTCCAGGTAAAGGACGGCTGAAGGAAATAACGGTCGTCGGCAATATCGAAATTGGTGTCGCCGGCGCGCGCCAGTCCGACCACGCGGTATGACAATGTGCCGTCAGCGTCTATCGTGTCGCCGATATCGAAGGCGGCCTGTTTGCGGGTTTCCGTGCCGTAAAGCGCCTCAACCTCGCGAATGCGCGTGCCGTTTGCGAGCTTCGATGTCTTGTTGACGATACCGGCGGGCGTGCCTGCGCCATAAAGCACGGAGATCGGGCCACGGACGATTTCCACACGCTCCAGCGAATAGGGATCGGTGCGGAACATGCCGTAGTTCAAATAGGGCTGACGCAGCCCGTCCTTGTAGTCGCCCATGGTGGTGGCGTCGTAACCGCGAATATAGATCTGGTCGAAGCGCGGATCGAAGCCGGCGGCGGTGCCGGTGGTGACGCCGGCGGAGTAGCGCACGGCCTCGATGATGTCCTGCACGCCGCGCTGCTGCATTTCCTTTTTGGTGACGACCGCGACCGAGCGGGGCGTCTCGATGAGCGGCGTATCGAGCTTGGTGGCGCCGGAGCTGTTCTTGGCCGCCACGGTGGCGTTGTCACCGCCGCCCCTGTTGCCCGTCAGTTCGATGGGCTGGAGCAGGGTGGAGCCCGCAACCGGCGCTGCGGCGGCGCCAGGGTTGCTGAGCCGCACGGTGTTGGCGCTGGTGAAGGTATAGGAAAGGCCGGTTCCGGCAAGCAGGCGCGTGAGAGCATCCTTGCGGCTGAACGCGCCTGTGACACCCGCCGTCCTTACCGTCGCCGGAATTTCGCCGTTAAACACGACATCGACGCCGGTGATGGAGGAATAACGCACCAGCGCGCTCGAGAGCGGTTGCGGCGCGATTGAAAATTGCAGCGCGCTTGCCTGCGTCGCCGTCTGTGCGGCCGCCGGCAGAGGGCCGGTCAGGGCAAGGCCGGCGACGGTGGCGAGAAGCAGGATACGAAATGATCCGGTTGCTGAATGACGGTGGCTGAAATGATTTTTACGCTTAGACACGGTAATATACCTTCCCCTGCTCCTGTTGCCGCAATGACGGCCTCAAAACACGAGTACGATTCCGTTTGCGCAAAACCTCGGTCCCCGGACGAATTTTTTTAAGCGCCTGTGCAGGCAATGCCTCTGGAGTGCTTTCGCATTTTCGGACGGAGGCCCGCGCTCCACTTTTTCCTGTAAATGCTCTAGCGCTGGCGGATGACCGACAGCCAGGGGGAATAATCGGTGACCGTGACGGGCAGGCCCTCTTCGAGGATTTGCCCGATTTTTTCCCGGCGTCTGACATCGACGATCATCGTCACCGGCTGTCTGCCGAGCGCATCGCCCAGAACGATCATGCGGCCGCGACGCCATTGCTCCAGTCGCGCGACGACCTCTTTCAGGGGCGTCGAGATGAAGACCAGCTTGCCCTGCCGCCACGCAAGCCGCGTTTCGATATCGGTTGCTTCGGGTAGCGAGAGAACACCGTCGCGGTAGGAGATGCTGTAACCGGCCTCCACCGCCTGCCGCGACTGTCTGGCGGCGACCTCGACGGCATGTTCGGCCACCGAAACCGAGACGGAGGAACCTGCGCGACAGACGGAAAAGGCGGTGCCGAGCGCCGTGGTCACCAGGTCTTCCGTAATCACGGAAAATGGCCGGTTCCGATCCGGGGCAACCCGGAAGAACGCCTCACCCGACAGCAGCGTGATTTGCCGCCGCTGTGGGGTGAAATTCACGGAAATGGCGCTCGATGTGGAAAGCTCGACGGTCGAACCGTCGGAAAGTGCGATGCTGCGGGTCTCGCCAATCGCGGTTTCATAGTCTCCGGCCGGGCGTGTCGCCTGCCACGCTGCGGCTCCGACGCCGCCGATCAGCAGAAGTCCCGCTGCGCCGTTTTTCAGCAACCGACGGCGGCCAAGCGGCTGCGCCTGTGCAAGCTGCGGCGCCATGCCGGCGCCAAGCCATATGCGCTCGATATCGGCATAGGCGCGTGCATGCCGCTCGTTGGCCTCGATCCAGCGACGGAATTCGCTTTCGTCGGCTGCGGTTGCGCCGGGTTCCAGAAAATGCGCAAACCAGCTTGCCGCCGCATGCGCTATTGCGGCTTCGTCACCTTGGGCTGCGGTTTCGCGGCCAGCCGGCGTCTCCGCGGTCGCATCCTTGCCCGCGGCCATCTTCATCTCTCGCCCGCAGGCGTCATGCCGGTCTTCAGCTTTTCAAGAGCGGTGACCATATGGCCGAAAGCGGTTTTCGGCGAAATATGCAGCCGCTGGCCGATTTCCACGAAGGTCAGGCCTTCGATGCGCGAAAGCAGGAACACGTCCCGGCATCGCGGCGGCAGGGCATCGACAAGCATTTGCAGGCGTTCCAGCTCCTGCCGCCCGATCATGCAGGTTTCCTGCGTGGGCGAGGGATCGGCGATGAAAGCAAGATGTTCGATGCCGGTAAAGACCGGGGCGATGCGCTTGCGCCGCTCATGGTCTATGGCAAGGTTTCTGCCGGTGATGATGACATAACCGCAAAGATCGCCCGTGAGGCCCAGCAGTTTCCGCCGCTCCCACAATCGCAGGAACGTGTCCTGCACGAGATCGAAGGTGGTCGCGTGGCAACGCACGCGGTGATAGATCGCCGCGGCAAGCTTGCTCTTCACATTCAAAAACGCGTCCAGAAGATCCGGGCTGTCAATTTGCTGCATGGTCTCTGGATAACACCGGCCATCCGCGTGCAGCAAGACGGCCGAGCCGATAAAGATGATTTTTTTTATCATATTTATTAGCTGTAACTTTCGCACCACGATGCGGTGCGAAAATATGGGCACGGGCGGAGCCTCCCGACCCTTCCCCGCAAGACTTTCTCCGCGATGCCCCTAGACGTTTTCTGTTGCCTTATCCTCGCGGAAGCGTTTGCCGAGGTTGAAAAAAGACAATTTCATGTGGCTGCGCTTGTCTCTCCCCTCGAGGCTGGAGAATGGCACTTCGAAACCGAATGTCTTGTCCGGTTCGCCGGAGCGTTCCCGCCAGAAGGCATCGATGTCTGAAACCATCATTTTTTGCCGTCGGGCGCGACGGTAGCGGATGGGGTGTCTGGAATGGGCGACAGCGAAATAGCTGAGCTCACCCTCGCAGGCGAGACCTTGCAGAACCATCAGCGCTGCTTCCTTGGGGCGAAGTCCCGAGAGATCGCGCGTCACCGACACCATTTGCTCTTTCGCGGCGCGTGGACCCTGCATGCCTCCGACGACAATCGTGTGGTGCTGCGTTTCGCATCCTTCCAGAAAAGTAAAAGTCGCCGTCCACAGAACGGCGTTGTCATGGTCGCGCACGAGCCTGACAGCCAAAGCGCCCTCGTGCCGGCCGCCGCAACGATCCGCCAACGCCAGAATGCATCGATATTCATCGTTCCGGCCGCGAACCGTGCCCATGTCCATGGTTTTTCCCGTCCACAGCCCGGCCGTGGTGCTCCTGGGAAAATGCCGGTCCGCAATTGCGAAATTGTCCATGAGAAAAGCCAGCCGTCTCTTCCGGGAAACTTTATTGATCAGGAATTTCGACAGCGGTTTTTGGAGAAGGTCGTCATGCGGGAGTGGGAATTCTCGCTCCGCTGAAAACCCGGCCAGAAACCACCACCATCGAAAGGTGACCAATGGATTGGCTGCAAAACGCAGCCAGAAAAGGACGGCCCGCTTCCAGTGGGCACGTCCGGCAAAGGTCATAATTCTCCGGAACAGCAAAAAATGAGGTGTTTCCGAAACCGTCTGGACCACCTCATCGGTGACCGGGCGTTTCTCTGCCAGAACGGCAGCATCTTGAATGCGCGACATACATGGGCTTCCGGCAGAACATGAGCGTTCAGCCGGGGCATGCGCCGGAATTGTCGAGATTCTGTCGAGAAACAGCCTGTCTTCCATGAAGACCGGTTCGTTGTTGCAACGGATTGCCCGCGGAAATCTTTCAGGGCGTTTGGGCGAAGAGAACCGTCACGATGGTTCCGCCGTCCGGTCGCGTCTTTATCTGCAGATCGCTGTCATGCGCCCGTGCGATTGCGCGGGCAATCGACAGGCCGAGCCCGGTGCCGCCGGTTTTGCGCGCGCGTGACGGTTCCGTTCGCCAGAAGAGTTCGATGCCGTGCGCCTCGACGCCAGGGGGAAAGCCCGGCCCCTTATCCTCGATCGTGACGAAGGGACGCCCATCCTGAAGCCCGGTCGAACAGCGCAGAAACTTGCCGCTCGCCGCATAGCGGCGCACATTGTCCATCAGGATCAGCAATAGCTGCCGAAGGCGTTGGCGGTCGCCGCAGATGGGAGCGGGCTCCAGCGACATATCGATATCGATGCCGGCCTCATCCATCAGCGGCCGCGCCGCTTCAGCCACGGCCGCGCATTCGGCGGCAAGATCAAGCGGCTGCGTGTCTTTGACAAGGCTGTTGGTTTCCGCCAGGGAAAGTGTGCGCAAATCATCGACAAGACGCGCCAGCCCTTCCACATGGACGATGAGGTGGCGAATGGCTTGCTTGTCGAGGGGAAAGACATCATCCGCGATGCCGTGCAAACGGCCCTGCAGGATCGTAAGCGGGGTGCGCAATTCGTGGGCCACCGCCATCGTGTTGAACTTCAGCCGGCGCTCCATCATCTGAAGCTCCCGCGTCAGGCTCTCGAAACTGTCGACCAGAAATGCGACTTCGGCGATGGGGCTCGCCTTGATCTTTGCGCCTCCGCTGAAATCGCCGGTCGCCATGCGCCGCGCGGCATCGGCAAGTTCGCCGAGAGGTGCTGCAATGCGCCGCGAGATGAAGTAACCGAGCAAGCTGCACAGAAGGACACCGAGCAATCCGAAGAGGAATACCGATTTGATAAGCTCGTTATCCGCCTCGTCCTCCAGGCCCGGCAAAACCTCGATAAGGGCCTCAAGCTGGCGCTGATCCGGCATCACGCCCCGGTCGATATCCGAGAAGGCCTTGGAGGCATCGGGCGATAGCTGGGCGATGATGCGCTCTTCAATATTGTCCGCATACCAGGAAACGCCGAAATAGACCAACGCGACGGCAAAGATGAGCATCGTGGTGATCGTGATCGCCGTCATCGTGCGCAGTCGCAGTCGCCAGAGCTTCATGGTTTCTGCTCCCCGGCCAGCCGATAACCGACGCTGCGCACCGAGACCAGATAACCGCAGGCGCCATGATCCGCCAGTTTCTTGCGCAGATTGGCGATGTGCGTGTCGATGGTGCGCGCCAGCGCATCGCTTTCCGGCAGGCAGGCATCCAGAATATCGGCGCGCTGAAAGGCGTGGGTGGGGCGGCGCGTCATATGGGCGAGTATCCTGAACTCGCTCAGCGTCAGGGGCAGAACGGTCCGTCCCCCATCGCCGCAAACGGCCGCGACATAGGCTTCGGTGTCCACTTCGATGGCCCCGAAGCGCAAGACCCCGCCGGCGGCCGGCTGTCGCGTGCGTTTCAGCACGGCATTCACCCGCGCGATCAATTCATGGGGATTGAAAGGTTTGACGATGTAATCGTCAGCGCCGAGGCGAAGGCCGGTCAGCTTGTCCATATCCTCCGCAAGAGAGGTGACCATGATGACAGGCGTATCCCGTTCCCGCCGGATGCGGTTCAATACCTCGATGCCATCGAACTTCGGCAGGCGAATGTCGAGGAGAACCAGATCCGGTCTCAACATGGAGAAATGCGTCAGCGCTATTTCTCCGTCGCTCGCCCTGACGGTTCTGTATCCTTCGCGAATGAGATAGGCGTCCAGAATTTGAATAATATCGGGGTCGTCTTCGACGATCAGAATAAGCCCTTTGTCCATACTCGATCCGCAAATCTGCTTCTGTAAGCCTTAGTAACGCCGGGACGCTAAGCGGATGCGAAACATCGGGCAAGAGCCTCTATCCCCGAATAAACACTATCGGTGCCGCTTTCCTTGCAGTCTTGTCTCTTTCTCCGCAAAGCCTTGACATTTCTGCGGAAGAGAACTGGCCATGCACCAGCGTCTCGCCAGTAAAACCGACCGGAAAAAGCGGAATTGGACCCAGAGGTCGAAATTTCGCGCAGGCGCCATCCATGTCGCCCATCAGGCTTTTTTGCGTGCCTCCGGCAGTTCCTCCCTGCTGGCCCTTCTGGCCGCTCTTGCGATGATGATCGTCTTCACGATCAGGTCGGATATCGATCTTGAGGTGAGCCGGCAATTCTGGACGGACCGTTTCCACCTTGGCGAGGACGAGTTCCTCGTTTCCGTCCGAGATCTGAACCGCATGCTTCCGCCGGTTTTATTGTCGGGGTTGGTGTGCATGCTTGTCCTCATGCCATTTTCGGGCGGCCTGCACCGGGTTTTTCCACCGCACAAGCTGCTGCTTATTGGCGTCTTTTTTGCTCTGGGACCGGGCGCCTCGGTTCATATGCTGAAAAACGCGTTTGGCAGGGCAAGACCGCGCCATCTTGGCCAGTTCGGGGGAGACCTGTTGTTTACACCGGTTCTTTCCCTTGACGGTGGCTGTGCCCGAAATTGCTCTTTTCCTTCCGGTGAAAGCGCTTCCGCAGCCGCTCTTCTGGCCTTCACCATTCTCCTGCCAGAGAAATTTCGCCTGATCGGTATCGCGATACTGGCGCCATTTATCGTGATTGTCTCCCTGAACAGGGTGGCAATGGGCGCTCACTTTCTCTCCGATGTCCTGATTGCATGGCCCTTGATGCTCGCGGTGTTCCTTCTGCTCCAGCGGCCGTTCATGAACAACCGGCAGGCGATAGACGCCGCCTTCTCGCGCAGGGTCGACGGGACGCGGCCCGCCGCGGAAACAAGGCCATTTGCGGAACTATAAGGCGGAGGGGAATCCCCTCCGCCCAATATCAAAAAGGGCAGCGGAAAACCGCTGCCCTTGCTGCTTCTTGCCGAGCGGCCAGATGGCCTTATTTCACCTGGGCGACGACCAGCTTACCGTCGGCGCGTTCGGCGACGAACTCGATATTGGCGCCTTCCTTGAGCTTGGCGAGGATCGCATCGTCCTTGACGCGGAACACCATCGTCATGGCCGGCATGTCGAGGTTCTTCAGTTCTTCATGGATGATGGTGACCTTCTTGGCTGCGGCATCGACCTTCTTTACCGTTCCCTTGGTGAATTCCTCTGCGAATGCACTGAGGGGAGCGGTGAGCAGGAGTGCTGCTGCGACGGTGATTTTAACGATGGTCTTCATGGTCAGATTCCTTTGTTGCCGGGTTACTTTGCAGAAACTTTGAGATCGCCGCGCATGCCGGCCTCGTAATGTCCGGGTTTCAGGCAGGCGAACTCGAACATGCCGTCATTGGTGAATTTCCAGATGATTTCGCCGCTTTCGCCGGGCGCGAGGCTGATCGCGTTCGGATTGTCGTGCTCCATCTCCGGAGCCTTCTCCATGGCGGCCTTGTGCTCCAGATTGGCCTTCTGTTCGTCGAGAATGAATTCATGGTCCAGTTCACCGACATTCTTCACGACAAAGCGAACCGTCTTGCCTTTCTTGAAGTCGAACTTGGCGGGGGTGAACAGCATCTTGCCGTCAGGCGTTTCCTTCATCGTCACCTGAATGGTCTGGGTCACCTTGGCCTTGTCGCCCGGTTCGCCGATCGCCATCGCTTCATGGCCGCCGCCGTGGGTGCCCGATGCAAGGGCGGGCGTGGCGAGAGCGGCAAGAAGCAGTGCAATTTTCAGTTTGGTCATTCCATATTTCCTTGATTTTGGTGGGGTTCTTGTGGGGGTTGGGTCTGCGCGATCAGCCGTGTTTCATCGGTTTCGGCGTGATCTGCGTTTTGGGGTCATTGGTCTTGGTCGTATCCGGCAACTCGCCGGTCCATTCCCAGGCCTGGGTTCCGGGCGGGTTTTCGTACCAGCCGGGATCCGAGTAATCGCCCGCGGAGATGCCTTCGCGGACCTTCACCACGGAGAACATGCCGCCCATCTCGATGGGGCCGTGCGGACCCCAACCCGTCATCATGGGTACGGTGTTCTCAGGGATTTCCATTTCCATCGCGCCCATATCGGCCATGCCGGCGGTGCCCATCGGCATATATTCCGGCCGTACCTTGCGGATTTTCTCCGCGACGGTCTTCTTGTCGACGCCGATGAAGGTCGGAACGTCATGTCCCATCGCATTCATCGTATGGTGCGACTTGTGGCAATGGATCGCCCAGTCGCCGACATATTTGGCGTCGAATTCATAGGCCCGCATCGCACCCACGGGGATATCGATACTCACCTCCGGCCAGCGCGCCTCGGGCCGCACCCAGCCGCCGTCCGTGCAGGTCACCTCGAAATCGTAACCGTGCATGTGGATCGGATGGTTGGTCATGGTCAGGTTGCCGACGCGCACGCGCACCCGGTCGTCCTTGGAAACCACCAGCGGATCGATGCCCGGAAACACCCGGCTGTTCCATGACCATAGATTGAAGTCGGTCATGGTCATGATCTTCGGCACATAGGAGCCGGGATCGATGTCGAAGGCATTGATGAGGAACACGAAGTCGCGGTCCACCGGCATGAAGGCCGGATCCTTCGGATGGATCACGAAGAAGCCCATCATGCCCATCGCCATCTGCACCATCTCGTCCGAATGCGGGTGGTACATGAAGGTGCCGGACTTCACGAGGTCGAACTCGTAGACGAAGGTTTTGCCAACCGGGATATGCGGTTGCGACAACCCGCCGACGCCGTCCATGCCGGACGGCAGGATCATGCCGTGCCAGTGGATCGTCGTATGTTCCGGCAGCTTGTTGGTGACGAAAATACGCACCCGGTCGCCTTCGACGGCCTCGATGGTCGGGCCGGGCGACTGGCCGTTGTAACCCCAGAGGCGGGCGGTCATGCCCTCCGCCATTTCGCGCTCCACCGGCTCGGCGACAAGGTGGAATTCCTTGACGCCGTTGTTCATCCGGAAGGGCAGGGTCCAGCCGTTGAGGGTGACGACGGGGTTGTAGTCCGGGCCGGTGGTGGGCTTGACCGGGGCCTGGGTCGCAGCCGTTTCCATCACGGCCGCTTCCGGCAGGCTGGTGTTGGATGTTTTCGCCCAGGCCGCCGAGGAGACCATTGCGGCGCCGACACCCAGAAAGTTTCTTCTGTTAAACATGGTCGTTTCCTTTCTCAGTGTCCGCCACCGCCGCCGCCAGCGGCGGCAACCTCGGTCTCCGCGCCTGCCGCAGCACCCGTGCCGCCGCCGTAAATGGCGGGAGCGAGGCTGGCCTCGGCGAGCCAGAAGTCACGTTTCGCGTTGATGGCGAGCAGGCTTGAATTGACCTTTTCCCGGCTGTCGGCCAGAAGCTCGAAGGTGTTGGTGATCATGCCGTTATAGGTTAGCAACGACTGCTCCTCGATTTTGGTGCGCAGCGGCACCACGCTGTTGCGGTAATGCCGGGCGATGTCATAGTTCGAGCGATAGGCCTGATAGGCGGAGCGGGCTTCCGAGCGGACATTGACCGCCTTTTCCGCCAGCAGGTTTGCCGCGCGCATATAGGCGAGTTCGGATTCTCGCATGCGCGCCTGACCGGAATCGAAGATCGGAATGACGAATTCCAGCTCGGCATTGCCGGTGGTCTGCTTGTGGATTTCGCCGTCTTCCAGCTCGCGCTCGGTCTCGAAGCCGGAACGGATTTCGAGATCGGTCACGTATCGGGTGGCTTCGGTGAGCTTGAACGACCGGGCGGTCGCCTCCAGATCGAGCTTTGCCATCTGCAAGTCCACGCGGCGCTGCAGCGCCTCGGCCTCGATCATGTCCCGTTTGGTAAGCGCCTTCGGAAGCGGGGGCAGGCGGTTGGGAATGGTATATTCGATATCCGCTCCCCACAGCCCCATCAGCCGGGTCAGTTCCTCCTTGGCAAGACGGGCCTCAAGCCGCGCCCTGGCGATCTGGCCGGTCAACTCGGCGTAAAAGACCTGCTCGCGGGCCTGGCCCTCCTTGTTGAGCGAACCCGCCTCGCCAAGTTTCACGGCAAGTTCCGAGGCGGCATCCGCCGCGGTCTGTGCCTGCGCCAGCTGGCCGACATTTTCCCATGCCGCCACCGCGGTAATCCAGGCGCGGCGGGTATCGGCCGCCAGTTGCAGCGTCTTCAGCGCGGCGCCAAGCTGCGCCTTGCGGAAGCCGGTATCGGCGATCTCGACATTTTTCTTGAGGGTGGCCAGCGCCAGAATATTGGTGACGACGACACCCTCGATCGCCTGATAGGCCCTGAGCCCCGGCGTGCCGATCCCCGTCAGCCCGATGCCGACCCGCGGATTGACCAGCATGGTCGATTGCCATGCGGTGGCGGCGGATTCGCCGAGATCGGCATAGGCTGCCTGAAGGCCCTTGTTGTTCAGGAGCGCAACCTGCACCGCCGTCTCGACATCGAGGCTTTTGCCGGCGGCCATCAACGATTTGACGCGGGCCTGCGTCGCCTGCGCCTCGGCCCGGTTCTGCACCCAGACCGCCTGCTTGCCTGTCGCCTCGGATGTCCTGGCCGAAACATTGGTGAAACCTGCGTCACGCGACGCATATTGGGCGGCCGTGACACAGCCGCCGAGAAGAAACGGCAGGCAAAGGGCGGCCGCGAGTTTCGCTCCGAGTTTGAAGGTAAGTATCGTCATGATGCGTCTCCTTTCGGAGCCTGCGCATCGTTCTGGTTACGCCAGGGCTTCGGGTCCACCGGCGCGCGGTGCGTGTAACCTGCGACCGGGGTCTGATAGCGGATGGGGGCCGCGCCGAGCGAAGGGTTTGCCGCGTCGTCATAGGAGGCGGCGTCGTTCATCAGGGATGTGGCTGTGCAGCCGCCCAGAAGCAGGGGCGCCGCAACCACAATGTAAATTGGGTTCATGGGTATTTTCCGAACAGGAGATGCAACGGCGCGACGGCGCTAAAGCCGCTCACGCACGGTCATTGCCCAAAGGCGGGCTTTGCCTGTTCAGATATTCGGCGGGCGGTGAAGGAGCGGAGTCTGGCCCAGCGCCTTGCTGTCGTCGAGGAAGGAACGGATGCTGTTGACGACGGGTCTGCCAATGGTGTCGTGGCTGATCAGAACCGCCATGCCGAGACAGAAATCGCCGCAGCATTGCGGCTTGACGGGCTTTTTGACGCCGCCGTCCTGTTCGGCCATATCGTTGTGATCATGACTGTCGGACATCATGGCTGAGGCGCCATGGTCCATCGTCGCGCCGTGATCCATCATGGCGGACTGATCGTGCTGCATTCCACCGGCTTCGGCAGGATGCATTGCGGCATTGACGGTGGAAACACTATAGCCAGCCAGTGACAGTATCATCACCAGTCTAAACAACAGGGCCAGCAATTTCGATGTTCGCAACATCTCACGCATGTTGCGTAGAAAAGCTGTAGTCCTGTGATTTGTCAATGGATATCCCTCATAACCATCGACGAAAGCCGTTATGTCGCATTCATGCGGAGCGAGGCCGGCACGCGCAAAGGCAGGGCCTGCAGCCTGCCCGCACCTCACACGAAGTCGATGAAGGCTTCATCGAGAATAAGGAGCTTGCGGGCCTGCATTCGGGCATATTCCTCGTAAAAACTCTGCGAAATCCAGAGCGCGGAACGGCCGCGTCGTCCGCTCCAGCCGATGCCGCCGATCAGTTCGGCCGCCGCTAGCTTGCGGCCGATGTGGATACGCGACAGGGAGAGGGATGTCGCCAGTTGCGTCACGGTTTCCACATCGGTCAGGCGCCTGCCCTGTTCGGCCGGCCTTTCCCAGTCGATGCCGGCGATAAGGCGGTCCATCAGCAGCCCCCCCGCATCGAACCAGTTGAAGATGATGGAAAGCGGGCCGGGGCAGCGCACCTCCGGATGCGACAGAAACGCCTGCGATACGCGCGGGTGGATATGGGGAAGCATGGTCTCTGACCGTTTGATGAAACGTGATGCCCTGAAGCCCTCATCGAGCAGATCCAGTGCCTGAAAATGCACGTCGTACCATTGGGCGAGCATCGCCAGCGCCGGGGCTGAAGGCACGACCCCATTGCTGGACCGGTCTGCCGGGCGTGTCATTCCGCGTTTCAGCGCCTCTCTGAAGAAGGCATAAGCGACACTATGGCTGGCGAGCCCATGCCGAAGCGCCAGATGGCCGAAATCTTCCCGCGTCAGGACGGCTTCTCCCTCCGCGGTTTCACAGGCGCTGCATTTCTGAAAATAGAGCGCCAGAAGCGCGTGACACAGAAGCCGGCTCTGGCGCGTCGCAAAAAGCGCGGTCATCTCGGGCGAGCCTTCGTAGAGGGCGATGAAACTTCCCGCCAGCAGACGCAGCGCCGCCGCGAAGGACCCTTTTTGCAGCATCGCCTCTATTTCGCCGGGCGCTGGCCTGCGGCAATCGGCTGTCGCGGTCGGCAACCGGGAGATCGCAAAGTCGAAAAAATTGGTCATGGGCCGCGCTCCGGGATGGGATGATCCAATCGGCCTTACAGGAGCTGAAATGGCGCGTCTTCTCATTGCGCGCAGAGGTGAAATTTTAAGCCGGCGACATATCCGCAGCGCGGGCGTCGCCGGGCGTCATGCCATAGGTGCCGGCGAATACCCTGTAGAAAGTAGCGAGGCTGTCGAAGCCGCAGCCATAGGCGATCTGCGTGACCGGCAAGGCAGGGAATGCCAGCAGCAACCGTCTCGCCTCCTCGATCCGGATGGAGGAGAGCGTGCGGGAAAACGACAGTTCGGCACCCTCGAAAACCACGTGCAATTGCCGAAGCGAAATGCCCAGTTCCCTTGCGACGGCGGCAGGGGTGAGGTTCTGCCGGGATTTTTTCCGTATCATGATGTCCTGCGCCGCGTAACAGAGCCCGGTCCTGAGCGCGGCGCGCACCTCCGGCATGGCGGGCGAAAGCCGCCCGCGCGCCGTCATGGCAAGCCGGGCGATATGCGTGACATCGCGGGCGGGATCGATGAGCCTGCCGGGGTCGGCGTTCAGCGCGTTGAAAAGGGCCCGGAAGGGCAGGGAGAAACTGTTGTTTTCCGCATAACGCGTCGCAAACAGATCATCGGTGGCCTGACCGAGCATGACCTCGTAGTCCACGGGGATCTTCAGCATCCTGTAGTGAAAATCCGCCTCGTTTCCCGGTATCGCATCATAGGGCAAGTCGGAATAGTTGATGGTGATATCGCCGCCGCCGACCGCGTGAACCTGATTTTTGCCGGCATGCAGAAAGCCGGAGCCCCTGACCTGCAGGCCGATGCAGAGGCTGTCGCCGGCAATGCGGGCAATATCGGCTTCGGTGCGGTTCACCCGGTAAGAGGAAGCGTGCATCTCGGTCACCACGGCGCCGGCGACGGCGCGCGCCTGAAACGAACCCCTGAAGCTGTGGCGAAGGTCCCGCGCAAGCTCGATCGTCACGCCAAACAGGCTTTTGCCGCGCACTTCGCGCCATTGGTCGAAGCGGTGTTCGGGCAGAAAATCGTCGGTTGCGAAGCGGACTATGGTGTTCGTGGCTTGATCCTCCCCGACGATCCTGGCGGCCTATTTTTCCGTTGCGCGAAATCGAAGATGAACGAGCGGATAGGGTCGCCCCTGTCCGTCGAGGTCGGAGCGTCCCGTCGGTTCGAATCCCAGCCGGCGATAAAAACCCATGGCCCCGGCGTTCTGTTCGTTGACGTCCGTGGTCAATGCGGGGTGGAGCGCAAGCGCCCGCTGGACCAGAACCTTGCCGATGCCCTGGCCATGATGGTCCGGATCGATGAAAAGCGCCTCCATATGCCCTTCATGCAGAAACATGAAACCGAGGGGGCGGTCAGAAACATCGACCGCCAGCGTGAGCGGCGCCTGCGGCAGAAAAGCTTCGACTTCCTCCCCGATCGCGGCGCGATCCGCCGGCAGAAGGAACCCGTGGGTGGCGTCGACTGCTCTGCTCCATATGTCGAGGATGCGGGAAGCGTCGCGGCTCTCGGAGGGACGAAGTGTGATCATGCCTCACCCTTAGCAAGTGCGGACTTTGCACGCCATGGGCCGGCCCGATCTTTTCCGTGAGCACGTGCGTATTCAATGAATTTCAGCGGCAAAGGCCGGCGGTTCCGATCCTCGCATATGCCGCCATCTCTCCTGCCGACAAAATTTTCCCGAAAAAAGTGCTTGCAAAAAGCAGTTCGAAAAAAATAGATAAAAAGAACTTCTATCTATTTATTTTGAGGGAAAGATCGACAGATGGACCAGATCGTCACGCAAATCGACAGAAATCCAGCTCCGATTGTGGGTTTCAGCAATGGCTTGTCGCTCGAAGAAGCCAAAATTATCTATAATTTACCTTTTAACGATCTCCTGTTTCGCGCCCAGCAAGTGCATCGCTGTCATTTCGATCCCAATGCCATCCAGATGAGCCGGCTTTTATCCATCAAGACCGGCGGCTGCCCGGAGGATTGCGGCTATTGCAGCCAGTCCGCCCGCAACCCCACCGGCCTCAAGGCCTCCAAACTGATGGAAGTGGAGCGGGTGCTGGCTGAGGCGCGCAAGGCGAAGGAGGGCGGCGCGACGCGTTATTGCATGGGCGCTGCCTGGCGCAATCCCAAGGAGCGCGACATGGAGGCCGTTGTGGCCATGGTCGAGGGCGTGAAGGCGCTCGGCATGGAAACCTGCATGACGCTCGGCATGTTGACGCCGGAGCAATCCGAGCGGCTGGCCGATGCCGGTCTCGACTACTACAACCACAACGTCGACACTTCCGAGCGGTTCTATTCGCAGATCATCACCACCCGCACCTTCGAAGACCGGCTGGAAACGCTTGCCAATGTCCGCGATGCCGGCATCAAGGTCTGCGCCGGCGGCATTCTCGGCATGGGGGAAACGGTGGAAGACCGGATCTCGATGCTGGTGACGCTCGCCAACCTGCCGGTGCCGCCGGAAAGCGTGCCGATCAACATGCTGATCCCGATCCCCGGCTCGAAGCTTGCCAAGGCCGATCCCGTCGATCCGATCGATTTCGTCCGCACCATCGCGCTGGCACGCATCCTCATGCCGCGTTCGCATGTGCGGCTTTCGGCCGGGCGCACGGAGATGAGCGATGAGACGCAGGCGCTCTGTTTCCTGGCCGGCGCCAACTCCATCTTCATCGGCGAGACGCTGCTGACGGCGGATAATCCGGGTGAGGACCACGATACGGCGCTTTTCCGCCGTCTGGGGCTGAAGCCGATGGAACTGCAGTCCACGGAATTGCAGTCTGGGGAGGCGGGAGGGTGCCCGTGAACCTCACGGCGTTCTCTCCCTATGAGGCGAAGCTTGCCGGCCTGGAGCGCAAATCGCGGCTGCGCGCGCTCGCTCCTCAACAGGGGATCGATTTCACCTCCAATGACTATCTTGGCCTTGCCGATTCGCCCCGGCTGAAGGCGGCATTTGCCGACGCCATCGGAAGGGGTGTGCCGGTGGGGGCCGGCGGCTCGCGGCTGCTGCGCGGCAACCACCGCGAACATGAGGCGCTGGAAGCGGAAGCGGCGGCGCTTTTCGGTGCGGAAAAAGCGATCTATTTCGGCAGCGGTTTTGCCGCCAATGTCGCGCTGTTCTCCACATTGCCGCTGCGGGAAGACCTCGTTCTTCACGACGCGCTGATCCATGCCAGCGTCCATGACGGTATTGCAGCCGGCAAGGCGAAGGCGATCGCCGTGCCGCATAATCAGGTCGAGGCATTCGAACGGGAAATAATCCGCTGGCGGCAGGAGGGTGGCCGGGGCCGACCGTGGATCGCCGTCGAAAGCCTTTATTCCATGGATGGCGACCGTGCGCCCCTTTCGGCCCTGGCTGATCTTGCCGGGCAACACGGAGGCTTCCTTGTCGTCGATGAAGCCCATGCCACCGGTGTTTTCGGCCCAGGCGGGCGTGGTCTTGCCGCGGAGCTGGAAGGCCATGGCAATGTGGTGGCATTGCACACCTGCGGCAAGGCGCTCGGTCTTTCCGGCGCGCTTTTGAGCCTGCCGGCGGTGCTCGCCGACTACCTCGTCAACCGCGCCCGCGGTTTCATCTATTCGACCGCGCCTTCGCCGCTGATGGCGGCCGCGGTGCGGGAGGCCCTGCGCATCGTTGCCGATGAACCATGGCGACGCCTGCGGCTGGCGGAACTGGTAAACTTTGCCGGCGAGGAGCTTCGCTCCCGGCTCGGCGTTGCGCCCAGCGGCTCGCA
Source organism: Agrobacterium sp. 22-221-1 (assembly GCF_053522445.1). Taxonomy (NCBI): domain Bacteria; kingdom Pseudomonadati; phylum Pseudomonadota; class Alphaproteobacteria; order Hyphomicrobiales; family Rhizobiaceae; genus Agrobacterium; species Agrobacterium sp. 22-221-1. Next base: position 135,732 of record NZ_JBNWCL010000009.1, read on the forward strand.
GATCCTGCCGGTGATGATTGGCGATAATGCCCGTTCGCTTCGTATCGCCGCACATCTGCGGGACGGCGGTTTCGATGTACGCGCGATCCGCCCGCCGACGGTGCCGGAGAGCACGGCGCGCCTGCGCATCGCCATCACGCTCAATGTGGATGAGGGCCAGATCGCCGATATGATCGGTTTGCTTGCCCTTTCGCTGGCGCAGGAGCGGAGATGAGCCCTCGTTTCGTTATCTCCGGCACCGATACGGGCATCGGCAAGACGGTTTTTTCCGCAGCGCTGACCCACGCCCTGCAGGCTTGTTACTGGAAACCCGTGCAATCCGGGCTGGAGGAAGAAACAGACAGCGAGACGGTGGAACGGCTGGGTGGCGTGCCGCGCGCGCGCATCCTGCCGGAGGCCTATCGCCTGAAAATGCCGGCCTCGCCGCATCTATCGGCTCGCCTCGAGAATGTAACGATCGACCCCACGCAGCTGCTGCCGCCGCAAACGGATGGATCGCTGGTGATCGAGGGGGCGGGCGGGCTTCTGGTGCCGCTGACGGACACGGTGCTCTTCGCCGATATCTTCGCCCGCTGGCAAATTCCGCTTGTGCTGTGCGCAAGAACGTCTCTCGGCACCATCAACCACACGCTGCTCTCGCTTGAGGCGTTGCGGCACCGCGCCATTCCCGTGCAGGGCGTGGTCTTCATCGGCGATGAGAACCGGGAAAATGAGCGCGTCATCGCCAATATCGGCGCCGTTCGCCGGCTCGGCCGTCTGCCGTGCCTGCCGGAGATGACATCAGAGGCGCTGCATTGGGCATTTGCCCGACACTTCAATCTCGCTGATTTTCTGGAGGCGCCGGCATGAGCCGTTCCCCTGTCTGGCATCCCTTCACCCAGCATGGGCTGGAACCGCCGATGAAACGCGTCGTATCAGCGGAAGGCGCATTTCTCGTCGATGAGGACGGCAATCGCCTGTTCGACGCCATTTCCTCCTGGTGGGTCATCACCCACGGGCACCGGCATCCGGCGATCATGGCGGCCATCCGCGCCGCGACAGAGGCCTTCGATCAAGTCATTTTCGCCGAGTTCTCCCATGAACCCGCCGAAACGCTGGCGCGCGGGCTGATCGAGCTTGCGCCCGCCGGGCTAAGCCATGTGTTTTATTCCGATAGCGGCTCAACGGCGGTTGAGGTGGCGCTGAAAATGGCGCTGGGATATTTCCACAATCGCGGAGAAAAGCGCGACCGTATCGTGGTGATGGAGCATGGCTATCACGGCGACACTATCGGCACCATGTCGACCGGTGAGCGCGGTGTCTTCAATGCCGCCTACGAACCGCTGCTCTTCGGCGTCGACCGGCTGGCTTTTCCGGAAGCGGGCGGTGAACAGTACACGCTGGACATGTTCGAAGACTTCTGCCGTTCAGGCCGCATCGCCGCCCTGCTGGTCGAGCCGCTGGTGCTTGGGGCCGGCGGCATGAGGATTTACGGCGCGGATGTTCTGGCCGGGATGAAACAGATCGCCCAACGCCATGGCTGCCTCGTCATTGCTGACGAGGTGATGACGGGCTGGGGCAGAACCGGAACCATGTTCGCCTGCGAACAGGCCGGCATGTCACCGGATATTCTGTGCACATCCAAAGGGCTTACGGGCGGCTCTCTCCCGCTTGCGGCAACGCTATGCAGCGCGGAGATTTTCGGCGCGCATTTTTCGACGGATCGCCGCAAGACCTTTTTCCATTCCAGTTCCTATACGGCCAATCCGATTGCCTGCGCTACGGCCGTCTCCAATCTTCAGGTCTGGCGGGATGAGCCCGTGCTTCAACGCATCGGGCAATTGCAACAGGTTCTGCGCGACAATCTCCGGCGATTTACGAATGATCGGCGTTTCATCGGCATCCGGCAGATGGGGACCATCGCGGCCCTCGATCTCGTGGTGCCCGCCGGCGGTTATCTCGCCGAGGCGGGGCCGCGAATGCGGCAATTGTTCCGCGAGCGCGGGTTCGTCATTCGCCCGCTTGGCAATGTGCTTTACCTGATGCCGCCCTATTGTTCGACGGCGGAAGATCTGGCCAGCGCCTTTGACGCCATCGATGAGGTGGCCGGGATCGTCACCGAAACCGCTTCGCTAAAATCGCGCGCGCTTGGCATCGTGTGAAAACGGGGCGCGGCCATGTTCAGCCTGTTCCAGAACCGTCTCCGAAAGTCCTGACAATGCAGACCCATTCTTCCCGCATGGCCGGTTTTGGTCATGCCGTTCCGTCACGATGCGTCGACAATGCCGAGATAGAGACCAGCCTCGGGCTGGAAGCCGGCTGGATCGAGCGGCGCACCGGCATCCGCACGCGTTATTGGGCGCAAGAGGGCGACACTCTGAGCGGCCTTGCGGCGAGAGCCGGCCGCATGGCGCTGGAAGATGCCGAAATCGGCTCCGACGAGATCGCGCTGACGCTGCTTGCGACTTCCACGCCGGATCACCTTCTGCCGCCCTCGGCGCCGCTGCTCGCCCACAGGCTGGGCCTTGCCAGATCCGGCGCGATCGATCTCGCCGGGGCCTGTTCCGGCTTTCTTTATGCGCTCACCCTTGCGGATGGCTTTGTCCGCACCCATGGCCGCGCCGTCCTCATCGTTGCCGCCAATATATTGAGCCGTCGTATCAATCCGGCGGAAAGGGCAAGCGCGGTCCTGTTCGCCGATGCCGCCGGCGCCGTCGTACTCAAGCCCTGCCGCGAGGCGCAACGCGGGCTTTTGTCGGCCGATCTCGTTGCGGATGGCGGCGGTTACGATCTGATCCAGATAGCGGCGGGAGGCAGCAGCCAGCCCTTCTCTGCCGATACATCCACTGAGGAGGCGCTGATGACGATGCGTGACGGCCGCGAAGTCTTTTCCCGTGCCGTGACGCTGATGACCGAGACCTCGCAAAGGGTGTTGCATGAAGCCGGAACGACGGCAGCCGATATCGACCGTTTCGTACCCCACCAGGCCAATGCCCGCATGTTCGACGCCGTCTGCGGCAATCTCGGCATTGACAGGCAAAAGACGGTTCGCACCATAGAAAGCTTCGGCAATTCCTCCGCCGCCACCATTCCGCTTTCGCTCTCCGTCACCAATGCCGAAAGGCCTCTCGCGGAAGGCGAAACCCTGCTTTTGACGGCTGCCGGCGCCGGTATGACGGGTGGAGCGATCGTTTATCGTGGGTGAACGATGCCGGGCACGGGACGTCCCGATGCCGTGCAATATTCAAAACTCAAGAAGCTGATTTCATTTGGAGAAATTTGGCTGGGGAACCTGGATTCGAACCAAGATCGACGGAGTCAGAGTCCGCTGTTCTACCATTGAACTATTCCCCAAAAGCTTTAAAGCGCGTGGCGCGTTCGCTTTGGTGGGTCGTCATATAGATGATTTATTCAGGGGCGCAAGTCGAAAAAATCGAAAAATGCGTTTTATCCCTGTTTTGCGTTTTGCTCCCCGGTTCAGAGGCGTGCCCGGGTGGAGCGCGGGGTGGAGAGCAAAAGGCTGGTCTCGCTGCCGGTGATGCCGGGCACCAGGCGGATGCGGCGCAGTACCGCGTCGAAATCGCTGAGCGTGGCGGCGTTGAGTTCCACAATGAGATCCCATCGGCCATTGGTGCTGTGGATTTCGGAGATTTCCGGAAAACCGCCAAGGGTACGGATGACGCGGTCCGTCACATGGCCTTCGATCTCGATCATCATGATGCCGCGGATCGCGGCCTCCACCGCATCGGCGCGCAAAATGACGGTGTAACCGATGATGGTGCCGTCATTCTCCATTCTTTCGATGCGTGAGCGCACCGTGGCGCGAGAGGTTTCCGTCTCGATTGCGAGATCGGAAATGCTGCGCCTGCCATTGTGTCGCAAAAGGGTGATGAGCCGTTCGTCGAGATTATCCATATGACCAATTCGATAAATCAATTTTACCATATCGATAGCTTATTTCAATAATATTGCCAATATTTGATGTTCATTTCGCCATATCACTGTGGTGAACTGGGATTGTTGGCAGGAAAGCGAGGACGGGAATGGAAATCAGGTTGATCGGTGCGCCGCTGCAGATCGGGGCCGGGCAATTGGGATGCGAGATGGGGCCGAGCGCCTATCGCGTCGCGGGGCTTGCTCATGCCCTTGAAGAACTGGGGCATCGCGTTGTCGATACCGGCAATGTGACGCCGGCGACCTTCCGCGAATTTAACCATCCCAATCCCGCCGTGCACCATCTGTCTGAAACCGTGGCCTGGACCGAGGCGCTGACGGAGGCTGCCTATCGTGAAAGCGCGGATGCCGTGCCGATCTTTCTCGGCGGCGACCATGCGATTTCCGCTGGGACGGTCGCCGGCATGGCGCGCCGGGTGGCCGAGACCGGCCGGCCGTTTTTCGTGCTCTGGCTCGATGCCCATACCGATTATCATACGCTTGAGACGACGCGCAGCGGCAATCTGCACGGCACGCCGGTCGCCTATTTCAGTGGTCGTGAGGGATTTGCCGGTTATTTCCCGCCGCTTTCCCATGCGGTTCCGGAAGACAATATCGGCATGATCGGCATCCGCAGTGTGGATCCGGCGGAGAGGGCCGCACTGGAAAAGAGCGGCATCACCGTGCACGACATGCGCTCGATCGACGAGCATGGCGTCGCCGTTCTGCTGCGGGCGTTTCTGGCGCGGGTTCAGGCGGCAAACGGGCTTTTGCATGTCAGCCTCGATGTCGATTTTCTCGAACCGTCCATCGCACCCGCCGTCGGCACCACGGTTCCGGGCGGCGCGACGTTCCGCGAGGCGCATCTGGTCATGGAAATGCTGCATGATAGCGGGCTGGTCTGCAGCCTCGATCTGGTGGAGCTCAACCCGTTTCTCGACGAGCGCGGCAGAACCGCGACGCTGATGGTGGATCTCGCCGCCAGCCTGATGGGCAAGCGGGTTATGGACCGCCCGACACGGGCCGGCTGAAAGGGGTGATGCGATGACCGTGATACCGAACCTCAATATCGTGCCCTTCGTCAGCGTCGATCACATGATGAAACTCGTGCTGCGCGTGGGCATCGATACGTTCCTGCGCGAACTTGCCGATGCGGTGGAAGAGGATTTCCGCCGCTGGGAAAGCTTCGACAAGACGCCGCGCATCGCCTCGCATTCTAAGGAAGGCGTCATTGAACTGATGCCGACCAGCGATGGCACGCTTTACGGCTTCAAATATGTCAACGGTCATCCGAAGAACATGAAGGAAGGTCGCCAGACGGTGACGGCTTTCGGTGTGCTTTCCGATGTCGGCAATGGTTATCCGCTGCTTCTGACCGAGATGACGATCCTGACGGCGCTGCGCACCGCGGCCACCTCCGCTGTCGCCGCGAAATATCTCGCCCGCAAGAATTCCCGCTCCATGGCCATCATCGGCAATGGCGCCCAGAGCGAATTCCAGGCGCGCGCCTTCAAGGCGATTCTTGGCATAGACACGCTGCGGCTATTCGATATCGACCCGTCCGCCAGCGAAAAATGCGCCCGCAATCTCGCCGGGCAGGGTTTTGCCATGAAGATCTGTGAGAGCGCACAGGAAGCGGTCGAAGGGGCGGATATCATCACCACCGTCACCGCCGACAAGCAATATGCGACGATCCTGACCGACAACATGGTCGGGCCTGGCATTCACATCAACGCCGTTGGCGGCGATTGCCCCGGCAAGACGGAGTTGCACCGGGATATTCTGCTTCGATCCGATATTTTCGTCGAATATCCGCCGCAGACGCGTATTGAAGGTGAAATCCAGCAATTGCCGGCGGATTATCCAGTCATCGAGCTTTGGCAGGTCATAACCGGTGAAAAGCAGGGGCGGGCAAGTGAGCGACAGATCACGCTGTTCGACAGCGTCGGCTTCGCGACGGAAGATTTTTCGGCGCTGCGTTATGTGCGCTCGAAGCTGCCATCCACCGGGCTTTATACGGAGCTTGATCTGCTGGCCGATCCGGATGAGCCGCGTGACTTGTTCGGGATGCTGCTGCGGTGTGAGGCGGCTCTCGTCTAGGGGTTTTCCAGCGCCGGCTGCCTATTTCGTCTCCCGGCGGCTCTTGCGGGCAACCACATGCTCGCGCCAGATCGTGAAGAGGCCGGCGGCAATGACGATCGCCGCACCGATGACCATATTGGACGTCACCACTTCGCCATAGACGGTGACGCCGATGATGGAGACGAGCACCAGCTGATAATAGGAAAAGGGCTGCACGGAGGCTGCATCCGCCAGTTCGAACGCCTTTATCAGACAATAATGGCCGCTCATGCCGGTAATGCACAGCGCCAGCATCCAGCCCCAATCCTGCGGCTCGATGCTGACCCAATAAAACGGACCGACCAGCGTCAGGGCCGCCGCACCGGCCACGCCGGTGTAGAAGAAACTTGTCATCGCCGAATCGCTTTTGCTGCCGAGGCGGGTCAGGACGCTATAGAGAGCCAGCATGAAGGTGGCCACGAAGGTGATCATCAGCCGGTTGTCGAAACCGTCGCCCTCCGGCTTGAGGATGACGAGAACGCCGATGAAGCCGACAAAAATGGCGCTCCAGCGCCGCCAGCCCACATGTTCTCCCAGCAAAGGCATGGACAGCGCCGCAACGATCAGCGGTGCGGAGGCGAGGATGGAATGGCTGTGCGCCAGCCCGACGACGGCGAAGGAGAAGATCGAAATGACGATCTGCACGGCGAGAAGCACGCCGCGGCCGATCTGCAGCCAGGGACGGTTGGCCATGACGGCGCCCCGAATGCCGCCCGCCGACCTTGCGGCCATCAAAAGAACGAAGACGGCAAAGGCCCAGTATCGCAGCATGGCGATAAAAACCGGCGGATAGGCGCTGCCCAGATGTTTCGATATGCCATCCTGCGCCGCAAAGATCGTGAAAGCGACAAGCGCATAAAGAAAGCCGGTCCTGGGTGATGGCATGAAAAAACCGCTATCCGACTGCCGCCGGCGAAAGAGTATTCGGGGTGAATGAGGTGGGTAACAGCCATATGTTACGGCCGTACCTTGTCAGACAACCTTATTTTCCGAATAGCTGCCATGCAAGTGTGGAAGCTGCGTTTTAAAGGGGCGATTGCTGGAACATGCTTTTGCTGCATTCTCTCCTCATCCCTGTGCCTGTCACAGGGATCCAGCCAGCCCAAGTCCTTGGGCTGAAAGGAGTTTTTCTCGCCGCGCAGACACGCGTCGGCTGGATTCCTGTGACAAGCACAGGAATGAGGGCGGTGGGGTGTGCCGACCTATTATGGAATCTTAGAGGCGCGACTTGTGGAATCTGAAAGGTGCGACGCGCTTCGAGTCGACGTAAAGCCTTGATGATATTGGCCCGTTGCCGAGGGCTTTGGGACAGGCAGGGCTGTCCGCCGTCAACGATTGCGCGGCGGACAGAAGGTTCAGCAAGACGCTCAGCGTCGCGCTTAACTTCAGCCGATCTTCACGGCCGTCTTCGAGGTCGCGGATTTCAACGCGGCGTCGGCCAGTTTCAGCGCGATCAGACCGTCCTTGATGGAGGGCGACGGCGCGACATTGTTTTCGATGCTGTCGATGAAAGCGGTGATTTCCGCAGCATAGGCCGCCGTGTAACGCGTCATGAAGAAATCATGCAGCGGCGGGCGGGTGTAGCCATCCGCATTGGCGATTTCGATGGAAACCGGACGCTGGTTTTCGGCCGCTGCCGAACCGAGCGAACCGTGCACTTCGATGCGCTGGTCGTAACCATAGGTCGCGCGGCGGGAATTCGAAATGATCGCCTGCCTGCCGCTTTTCGTCGTCAGGATGATGCTGGCGCTGTCGAAGTCACCCAGCGCGCCGATCTCCGGATTGACGAGGACGGAGCCGGTGGCGAACACGCTCTCCACTTCCTCGCCGAGCAGGAAACGGGCCATATCGAAATCATGAATGGTCATGTCGCGGAAAATGCCGCCGGAGACCTTGATATATTCGGCCGGCGGCGGGCCGGGGTCGCGGCTGGTGATGGTCACCATTTCCACCTTGCCGATGCGGCCATCGTCGATGGCCTTGTGAACGGCCTGGAAATGCGGGTCGAAACGGCGGTTGAAACCGAGCATCACCTTCGCGCCGGTTTCCTCGACCACCTTGGCGCAGGCTTCCGCGCGGGCGACATCGAGATCGACGGGCTTTTCGCAGAAGATCGCCTTGCCGGCGCGGGCGAAACGCTCGATCAGGTCGGCATGGGTGTTGGTCGGGGTGCAGATGATGACGGCATCGATCGTCTTGTCGGCCAGAACCTCATCGATCGTGCTGACCTTGCACTGCGCCTCGCGGGCGATTGCTTCCGCAGCACCGGCCATGGCGTCCACAACGGCCACCAGCTGCGCACGGCTGTCGGTGGTGATCGCCTTGGCGTGGACCTTGCCGATCCGTCCAGCGCCGAGCAATGCCAATTTCGTAACCATCTTTCCTCCGGTTTCTCACACCCGTCTCTCACTCCCGGAAAGACAGAATATGAATGCAAGCAATGTTTCGATATGGAATATATGTTCCATTTTGCTAGATCGACATCGCAGACGTGTCAAGCGTTTTGACGATGATCCAGACGGCCGAAATCGCTCTTCGGAAAGGTCATGCGGCGCGGATGGCCGGTGTCGTGAAAAGCCCCGCGCGATAATCAATCGGCCGAAGCTGTCAGGGCCGCATTGTGGGGCAGGGCATATACTTCGACCGGGGTTTCGAGGCCGCGCAGCAGCCATGGGCCGAGATTTTCCAGCTTTCCCTGATATCCGGCCATGCGCACGAATTCTTCGGAGAAAAGCACATTGCGCCCGGTCTCCTTGGTCAGCGTTTCCAGCCGCGAGGCGATATTGACGGCGGGGCCGATGACGGTGAAATCAAGGCGGGTTTTCGAGCCGATATTGCCATACATGACATCGCCGACATGCACGCCGATGCCGTAACCCAGGGGATCGTGGCCCTTGCGGCAATTGATTTCATTCAGCGCAACGAGGCTCTTCTGCGCGCTGGCGATGGCTTTCAGCAGGTTTTCGCAGGCCTGCGGGTCACTCAGTGGGAAAATCGCCAGCAGCCCGTCGCCCATGAATTTCAGGATTTCGCCGCCGAATTCCTCGATGGGATCGCACATGGCGTCGAAATAACCGTTGAGAAGCTCGATGACATCGTCACGCGGCCAAAGGTCGGAAATATGGGTGAAATTGCGCAGGTCGCAGATCAGGATCGCCGCACCCACCGTCATGCCGCTGCCGCGCGTGGTGGCGCCGTTGAGGATCTTTTCGCCGGCATGCGGCCCCACATAGGTCTCCAGAAGGGTGCGCGTCATGCGGTTCTTCAGGCGTATTTCGCTGACGAGCGCCAGCGCCGGAAGCAGGTTTTTCAAGGCGAGGATTTCGCTGTCGGAAAAACCGCCGGGCCGGTCGCTGGAGAAGCTGGCGACATGACGCTTGCCGAAGGTGTGCTCGATCGGCCAGGCGCAATAATCCGTCAGCCCCTCGGCCCGCAGGTCTTCGTAGATCGTATAGCCGGGCTCATCGATGTCCTCTCCGTTCAGCCGGTGGCGGACTTCGGTGGCGCCCTGATGAATGTCGTTGATGGGGCTGTTCAGATATTCGGGCGTATTTTCAGACCCATAGCCATAGGTGGCGATCTCGGCGGTGGACAGGCCGGCTTTCCACAGAATGCGCGCGCCAAGCCATTGCGGATGGCGAATGCGGAAAGCGAGCACGCCCCGGGCGACGGAAATTCCGCTCGCCCGCAGCCTGTTGCAGAGCTCGACGAATATCTCGTCGATAAAGCGTTCGTCCTTGGTGCCGGTGATCAGCCAGTCGAGAATTTCCGTCTTTTCCGCTGGCCACAATTCATCCAATGCTGAAGAAACCCGTTCTTCGGTGTCGAGACTTAGTGTCATGGCAGGATTCCGGAGGTTGTTGCTGCTCTCGCACAAGCGGGGCACATGTCGCACTCGGCCGAACATGGTCGCTCGTGAACCCCATGTGGTGCCGGATAACGAAAATGTTAAGAGAGGGGCGCGGAAAATGTTCCGAAAGGGACTGGCGGCATCGGGGCACGCGCGCCGCCCGGATGTTCCCTGGAACATCGTCCCCGGCGGCGCTGAGATTTTTGATGATCGCTAAGGTGGATCAGATAACGGTTTCGACAGGAATATGAAGTGCTGCGGCAACGCGTCTGATGCGCAGCGGATCGCTGTCCGTGCCGTCTTCGAGCGCGCGTATTTCGCTGGTCGTCAGGCCGCAGGTCACGGCAAGCTGTTCGACCGTATATCCGGCGAGATTGCGCGCGGTGAGAACCTTTTTGGCAAAAGGAGCATCGGTTTCGTGATCGGAATCGGGTTGTGAGATTGAAATTGTCATTATTGCATCTCCCTCAGAATGGACACTTAAATGCGGGCGGCAAAAAAAAGTTGCCGGGGCCGAATGCGACCGCGTTGCCGGAGAAGAAAATCGGTGCTGCAACGCAGCGAGGAACATAGCGGCTTCATCGACCTACGCAATAGTTAAATTTTGTTAAGATTCGTGATCGCTGCATTTCTGCGGCACGTCTTTGCCGGAAAAAGGCCGAGATAACGCCGTTTTTTCGGGGCTCTTGCGAGGGGCAGGGGCAGCTTTCGCTACAGCATGCCCCAGGCGCGAAACCGGCCGCGACCCGTCACTTCCCGCAATTCCAGCTGGTTGGCGAGCCCGATCGCACCCTGCGGCGTGGTGCCGAGTTCCTTGACGATCATCGCCGCCGAAACCACCGGTCGGGAGACGACAAGCTCCACGAGTTCGGGCAGGCGCGAGGAGGAACGTCGGCCGGCCAGCTTGCGCATCATGCGTTCTCGCGCATGGGTCAGCCGGTCATGTTCCTTCATGCCGGCCTGCCCCGCTTCGTAAAAGCTGTCGAGAAGTGCGAGAACGCGCTGTGTCTGGTTTCGAGCGTGCCGGCGCTCCCGTGGGACCGCGCGAAGACCGGCGCTGAGGGCCGGCAGGTGATCGGGCGTGACGGCGCCGTCGCGCAGAAAGGCGGAGGCCAGAAGCCGGCCGAGCCAGGGGCTGCGTTGCAGCACCTCGATCATGTTCCAGGCATCGAGCAGGATGGCTGTGCGAAGAATCGCCGGCAGTTCCTCCGTCCGCGCATGGACGTCCCACCATTCTTTCAGCCGCTCATCCTCGTCCCAGTCGGGTTCGTTGATGATCGCATGGCTTTCCTCCCTGTGCATTGGCGGAAGCGCGCTGCCGGTGGTGATCGCATCGAGCGTTGCGGCGCTTCGCGCCAGAAGCGCGTCCAGCTCGGAAAAAGCGCCGTCCAGCGATGTTTCCTCCTCCTCCGCGTCGGTGTCTTCATCGCGGGAGTGGTCGAGCGTTTGTCTGGGAGGCGTAGGCTCTTCGGCAAGTGCCGCCCTGCCGCGTAGCCGTGAAAGGCCCGGCGCGGTAAAGGCCCAGCCGGGGGCATTGGAAAAGATCAGCCGTCTCGAGCGGAGAATCCGGTGCGCCGCCGTCATTTCATGGGTTGGCGCGCGCACATCCATATGCGCGTCATGCAGCACCAGGTCTTCCATGTGAACGAGTTCGCCATCCACCCACATGGAGGAAATCGCATCGGTGAAATCCTGTCTTTCGATGAAGCCGTGTTTCATCGGTGACCGGTCGATCCGCTCGTCCAGCCGCGCCAGCGCCTCGCCGGCACGGGCGGCGGCAATGAGGAGCTTTTCGATCTGGACGTCCGATATATCGTAAATCATTGATATTTTTTAGTTTGAGCGCGGGCGGCTTACAAGGCGGATCACAGTCGGGCGGTTTTACTTTTGAGGTTTCCACCCGAAAATCCGCTGAAAAAAGGGTGGCGGAAGGCCGGGAATCCGCAGGGCTTCAGCCGCCATGGCTGGTTTTTCGGCAATATCGCGATGCGGTATAAACTTGCGCACTGCAACATGACGGGTATATACCCCCACCGAGAGCGACAAATTATCACACCTTCCGTTCGCCCTTCCATCTCCAGACGAAGATGAATTGGAGTTTACCCGTGAATATTATGGCAAATGGTCCCGCCACCGCGCCGGACCAGAAAACCCGTTTGAAATCCATTATCGGCGGATCGGCGGGCAACCTCGTCGAATGGTACGACTGGTATGTGTATTCGGCCTTCACCCTTTATTTCGCGCCGGTGTTTTTCCCTTCCGGAAATCAGACCGCCGAACTTTTGAGTGCAGCCGCCGTTTTCGCCGTCGGATTTCTGATGCGGCCCATCGGGGCCTGGTTCATGGGCACCTATGCCGACCGCAAGGGCCGCAAGGCCGGTCTCACCTTGTCCGTCACGCTGATGTGTCTCGGTTCGCTGCTGATCGCGATTACGCCCGGCCATGAGGCGATCGGCATCGCCGCGCCGGCCATTCTGGTTTTCGCAAGGCTTCTGCAGGGCATCAGCGTTGGCGGTGAATATGGCGCGAGCGCAACCTATCTCAGCGAAATGGCCGGCAAGAACCGCCGCGGTTTCTTCTCCAGCTTCCAGTATGTGACGCTTATTTCCGGTCAGCTTCTGGCGCTGGCGGTGCTTCTGGTGCTGCAGCGGGTTCTGACGCCGGAACAGCTCGGCTCCTGGGGCTGGCGCATTCCCTTCTTCATTGGCGGCCTTCTGGCGATTGCGGTGTTTTATATCCGCCGCGGCCTTGTCGAGACGCAGTCCTTCGAAAACGCCAAGACCGGCGCTGCCGATAAGCCGAAGTCCAGCGGATGGGCGCTGTTCAAGCACTATCCAAGGGAAGCGCTGATGGTTATGGCGCTCACCTCCGGCGGCACGCTCGCCTTTTATGCCTATACGACCTATCTGCAGAAATTCCTCGTCAACACCTCCGGCTTCAGCAAGGAAAGCGCCACGGAAATCACCACGGCGGCGCTCTTCGTCTTCATGCTGTGCCAGCCGATTGCGGGTGCGCTGTCCGACAAGATCGGCCGCAAGCCGCTGATGGTCGGCTTCGGCATTCTCGGAACGCTGTTCACCTATGCGATCTTCAGCACGCTTGCGACGACGACCGATCCCATCATGGCTTTCGCCCTCGTTCTGGTCGGCCTGTTGATCGTTACCGGCTATACCTCCATCAATGCGGTGGTGAAGGCGGAAATGTTCCCTGCCCATATCCGCGCACTTGGCGTGGCTCTGCCCTATGCGCTGGCGAACACCATATTCGGCGGAACGGCGGAATTCGTGGCCCTGAAGTTCAAGCAGATCGGCCACGAAAACTGGTTCTTCTGGTATGTGACGATCATGATCGCCCTGTCGCTGGTGGTTTATGTGAAGATGCGCGACACGCGCGATCACAGCCATATCCACGAGGATTGAGCGACCGCCATCCAGACCGGAAAAAGCCCCGTCCTTCCGGCGGGGCTTTTTCTTTTCGGCATTCAGGCGGTTTCGGCGGGAAGGACGATGCGGGCCTCAAAACCGTCCTGCCGGCCCGGCGCCGGCGAGGAAAGCACCAGCTCTCCGCCGGCCTGCTCCACCAGGCTCTTGACGATGGCAAGGCCAAGCCCGGTTCCGTCCGCCGTGGTCTGGCCCCTGGTAAAACGCGTCGTCAGCTTGGGTAGGAGCGCCGCGTCGATTGCCGCCCCGGAATTGACGATGCGGATCGTGCCGTCCGCTTCGGCGACGACCTGAACCGGGCTTTCCGCCGGGCTGTGGATCAGCGCGTTTTCGAGGAGGTTACGGATGATGATGCCGAAGGCATCCGTGCCGATCCTGCAGGAGAGGCCGCTTTCACAGCGATTGGTGAAGCGGATGCGGGATGAACCGATGGCCGTTCTCATCATGTCGTCTATAACCAGTTCGAGAACGGGAATGAGATCGTTTGCCGTGTCGGTGACCCCGATCCTCGCTTCCGCGCGCGACATCTGAAGCAGTTTTTCGGCCAGGTGGGCGAGATGCTGCAGGGATTTTTCGATGTTTTCCACACGCGGCGCAAGTTCCGGCGGAATGTCGGCATGCAGCCGCTGCGCCTGCGCCAGCGCGCCGGCAATCGGCGTGCGCAATTCATGGGCGCTGTTGGCGGTGAATTCCCGTTCCGCCTCGATTGCCGATCTCAATCGTCCGAGCAGCAGATTGACCGAACGGGCAATGGGATGGAGTTCGCCCGGAAAGGGCTGCGTCGGCAGCGGCGCGAGATTGCCGCCGTCCTTTTTGCCGATGTCGTCGCGCAGGGTCTGTATCGGTCGCAGCGTTCTGCGCACCACGACAATGACGGCGAAAATGCTGGCGGGAATGAGGATGAGAACGGGAAGCAGCAGCGCGGTGCCCGCCTCTTCGATTGCCTCGCGGCGATTGGCGAAGGCATCGGCAACCTGCAGGAAATAGTTTCCGTCCGGTGTCGCAACCGTAAAGATGCGCTGGGTCGCGGTTTCGGAAAAACCGGGTTCGAGCGAGACCTCGAAAGGCTCCGTCGAACTGTCATGCGAATGCAGCACCACCTGTCCTTCCCGGTCGCGGACCTGATAGGTCAGATATTCCGCCCGTTCCGACGTCTGGTTGAGCTTTTGCGCGGCAGGCGCGGTATTGTTTTCCCTGAGATCGTCCACCAATAGCGGCAGCAGTCTTTCGGCGGTTTCCTCAACGCCGGCGTCGAAAATCTCGGCGAACTCATCCTGCATCACCATGACGCCCAGCCCGCAGGCGAGAAGCCAGGATATGGCGACAACGCTGGTCAGCGCCGTCACGAGCTTGCGGGTCATGCTGGTCGGTCTGGCCATGTCTGCCTGCTTGTAATTCTGCCTATCGGATGGTGTAGCCGACGCCGCGCACGGTTTCGACGCGGTCATGGCCGATTTTCTTGCGCAGCCGGCTGATATAGACCTCGACCGTGTTGCTTTCTATTTCCGCGCCGAATTCGTAAAGCGTGTCGTGCAATTGCGCTTTCGAGACGACCGCGCCGGGATGTTCGACGAGTTTTTCCAGCACGGCCCATTCCCGGGCGCTCAGCGTCTGCGCCGTTCCATCGACCGTGATATTGCGCGCCACCTGGTTGATCTCGATGCCGGGCAGGCGGATGACAGGAGCGGAACGCCCTTCGTAACGGCGCGAAACCGCCAGCATGCGGGCCGAAAGCTCGTTAAGATCGAAAGGTTTGACCAGATAATCGTCCGCGCCGGCGTTCAGCCCGGCAATCCGGTCGGAGACCTGGTCATGGGCCGTCAGAATGATCACCGGCGTTGCGTCATCGCGCTGGCGCAGGCTTCGCAGAAGGGTGATGCCCTCGCCATCCGGCAGGCGCATGTCGAGCAGGATGAGGCCGTAACCCATCGTCAGCGTCGCCGCCATGGCGTCGCCCAGCGTCTTGAACCAGTCGACAGCATGACCCGCCGCCGCGACATGGTCCCGCAGCGCTTCGCCCAGCACATGATCGTCTTCAACAAGCAGAACCCGCAAGACAGCTCCCTCTATCGCTTCGTCCTGCGTATCTCTTTCTCCGGATAAGCGTCAAGCACGGTGTTTCAGCTGTTCTGGCGCTGGGTGCAGCCGCCGAAGACATCGAGCGAGGGATCGTAGACCGAAGTGGAGACATTCATCATGCCAAGGATACTGTGGAAATAATTGTCGTGCGAGCGCCCGCCCTCCGCCGCGGTTTTTGCGAGGCAGGCTTTGTTGAGCCCCATGGATTTCGCAAAGTCGTCGTCGAACCAGACGAGAAACGGCACATGGGTCTGCTGGTCGGGCGCCAAAAGATAGGGCGCGCCATGCAGGTAGACGCCGTTCTCGCCGAGCGACTCGCCATGGTCCGACGCATAGATCATGCCCGTCGCCAGCCTGTCGGAACGGGCCTTCAGCTTGTCGATCACGGTCGAGAGGAAATGATCGGTGTAAAGAAGCGTGTTGTCGTAGGAGTTGACGATCTCCGCGTCGGAGCAGTTGCCAAGCTCGGCCGTGCGGCAATCCGGGGTGAACTTACGGAATTCGTCGGTATAGCGCAGATAATAGGTCGGCCCGTGGCTGCCCATCTGGTGCAGCACGATGACGCTGTCCCTGGTGACGTTATTGAGCCAGGAGTCGAGCTTGTCGAAGAAGATATCGTCGCGGCATTCCCCGCCGGTGCAGAAGCGGCTGTCATTGGTGGAGGGCAGGTCGAAATAGGGGATGCGGTCGGCCACGTTCTTGCTGCCGGTATTGTTGTCCAGCCATGTCGCACTGACCCCGGCATGGACGAGAACATCCATGACGTTTTCATTGGCGAGCGCCTTTTTGTGGCTATATTGCGAACGCGGGAACTTCGAGAACATGCAGGGAATGGAAATCGCCGTTGCGGTGCCGCAGCTGGTCGTGTTCGGAAAATAGATCACGCCACGTTTTGTAAGTTCGGGATTGGTATCGCGCCCATAGCCATTCAGGGAAAAGTTCGCGGCCCGCGCGGTCTCGCCCGCAACGATGACGGTGATGCGGGGTTTGCGGACGCCGCCCAATGAAGGCAGGACCTTCGCATCCCCGCCGACCGGGCTGACCTGAATATCGACTTCCTTGCCCGCCAGCGTGAAATAATGAATGGCCGACATGATCGGCGACAATGGATTGACGCTTTTGACGATATCCTTGTGCTGGCGCACGGCGGTTGTGAAGGTCTTGGAATTGGCGAAGCTGATGATGCCGGCGATGGAAAGACAGATCAGGATGCTGATCGTGTTCCACAAAAGCTTGTCGAGGATCGGGCGGTGGCGCACACGCACGGTGACGATGAGGAGGGACGGCACCAGCCCGTAAATCGCCATGTGCCAGAGAAAGCCGGGCGTGATCAGATTGCCGGCTTCCGCCTGCGTCGTCTCCATGGCGTTGCGGATCATGTCGCTGTCGATGACGATGCCGTAGCGATCCATGAACCAGGAAGCGGCCGCCGCCGCGAAGACCAGGAAGATCAAAAACGGCTTGATGAGATATTTGGCGGAAAAAATGATGATGAGGGCGCCGAGAAAGGCGGCCATGGCGGCATAAAGCGCGACGATGGCAACCGGATAGGCGGAAAGATAGGTGTGAACCTTCGACCAGAATGTCCGGTTCGTGAAAAACAGCAGATAGGCTGCCGTCAGCAGGCTGAGCGGCACGCTGCCGATTTCCGGACGATATGTTACTGTTCCCGTCGCTTTCGCGGTAAAAAGAGCCACTGTCAGATCCACCAGATTTCCAATAGGCCGGCGGCAACGGAGACGGGGCGAAAACGCCGCCGTCCAGGCTGCCGCATGGGCCGATCAATGGCGGATGCGTCATTTTGCTGACATCAACCTGAAAGCTTGTCATGAAAGTGTCACACTCCGTGGTGGCCGTTCGGTGGGGGTGTTTCAGATCGTCGAGACGATAGGGCCCTTAATTGAGGCCCACGATGCCTGTGGCGGTGGTGCGCGTTGCAAATATGCGCGTGGCCCTGACCGGCAGCAGGCTGCCTGCGGGCAGGTTCTGGAAGCTCACCGTCGCCCCGGAAAGCAGGGTCAGGCAGAGATGGCCGCCATTGCCCACATAGATGGCGCGGGTGGGAGAAGGAAGCGGGCTCGTATCGTCCGGAACCACATCGAAAGCGTGAGATGCCGGGGATTCGAGGCCGGCGGCGTGGTGTTCGTAAGTCTCAGCCATTGCTGTCTCCCGTAAATTAAAATCTGCCGCGATTATGGGGTGCGCTGCGGCCACGGGGAAAAGCGGGGACAGGAAATATCCGGACAGGATTTCGTTCCTGTTTTCGGCCTGCCCGTAAGAACACCATTCTTTTCGCAATCCCATGCGGTTACGCCGCCCCCGCCTGTTGCCGCCGACGCGGCGCAAACGGGTGATGGCGGATTTTTCGTCCACGGGATCGACAGGCGGGCGGGTGCTGCCGCTTCAATTGCGCATATGGAGAATGAAGGCCCTGACGGCGGGAGAGGCTTCCGTTTTCCGGTGGGCGATGGCGAGGTCCGAGGTCGTGGAACTGGCGGCAAGCGGCACATAGCGTACGCCGGGCAGCCTCAGGCAATTAAGCGAGCGCGGCACCAGCGCGACGCCGAGGCCGATGGCCACCATGCTGGCAATCGTGGTGTAGTCCCTGCCTTCCGGGGTGATCGCCGGCTGGAACCCGGCTTCATTGCAGGCCTCTATCGTATTGTAGTGAAAGCCGACATCCGGCGGCTGTCGCGGGGTAATGAAGGTCTCGCCGGCAAGCTTTTTCAGATCGACCTGCAGCGCAAAGGCCAGGGGATGGTTTTCAGGAAGTGCGGCCATCAGCGGTTCGCGCAGCACCACATGGGTTGTCACACCTTCCGGAACAGGCGCGGGCGGGCGGATGAAGGCGAAGTCCAGATTGCCGTCGGCAATCTTGGCCAGTTGCAGCCGCATCTCCATTTCGATCAATTGCAGCTCCACATCGGGATGGGAAGCGCGGAAACTGGCGATGGACCGGATCATCAGGCCGGAATAGGCGGCCGAGGCGACATAACCGATGGAAATGCGCCCGGTTTCGCCGCGGTCGACGCGTTTGAGCGCCGCAAGCGTCGCCTCGGCATTGGCGAGGATTTTCCGGGCATCCTCGTAGAGAAGCTGGCCGGGCGTGGTCAGCTTCACCGAGCGGCGCGTCCGGTCGAGAAGCGGCATGCCGACAATCTGTTCGAGCGCCATGATCTGCTGGCTCAAACCCGGCTGGGCAATGCCGAGGCGGGCGGCGGCGCGCTCGAAATTGCGTTCATCCACCAGCGTGGTGAAATAGCGCAGGTGGCGCAATTCGAACGTTTCTGCCCGGCTTGCCGGTTTCTTGCCCATCGTCACGGCCTTTCCGGCAGATTTGAATAATTCCAAGCTATTATCGTTGTGAGTTTTCATAATCAATAGTTCTGAAAAAAACCGGCTGCGCTTATTGGATCGCAATCCGTCCCTTGCGTAATAAGATGACTTAAATTCTCCAGAAAAATACCGCCTTGTGGTGGCGCGGGTGATGAAGGGGCTTGGGGTGCAGGGAAAAACCAAACACATTTCCATTCTGGCTGGCGGTTGCGCCGTCATCGCTTATGTGGGCTTTTTGGCCCCGGCTTCCGCCCTTGCGCAGGAGGCCGGTACGACGGTGCTGCAGACCATCACCGTGGAGGGCGCCAAAAATCAGGACCCCAAGGCGCCCGTGAAAGGCTATGTGGCGAAAACCAGCGCCAGCGCCACCAAGACGGGGCGATCCCTGATCGAGACACCGCAATCCGTATCCGTCATCACCAAGGACCAGATGGATGCTCAGAACGTTCGCAATCTCAGCGAGGCACTGAATTATGTTCCGGGTGTCGTCGCGCAGCCGTTTGGGGCGGATCCGCGTTTCGATGCGCCGCGCATTCGCGGGTTTCAGGGAAACCAGTTGCAGTTCCTGAACGGTCTGCGGCTGATGCGCACCGCCGGTGCGCCCTCCTATGAGGTTTACGGTCTGGAGCGCGTGGAAGTCATTCGCGGGCCTGCTTCCGTTCTTTTCGGTCAGGGCAATCCCGGCGGCCTCATCAATCTCATCAGCAAGCGGCCGACCTTCGAACGGTTCGGCGAAGTCGGTGTGCAGATCGGCAGCTTCGACTATTACCAGTCGATGTTCGATATTGGTGGCCCGGTGGCGGATAGCGACAGTTTCGCCTATCGCCTGACCGGCCTTGCGCGCAACGCCCATGCCCAGACCGACAATTTGCAGAACGACCGTTATTTCATCGCACCGGCGCTGACCTGGCAGCCGGACGAGGATACGAAGCTGACGGTTCTTGCCTCCTATCAGCACGACAATCCGAGTTCGCCCTCCGGCCTGCCGCCGGCGCTGACCTATCTCAGACCCGGCAATATGCTGGATCGCAGCTTTTATGTCGGCGATCCGTCCTTCGATACGTCGAGCCGCAAATTCACCAATATCGGCTATGAATTCGAGCACCGTTTCGACGAGACCTTCACCTTCCGGCAGAATGCGCGTTATTCCAATTTCGACTGGTCCTACCGCGCGCTCGGCATGTCTTCGACCAGCGGCGGCATGATCGGCAATCTCATCCGCCGCAATGCGACGTTCCAGGACGAGCTGCTGAACACTTTCAACATCGACAACAACCTGCAGGCGGAGTTCTCCACGGGGCCGATCGACCACACCCTGCTTGTCGGGCTGGACTACCGTTATTTCGACAATAACGTCAAAACCGAATTCTGGGCCGCGACGCCGCTCAATCCCGTCAATCCGGTCTATGGCGGGCCGATCAGCCTCACCTCGCGCACGCTTTATGCCGATGTGAAGACGGATATTTCCCAGATCGGCCTTTATGCGCAGGACGAGATGGCCTTCGAGAACTGGCGCGTCACCGCCGGCCTGCGGCAGGACTGGGCAAGCACCAGCGGCACGACCTTCAACGGCACCACCTACCGCTCGCTCGACAAGGACGATCACAAGCTGACCGGCCGCGTCGGCGTCAGCTATCTGTTCGATGGCGGCATCGCGCCCTATGTCAGCTACGCGACCTCCTTCGAACCGGTGCCGCAGCCGGCTGTCGGCGATGCGCCGAAACCGACCACCGGCGAACAATGGGAAGCGGGCGTCAAATACCAGCCCGAGGGTTTCGACGGTTTCTTCTCCGCCGCGGTCTACGATCTGACACAGAAAAACGTTACGACGACGGTGGGCGGCGTGACGCAGCAGATGGACGAGGCGCATGTGAAAGGCCTGGAGCTTGAAGGCGTCGCAAGCCTTGCCGACGGGCTCGACCTGCGCGCGGCCTATACCTACATGGACAGCGAGGTCTCAGGCCGCGTGAATAACGGCAAGGAGCTGGACAGCACGCCCCGGCACGCCGCAAGCCTCTGGCTGGATTACACTTTCCCGGAAGATACCGCCCTTGAGGGTTTCGGCATCGGCGGCGGTGTGCGTTATGTCGGAAAACGTTATGGCGATGCCGCCAATACCTTCGAGATGAAGGGCCTCGCCCTGCTCGATCTCGGCGTGCATTACGAGAAAAACGGCTACCGCGCCTCGCTTCTGGTGCAAAACTTGACTGATAAAGAATATATTTCTAGTTGCTCCACTTTCGGATGCTATTACGGTGACGGAAGAACGGTTATGGGCAAGCTGACCTATCGTTGGTGACGCCATATCAAAGTGAAGCAGCAGGGGCATGACGCGCAAGGATCGATGGATGTCCCCCCTTTGGGGGCGGCGGGAATTTTTAGGCCTGCTCGCTGCTTCGGCTCTTGCTGGCAAGGCGCGCGCGGCGGTCACGCCACGCCTTGCCGCCATCGACTGGGCCATGCTGGAAACCGCCGTTGCGCTCGGCGTCATGCCGGTGGCGGCGACCGAGCTCATCCAGTTTCGGGTGGATGCGGTCGAGCCGGAAATCCCTGCAACCGTCGCCGATCTCGGCCTGCGCGGCGCGCCGAATTTCGAGCTTCTGCAACTGACCCGGCCCGATCTCATTCTGATTTCGCCCTTCTACACCCGTTATACCGGCAGGCTGGAAGCGATTGCGCCGGTCTTCTCGTTGCCCTTTTACGTGAAGGGCGAGCCGCCTTTCGCAAAGGCGCTGGCGGCGGTCTCAGCCCTTGGCGAAAAGCTTGGCAGGGCGGACGAGGCGCGCAGGGTTCTGGGCGAAACGGAAGCGGCGCTGCAAGCCATGCGGACCCGCCTTGCCGGTTTTGCGGCGCGGCCGACCTATGTGATAAACATCGGCGACGCCCGGCATTTTCGCGCTTTCGGTGCGGACAGCATGTTCGGGGATGTTCTTGGCCGGCTGGGGCTCGCCAATGCCTGGGTGGATCGTTCGCAATTCACCTTCGCGGCCCCGGTGCCGCTTGAAAACCTCGCCGCTTCGCCCGATGCGCGCATCGTCATCGTCTCCGATATTCCGGTCGAGGCGCGGGAAACCCTGCGCAGCAGCGCCATATGGCGCGCGCTGCCCGCCGTGCGGGGAAACCGGGTGGTCACGCTCGGCAATGTCGGCCCCTATGGCGGCATCACCGCCGGCATGCGCTTTGCGCGGCTTCTGACCGAAGCGCTCTCGGCGCAGGGAGAAGCCCTGTGACGGCGCGGCCTCTTCAGTTTTTCTTCGGGCTGCTGTTCGTGCTGGCCTGCGGGCTTTCCCTGCATGCCGGGCTGCTGCGGCTGCCTTTCGGTGCATGGCCCGGCCTGCCGTTCGATGCCGCCACCATGTCGATGGATCAGGTGATTTTTGCCTTCAGCCTGATGCCGCGCGTGGCGGTCGCCATTCTGGCGGGCGCGATGCTCGGCCTGTCGGGCGCATTGTTCCAGCAATTGCTGCGCAATCCGATTGCCGATCCTTCGACGCTCGGCATCTCGGCCGGCGCGCAACTGGCCATCGTTATCGCAACCCTGTTCTTTCCCTCGGTGCTGGATGGCAACCGCGCCTTGGTGGCGCTCGCTGGCGCGGCCGGTGCGGCCGGCATCGTGTTTCTTCTCGGCTGGCGACGCTCCTTCGAGCCGGTGACCATGGTGGTGTCAGGGCTGCTGGTCGGCATCACCGCCGCGTCCGTTTCCGCCGCGCTGACCTTGGCGCAGGGCGAATATCTGATGTCGCTGGTCGTCTGGAACGGTGGCTCGCTCAGCCAGCAGGACTGGTCGAACGCCTTGTCCCTCGCGTTTCAGCTTGTTGCCGGGCTCGTGCTGACCGGCCTGCTGATAAAGCCGCTGACGGTCCTCGGTCTCGGCGACGCCGGTGCGCGATCGCTCGGCGTCTCGCTGTTTTCGATCAGGCTGGCGGTCGCCGCCGTCGCGGTCATGTTGGCCGCCTTGGTTGCCTCGGCGGTCGGTCTCGTCAGCTTCATCGGCCTTGCAGCGCCTGCGCTCACCCGGGCGCTCGGTGTGCGGCGTTCGTCTTCGGTGCTCCTGGTTTCCCCGCTTCTGGGCGGCCTGCTGCTGTGGTTCTGCGACGGTCTCGTGCAGCTTCTGGCAAGCACGACGGCCGAAGTTTTTCCGACCGGCGCGGTAACGGCCCTGATCGGTGGCCCGCTGCTTCTGTGGCTGCTGCCGAAAATCCGGCCGACCGATGTGCATCGCGGTGAAGGCGTCGAGCTGGCGACAAGACGCCGGCTTACGGCCCTGCTGCCGGTACTGGCCGTCATGGCGGGGCTGGTTTTTGCAGCGCTCGCCATCGGCAAGGGGCCCGATGGCTGGACGGTGCTGAAGGCTGACGATCTGCAAAGCCTGCTGCCGTTCCGCTGGCCGCGGCTGGTGGCGGCCGTGGCCGCAGGCGGTCTTCTGGCCATGGCGGGGGCGCTTCTCCAGCGGCTTACCGGCAATCCCATGGCAAGCCCGGAAGTGATCGGCGTCAGCGGCGGTGCAGGCCTCGGTTTTGCCGCCGCCATCACGATTTTTCCGGCCGCCGGTCTTTTCGAACTCTTTTGCGGCGCCGGCATCGGCTCTGCGGCCGTCATGATCCTCGTCCTGCTGTTTTCCATGCGCCGGCACCTCGCGCCGGAAAAAATCCTGCTCGCGGGCATTGCCATCAGTTCCCTCTGCTCGGCGGTTCTCTCGGCGCTGCTTGCCATTGGCGACCAGCGGGCATGGCAGATCCTCGCCTGGCTCAGCGGCTCGGGTTCGACGGCGACGCCGGCTTCGGCGATCTTTCTTGCCATTCTTTCCATCGTGCTGCTGGCGGGCGCGCTATCGGTCACGCGCTGGCTGACGATCCTGCCGCTCGGGCGGGATGTGCCGCTCTCCCTCGGACTGCCGCTCGGCGCGGCGCGCATCGCCGTCATCGCGGTGGCGGGCATTGCCACCGGGGCTGCCTCGCTGCTCGTCGGTCCCTTGAGTTTCGTCGGATTGATGGCGCCGCATATTGCGCTTCGCGCCGGTTTCACCACGCCGCGCGACCATCTCTTCGCCTCCTTCCTGTTCGGCGCGGTGTTGATGGCGCTTTCCGATCTCGGCGCACGGACAGTCACCTTTCCTTATGAGCTGCCGCTCGGGCTTTTTGCGGCGCTTGCCGGCGCGCCCTATCTGATCTGGCTTTCAGGCAGACGATGATGAATTTTTTGAACGATGTACGGAGATGAGAACCATGGGTCAGGCAGCACTTGCCGTCGATTATGACGATATTCCGCTTTTTTCTCTCGACGGCGTGACGATGGAAGTGCCGGGCAGGACATTGCTGCAGCCGCTGACGGCCAGTTTTGCGACCGGCAAGACCATCGGTCTGATCGGTCATAACGGTTCGGGAAAATCCACGCTGCTCAAGATTCTCGCGCGGATTCAGGAGCCGACGGCGGGGAGGGTCTCATTCGAGGGTAAGGCTCTCGGCGCATGGGGCAATCGTGAATTTGCGCGAAAGCTCGCCTATCTGCCGCAATATACGCCGGCCGCTTCCGGCATGCTGGCCAAGGAACTGGTGGCGCTCGGCCGTTATCCCTGGCACGGCGCGCTTGGGCAGTTCACCAAAGCGGATCAGGAGAAAGTGGACGAAGCGATCGAACTCACCGACACCGTCGCCTTCCGCGACCGGCTGGTGGATACGCTTTCGGGCGGTGAGCGCCAGCGCGTGTGGCTTGCCATGCTGGTGGCCCAGAATGCCGAAAGCCTGCTTCTCGACGAACCCATCTCCGCACTCGACATGGCGCACCAGATCGAAGTGCTTTCGCTGGTGCAGAGATTGTCGCGCGAAAAGGGGCTCGGCGTCATCGTCGTGCTGCACGACGTCAACATGGCGGCGCGCTTCTGCGATGAGATCGTCGCGCTTCATTCCGGCCAGCTTATCGCACGGGGAACGCCGCAGGAGATCATGACGCCGGAGACGCTGCAGCGCATTTATGGCGTCCGCATGGATGTCATGACCCATGCCGCCACCGGCTTTCCCGTCGCCCTGCCGCTTTGAGGTTGTTGCAGCAAAACAACGGCCGGCAATGCTGGCTGTTGATGGCGATTCCGCACGCATTTTCCGCCCTAACAATGTCTTAATGGCATCCTACCGCCATCAGACATTGTTAACCGTTCCGCTTTCATCGCCTCCAATTAAGTTGTTTTGGATCGATTTCAGGGAACAAACGTTAACAGTGCGGAATTCAATATCCGGAGAGGGCAAGAAGGGCTGCTGCGGGTAGGAATAAAACAGGAGAAAATCAGATGAAAAAGGCTGTTGCCGTAACTTTTGCCGCATTGACGATGGGCCTCGGCGGAACCGCATCCGCTCTCGCTGCCGACCTTGCAAGATATGAGCCGGCTCCGCAGGAGCAGGACGATCGCAACGGCGTCAAGATCGGTTACCTCACCTGCGATATCGGCGGCGGCGTCGGTTACGTTCTCGGCTCGGCCAAGGAACTGGATTGCACCTTCCAGTCCACCATGGGCGCCCGTCGCACCGACCATTACACCGGCGCCATCCGCAAGATGGGTGTCGACCTCGGCTTCACCACGCAGGGCCGTCTGGTCTGGGCCGTTTTCGCCCCGACCGCCGGTTACCACCGCGGTTCGCTCGGCGGCCTTTATCAGGGCGCAACGGCTGAAGTCACCGTCGGTCTCGGCGTCGGCACAAACGTTCTCGTTGGCGGCACGTCCGGCTCCATCCAGCTGCAGACGGTCAGCGTGACGGGTCAGGTTGGTCTCAACCTCGCCGCCACCGGCACCTCCGTGACGCTCACGGCCATGAACTGATCGGCAAAGTGCCTGGCCCCGGCCGGGCATTCTGTCGCATGTCAAAAAACGCCCTCTTCGTTGTCAGACGGAGAGGGCGTTGTATTATCCGGGCCATGATTTCCACATTCAGACGTGTGGCGGCAGTGACCGCCTGTTCTTTCCTTTTGGCGACAGCCGCTTTTGCCGAGGGCGATGCGGCCCATGGGGAGAAGGTCTTCAGCCGCTGTTCCACCTGTCACAGCGTCGACACGCCACGCACCCGCATGGGGCCGCATCTGATGGGTGTCGTCGGCAGGCCGATGGCTTCCGTGACCGATTACGGCCACTATTCGCAGGCGCTGAAGGATGCCGGCGCGGCTGGCCGAGTGTGGTCGGAGGAGGAACTGCAAAAATTCATCGCCAGCCCGAAGAAGGCGATACCCGGAAATGCGATGCGCTTTTTCGGGCTGTGGAGCGAAACCGATATTGCGGATCTGATCGCCTATCTGAAAACGCGTCCGATGTCGCAATAGCGGTCAGAGCGGCGCTTCAGCGATAATCTCTTCCGCTTCTTCGAAAGTCATCGCCATGACCTTCGCGCCGATCTCGAAGCCGAAGCCATTGCGGGCGAAGGCGGAGAATTCCTTGGCCTTGCGCTTCTCGTCCAGTTCTACACGCCGAAACGGCCCGAAGGCGCGCTTGCGTGCGAAGATGACGGCCGCGACCAGATCATCGGTTTCCAGAAGCGCGACCGCAGCCGTTTCCCGGGCGATACCCTTGATCTGAAGTTTCTGCGCGAGCCCGCGTTTCGACTTGCCGCTGCGCTGGCCGCTCCGCACGGTAATTTCCGCGAAAGCCGTGTCGTCGAGCGCCTTGATGCCATAAGCGAAGGTCACGGCAAATTCCCCGAGCGCCCTGACCTGCGCCGGGCTGATATCCTCGAATTTTTCCCGCGCCTTGCGCATGATGGCGTCGCGCAGCTGCTTTTCCGTCATCATGCGCTGTTCCAGCCGGTAAAGAGCGGAATTGCGCGCCCAGGAAAGCATGCGGCTGGTGGGCTCGACTGCCGGCGCGTCGCCGTCCACGGCCATGTCGTCGGTCAGGAAGGGGCTGGAATCGTCGTTCATTCCGCTTTTATAGCGCGGTGAACCCGTCTTGCCAGTTCCTTCCCGGCCCGTTTTCTCCGGTTTTTCAGTAACTCAAGGCGTTTGCGCGCCGGTTGCGGCGACATAGACCGAATAAAGCGATTTCGTCGCGGTGATGAACAGGCGGTTCTTTTTCGGGCCGCCGAAAGTGAGGTTTGCGACCGTCTGCGGCACCCTGATCTTGCCGAGGAGCGTACCTTCGGGGGAAAAGCAGTGAACGCCATCGCCGGCGCTGGTCCACAGGTTGCCGGCCGTATCCAGGCGGAAACCGTCCGGCAGGCCATTGTCGAGGTTGCAGAATTCCCGGCCGTTGGTGAGCTTTACGCCATCCACCACGTCGAAGACGCGGATATGGCGCGGGCGGGAGACATCGTGGCTGTAGGAACTGTCGGCAATATAAAGCTTCGTCTCGTCAGGCGAAAACGCAAGCCCGTTCGGCTGCACGAAGTCATCTACGGCGATGTCGATCTTTCCGGTTGCGGGATCGAGCCGGTAGACATTGCGCGTCTTCTGTTCCGGCTCGGCCTTGTACCCCTCGTAATCGGAAAGAATGCCGTAGGTTGGGTCAGTGAACCAGACGCTGCCATCGGATTTGACCACCACGTCATTGGGTGAGTTCAGCCGCTTGCCGCCGTAGCTGTCGGCGAGAACCGTGATCGAGCCGTCCACTTCGGTACGGGTGACGCGGCGGCCGCCATGCTCGCAGGAAACGAGCCGCCCCTGCCGGTCGCGGGTATTGCCGTTGGTGAAGTTGGAGGGTTGGCGGAATACCGAGATCCCGCCATCCGGCACCCAGCGCAGCATGCGCTGATTGGGAATATCGCTGAACAGCAGGCAGTTCAGATCGGCAAACCATACCGGGCCTTCGGCCCAGCGGCAGCCGGAATAAAGCTCTTCCAACTCGGCATTGCCGACGATCAGATGGCGAAAGCGGTCATCGTGGATTTCGTAAGGGGAGGTCGTGTCTATGGTCATGAGCGTGGTCCGCTTGGGGGCTTGTCGTTATGGGTTCAGCGCGTGGCCTTGGGGCCGCTTGCCAGAAGAATGACGGAGATGATGATGAGGCCGGTGAGGATGAGGCGGATGCCGGCGCCGAAACCATAGGTATTCAGCATCGAGACCACCAGGAACATGAAGAGCGAAGCGCCCCAGATGCCGGGCACATTGGAATCGCCGCCCGCCACCGCCGTTCCGCCGATAACGACGACGGCGATGGACATCAGCAGATATTCCGAGCCCATATTGAGCGCCGCCCCTCCGGAGAAGCTGGCGAGCAGATAACCCGCGATGGCAGCAAGTACCGCGCAGAGCACATAGGTGACGAAACGTGCGCCGTCCACCGGAATGCCGGTCATGCGGGCGGCGAAGGTGCTCTGGCCGATGGCGGAAATCCAGCGTCCGTAAAACGAGCGGTCTAGCAGCAGCCAGGCGATGACCGAGAGCAGCAGGGCCACGAGGGCGACATTCGGGATGCCGAAGAAACTTGACGTGGCGAATGTGGCCAATGTTTCCGGCGGTTTGATGCGCAGGCCGCGGTTCGACCAGATGGCGATGGATTGCACGATGAAGCTCATGGAGAGCGTCGCGATGATCGGCGGGATGCGCAGGAGCTTGATCAGCGCATAATTGCCGATGCCGATGGCGATGCCGATCAGGATGGCGATCAGCAGTCCGGGCAGGATAAGTCCGTCGGACACATCCATGAATTTGAGCGCCAGCGTCCCCGACAGCGTCATCGTGGCGGGAACGCAGAGGTCGATATTGCCCGGTCCGAGCGTGATGACGAACATCTGGCCGATGCCGACGATGACCGAAAAGGCCGCGAAGGTGAGTGCGGCATGCGACAGGCCGAAGGAGCTTGCGCCGCCGGTGAAGAGCACGGTGACAATCCAGACGACCGCTGTTGCGGCAAAGGACCATATCCATGGTTTTCTGGTGAGTGAAGACAGCCCGTTCATTGGTTTTTCTCCCGCTTTTCAAGACGGTTGAGCAGAATGCGCAGCGCGAGCACGATGATGAGGATCGCCCCCTGCGCGCCGATCTGCCAGTCCGGCGAAATGCGCATGAAGGAGAGGAACGAACCGGCGAGCGTCAGCGTCAGCGCGCCGATGACGGCGCCTATGGGCGATACCCTTCCGCCGACGAATTCACCGCCGCCGAGAATGACGCCGGCAATCGAGAGTAGCGTGTAACGCAGCGCGATGTTGGCGTCGGCCGATGTCGTCAGCCCGACAAGGGCGATACCCGAGAGTACCGCGAAGAAACCGGCCAGCGCAAAGGTGGCGGCGCGAATGCCGACGACCGACCAGCCGGAGCGCTCGACCGAGCGGAAATTGCCGCCGACACCGCGCATCAGCACACCGAAAGAAGAGCGCATGACGATGTAATGGGCGACGACCGCGATCAGGATGCTGGCGACGATGGCGATTGGCACGAAGGGCGGTTTTGCCGTCATCAGCGCCCGGATGAAGGCGGGGGCCTGGCCGCCGGGCGAGGGAAGAATGAGAACGGCGAGGCCGCCCCAGACGAAGCTCATGCCGAGCGTGACGACGATGGAGGGCAGGGCGCGGATATGGATGATGGCGCCAAGCAGTGCATAAACCGCAATCGCACCGGCAAAAATCGCAATTCCGAGGATGGGCGTGGTTTGCAGGAAAGTGGCGGTCACACAGGCGCAGAAACTGACGAAGGTGCCCATCGACAGATCGAGATCGTTGACCGACATGATCAGCATCTGCGCAATGGTGGCGAGCGCAATCGGCACGGCCAGATTGAACAGCAGGTTCATGCCGGTATAGCTCATGGCGCGCGGCTGCATGTAGAAGACGGCGGCAAGCAGGAAGGCGAGCGAGGCGGCGGGAATGATGAGGCGGAGGGCGTTTGCCGAGAGTTTCATGCGTGGTCTTCTCCCGCAAAGGAGGCCGCCAGCACATTCTGCTCGGTAATATCGTCGCCGACGAGTTCCGCCTGGATGGCGCCGTCGCGGAACACGTAGACCCGGTCGCAGAGACGGATTTCGTCCATTTCGGTGGAGTACCAGATGAAGGTGCGGCCGTGGGAGGCTTCGGTTCTCAAGATGTCATAGACCTCCTGTTTGGTGCCGATATCGACGCCGCGCATCGGGTCGTCCATCAAAACCGTGCTGGCGGTGGTGGCGAGCGCGCGGGCGAAAAGCACCTTCTGCTGGTTGCCACCGGAGAGGGAGAGAATCTTGTTGCCCATGTCGGGCGTGCGGATTTCGATGCGCTTTTTCCATTGCGCCCCAAGCTCGGTTTCCTTGGCTCTGTCCACCATACCTGCGGCTGAAATATCCCTGAGCGAGGCGATGGACAGGTTTTTGAGGATGCTCCACAGCGGAAAAGTGCCGTTCAGGCTGCGGTCGCCAGCGACAAAGGCGATATCGGTCTTGCGCGCGGGTATCCAACTGCTGTTCTGCGCGAGATAAAGATCGAGAAGCGCTTCGGTCTGGCCATGGCCGCCGAGACCGGCAAGGCCGACGATCTCGCCGCGAAAGGCCTCGAAGGCAAGGCCTTCACCCCGGCGTGCCGGCATGGAAAGCACCTTCTCGCCTGCCTTGCGGCTTTCACCCCGCCGCCTGTTCTGTTCCTTGACGACGCTGCCCATCGCTTCGACCAGCGAGCGGGTGGTGAAGTCGGCGGCCTTCCGGTCGGCCACCACCCGGCCATCCTTCATCACCACGATACGGGTGGCCGTCGAAAGAATTTCGCCGAGAATATGCGAGATCAGCAGAACCGAGCCGCCCTCACGCACGAAACGGCGGACATAATCCATCAGCTGCTCGGCAAGACCGGCATCCAGCGAAGAGGTGGGCTCATCGAGAATCACCAGTCTCGGCGCGTGCGGTATGCGGCAGAAATTGATGGCGATTTCCACCATCTGCCGTTCAGCGATGGAAAGTTCGGCGATGGTCAGCTCGCAATCGATGCCGTGGCCGGGAAAAATCTCGTCAAGTGTCTGCCGGATCGTCGTCAGCGCACGGCCTCGCCAGTTTCGCCCACCCGTGGCGGCATGCATGATGCGGACATTTTCGCTGATCGTCAGGTTCGGGCAGAGCGACAGTTCCTGAAACACGCAGCGAACGCCGTTCGCGCGCGCGGCGGCAATGCCATGGCGGTTTTCGTTGCCGCCATAGGAAACGGAACCCTCATGCGGCGTCAGCCCGCCATTGATGACGTTGACGATGGTGGACTTTCCCGCGCCGTTATGGCCGACGAGCCCGAGGCATTCCCCCGTGCGGATGACGAGATCGGCCCCATCCAGCGCCCTTACCGCGCCGAACACGACCTTCACGCCGCGC
Source organism: Agrobacterium sp. 22-221-1 (assembly GCF_053522445.1). NCBI lineage: Bacteria > Pseudomonadati > Pseudomonadota > Alphaproteobacteria > Hyphomicrobiales > Rhizobiaceae > Agrobacterium > Agrobacterium sp. 22-221-1. The sequence goes on from NZ_JBNWCL010000009.1 coordinate 166,705, forward strand.
GCAGCGACGACCTCTTCCGCCTCGATGATGTCATTCATGAGCAATTACGCCAGTGATGTGAAAATCGGATAATATGGTGGCTATTGCGGCGCCCGTTCCGGGAGCGCCGCAATAGTGAGGCTTAAAGCCGATCCGGCCTATTTGGCCGATGCGATGGCCTTCTCAGCATCTTCCTGTGAATATTCCACATTCGCCACGCCGCCCTTCTGGGTCGTCTTCAGGTTTTCCTCGAGATTGGCCTGGTCGATGCGCAGGAAGGGTACGGTCAGGTCCTTCTTCACATCCTTGCCGTCGAGGATTTGCTGCGCCACCCAGAAAGCCAGCGTCGAGACGCCGGGCGCGATGGAGACGGACATGGTCTCGTAACCGCTTGCATCCTTCTGCTGCTTCCACCATTGCAGCTCGTCTTCACGGTTGCCCATGACGATGGTGGGTGTCGGGCGCTTGGCGGCGGCGAAAGCCTGTGCCGCGCCGTAACCGTCGCCGCCCTGCGTCACGACAGCCGCGACTTCGGGAAGGCTCGGCAGAATGCCGGCGACGGCGCGCTGCGCGACGTCCTGCGCCCAATCGCCGTTGACGGAACCGACGATCTTGAACTGCGGGTTCTTGGCGACGCCGGCGGCGATGCCGGCGTGGATTTCATCATCCACCGAAACGCCCGCGAGGCCACGGATTTCGAGCAGGTTTCCACCCTTCGGCATGGCCTTGGCGAGATAGTCGATCTGGCTTTCGCCCATCGCCTTGAAATCGACCGCGATGCGCCATGCGCAGGGCTCGGTGACGATGCCGTCGAAGGATACGACGGTGATGCCGGCATCGCAGGCTTCCTTCACCGCGCCGTTAAGCGCGGTGGGCGAAGCGGCATTGATGACGATGGCGTCGTAACCCTGAAGAATGAGGTTCTGGATCTGCGCGGCCTGTTCCGTCGCCTGGTTTTCGGCTGTGGTGAAGGCGTCAGCGGCGGCGACCTGCTTGTCGGCAACCGCCTGCTTGGTGATCTTGTCCCAGCTCGTCAGCATCGCCTGACGCCAGGAATTACCGGCATAATTGTTTGAAAGCGCGATTTTTTTGGCCGACGTATCGGCATGAGCGGTGATCGGCAAAGCTGCGCATGCGACAGCGGCCGATGCCAGAAGCATCTTCCTGAAAGCCATTTGATTTCCTCCCTCGTGGCTTGCCCTTTTCGAGCCCGGAATTCTCGCACGCCGCAAATCTCCTCGGCGGCAGGTGGAATTCCTTTGCACTGGAGCTCCTTTCCCCAGTAGAAGCGAGAATGACCAAGAAGATTTGGCTTGTATAGGCGGATCGCGGCAATCTTCCTGCGGGTTTCCGCAGAAAGCATGCGGGAACCCGCAGGACGAAACGCCACTGCTGGGCGCAGAATGGATGATGCGGCGCCCAAGGGGTTGAAGCTTCGCCGCGATGGTCGAAAGCAGGCGCTTGGGAGGGCGTCCGCACATGCTGGATACGCCGAAAAGTGCTCTTTTTCATCATTATATGGGCATTTCGCGGCTGCTTGCCGGGCAGCTCGAATTTAATGCCATCATCCAGGCGGTCGCCACCGAGATCAGCCATATCATCCCGCATGACCATATGGATGTCTGCATCAAGCAGCTGGATGACAAATATCACATCGCCTATGAGAGTGGTCTCGTCAGCGCCTGGAGCCGGCAGCCGCCCGCCCTTCTGACCGGCAGCCCGATCCGTTCGCTGTTGTCTGGCGAGGTGGAATACCTTTTGAGCGGCGACGCCTGTTCCGATCCGCGCTTTCATTTCGAAGGGTCGTTTTCAAGCCCGATCATCGAACTTAACCTGCATAGCCGGCTGCATGTGCCGATGAAGGTGCATGGCGATATCATCGGCGCGCTGAGTTGCTCCTCCCACCAGTCGGACGCCTATACGATGGAGGATGTGGCGAATGCCCGCGCCGTCGCAGATTTGCTGGCGCCCTATTTCTACGCGATCCGCGCCGCCGAGCAGGCCAAACGCTCCGCCATCGAGGAAGCGCGCGCCAATGCCCGCGAGGAGGGCCTGCGGCTGGGCGCGCTGCAATTGACCGAGGCGCTGGAGGCCGAACGGCAGCGCATCGGCATGGATCTGCACGACCAGACGCTCGCGGATTTGACCCGGCTGGCGCGGCGCATCGAGCGCATGAGCCATACCCCTGACCTGTCAGGCGAGATGCTGGAGCCGGTGGTGCGCAGCCTGCAGCATTGCATGCAGGATTTGCGCGAGATCATTGAGGAGGCGAAACCCTCGATCCTGCAATTGTTCGGCGTCGTTGAGGCCATCGAGACCTATGTGGACCGTTCCGTGCGCGATAGCGGATCGGCAATCGACTGGTCGGTGACGGATGAGACGGACGGGCTGGTGGAAAGGCTGGACAAGACGGTGGCCATCTCGCTGTTCCGCATTGTGCAGGAGGCGGTGAACAATGCCATTCGCCATGCCCAGCCCGAAGCGATTGCCGTGAAACTGACCGCGATCGACGGCGGCTTGCAGGTGACGGTCAGCGACGACGGCAGCGGTGGCGGCGAAGGCGGGGCCTCCGGTGGCCTCGGCATCGGCAATATGAAGACGCGGGCGCGGCTGATTTCGGCGAGATTCGATATTGGCGGCAATGGCACGGGAGCGGGAACCCGCATCACCGTAACCTTGCCGGCAGGCGCTTTCGACCGGCGGGAGGAGTTGTGACATGGATGTGCTGATCGTCGAGGACGATGCGCTGCACCGCGCCTATCTGAACGAGGCGGTGCGTGCCGCGCTGCCGGAATGCGACAAGGTTCTGGAGGCGGCAAACGGCAGAACCGGCGAGAAGCTCGCGCGCGAAAATCGCGCCGCCCATATCGTCATGGATTTGCAGATGAACGAGCGCAACGGCATCGAGGCGGCGCGCACCATCTGGAAGGAAAGGCCCGATACCCGCATCCTGTTCTGGTCCAACTATTCCGACGAGGCCTATGTGCGCGGTGTTTCCCGCATCGTGCCGGAAGGGGCCGCCTATGGCTACGTTCTGAAATCCGCCTCCGATGACCGCCTGCGGTTGGCGCTGCGCAGCATCTTCATCGAGGCGCAATGCGTGATCGACCGGGAAGTGCGCGGCCTGCAGGAAAAGAGCCTCGGCAAGGCCCATGGCTTTACCGATTCCGAATATGAAATCCTTGTCGATGTCGCGCTAGGGCTTACCGACAAGGCGATTGCCCGCCGCCGTAACCTGTCGCTGCGCAGCGTGCAGAACCGGCTGCAAAGCCTCTATGAGAAGCTGAACGTGCATCAGGCAGCCGGCGATGACGAGGCGGAAGGCCGGTATAATCTCAGAACCCGCGCTGTTACCGTCGCTTTCCTGCGCAAATTGCTGAATTACAGCGCGCTGGAAAGGGCCGAGCGGGAACTGGCGGAATGGGCGGGCAGCCGCTGATCCTCAGGGCAGGAAGGCAAGCAGCCGTCTTTCATCCGCCCTGAGGCCGGAGACGGGCTTTGCCCCGACCTTCAAAATGCGGCCAAGTTTTTTCTGCGCTTTCTCTTCCGTGGCTATACCGAGGACGGCCGGGTGCACATAGCTTTTGCGGCAGATGGCGGGCGTGTTGGAAAGCTCTGCGGCCGCTGCCTGGCACATGCCCTTCATGCTCGGCTTGTCGCCCGCCGCCACATGTTCCATGGCGTTGCAGAAGGCGGCGAGCGTTCCGCCCCAGGTACGAAAGGTCTTGGCGGAGATGCCTTGCCCGCCGATGCGGGAGAGGTAAGCGTTGAGATCGCTGGAATCGACGGAATGCACGCGGTTTTCGCTATCCTGCCAGACGAAGAGTTCCTTGCCGGGCAGATCGGCGATCTCCTCGAGGATTTTCTGAAGGCGGGGGTGGCGCAATTGCCGTTTCACCTTCTGCCCGCCCTTGGCGGCAAACCGCAGCTCGATGGTTTCACCGAAGGAGACGTGCCGCTTGAGCAATGTCGTTGCGCCATAGGTGCCGTTGGTTTCGAGATAGGAGCGGTTGCCGACGCGCAGATAGGCGGCATCGAGCAGCAGCGTGAGCGCCGCGAGCGTCATTTCCGGCCCATGATCCTGTTTTTCGATATCGGCGATGGCGCGGCGGCGAATGGCGGGCAGCGCCCTGCCGAAGCTTTTCAGCTGGAAGAATTTCGTTTCGCCCCGGAGCGCATGCCAGTCGGGGTGATACCGATATTGTTTTCGCCCGCGGGCATCGAAACCCGTAGCCTGCAGATGGCCGGCGGGGTCGATGCAGATCCACACGTCCTTATAGGCGGGCGGCACGCCGAGCGCTTTGATGCGCTTCAGTTCGACGCTGTCGGAGAGAAGTTCGCCGCCCGGAAGGCGGTAACAGAAACCGCGTCCGCGTTTCTCGCGGGCAATACCCGGCTCCTGATCGTTGACATAGGCAAGTCCGATTTTGGCAAGAAGGCGGGTGGGCGGCTGTGGCATGGTTTTTTCCGGCAGGTTTCACGCTGCGGCAAACGAAAAACAGGCCGCCTTCGTTCCGGCGGCCTGTCGTTCCAGTCGTGAGTTTTCTCAGCCGGCCTTTTTAATCAGCCGGCCTTGGCGATCCGCAGAATCTGCGATTCACCGCCGCCGCGCTCTTCGGTCACGGCATAGATCGCGCCATCCGGCCCGACCTTCACGTCGCGAATGCGCGCTTCCAACGGCAGCCGGCTTTCGGTGGCAACCCTGTCGCCATCGATATGCAGGATGACGAGGCCCTGGCTTACCAGACCGCCGACGATGAAGGCACCCTTCCATTCGGGAATCTGGTCGCCGTCATAATAGGCCATGCCGGAGGGGCCGATGACCGGGTCCCAATAATAGACCGGCTGTTCCATGCCTTCCTTTGCGGTAACGCCTTCGCCAACCGACCTTCCGCTATATTCGACGCCATAGGTGATGACCGGCCAGCCGTAGTTCAGGCCGGCCTTCGGCATGTTCAGCTCATCGCCGCCGCGCGGGCCGTGTTCCACGGTCCAGAGCCTGCCTTCTCCGTCCAGCGCTGCCGCCTGCAGGTTGCGGTGGCCATAGCTCCAGATTTCGGGGAGGGCGTTCTGTCGGCTGGCGAAAGGATTGCCTTCAAAGGCCTTGCCCTGTGTATCGATGCGGAAGACTTTGCCGAGCCCGCTCGACAGGTCCTGCGCCTGCACGCGCGGCTTTGAATCGGAACGTTCGCCGACGGTGACATAAAGCTCGTTGTTCGGCCCGAAGACGAGGCGGGAGCCGAAATGTTTGTCGCCGTCATAGGTCGGCATCTGGCGGAAAATCACCGAGACATTGTCCAGCTTTGCCGCGCCGCCTTCCTCGGTCAGTTTCGCCGAGGCTACCGAAGTGCCGTTGCCGCCATCGCGCGGTTCGGAGAAGGAGAAGAAGATGGTGCGCGACATTTCGAAATCGGGAGCCAGCGCGATGTCGAGAAGGCCGCCCTGTCCGTCGGATGCCACCTCAGGCACACCCGCGATCGCCGGGCCGGCCTTGCCGTCTGCGACGATATGGATGGCGCCTTCCTTGGCTGCGACGATCATGCGGCCATCGGGCAGAAACTCCATCGACCACAGATGCGGTAGGCCGTCCGCGATCACGGTTTTTTCGACGCTTGGCTGGGTGGCGGCCTGTGGCGCGCGGGTCTGACCCTCAAAGGCCGGTTTCTGATCCGGCGCATTCGGCCGTTTCGTTTCGGCGGCCGGGGCCTGGGCCTGTGCAACGCCGGCAAGCGGCACGGCGAGCAACGCACACAGGATCGTCGAACTCAGAAATCGGTTGTTATGGAACATGGGTCTCCCTTCCATCGTTTACGTCAGGCAGAGAACCATTTGGGGAGGATTTCGTTTCCTGCGATAGTTTCAAGAAAACTTGATCACTCCGTGTGCAGGCGGCACGCTCTTTTCTCATCCATGCGAATTCATAAGGAACCGCCAGCCTGCGGTCACGTTTTCCCCTTTGTTACACGGAGAGCGCCATGCAGATCATCGACAACAAGACCATAGACGGGAACAGAACCAAGCCGATCCTCAACGTCGCGGAATTCTGCCGGCGTTACCGGCTGGACAAGGCCGAGGAAACGCGGCTCAGAAAACTGTTCGGCGAGTTCGCCTCGCGGCACGAGCTTTTGATGAATGCGCAGCGAAAGCCGAGCTTCCGTTGATCATTCCTCCGGGTCGATAGATTTTCCGAAGATCATGAAGACATCATAACGGGTGTTCTTGCCCATTATCTGATGCGAAGGCTTGCGAATGCCCGGCATCGGCTCGGCGCGCAGGGGCCATTTCAGAACCACCCGCTTCGTCGCATTCTCCAGCGCAGCTTCCATCAGCTCCACCTGATCCGGGTCGGAGCCAACCAGTTCTCTCAGCACCCGCATCTCCTTTTTCACCAGCGCCGTGTTATGGCGCGGCGGATGCATGGGGTCGACAATCACCACCTCCGGTGAAAGCTCTTTCAGCAACTGGCGTGAATCTCCGTGAAGCAGCGTCATGCGCGCCGCCGCCTCGGCATAGGCGCCGCCAGCCTCCAATGCGCGGCGAATGCCGTCCGCAAGATGGGCATGCATTCCCGGCGAGCGCTCGATCAGCGTTACTTCTGCTCCCAGTGAGGCCAGCAGAAAGGCGTCTCGCCCGAGGCCTGCGGTCGCATCCACGATCTTTGGCGTGCGGCCCTTTGTGAAACCCGCGGCTTTCGGCAGGGCCTGTCCGCGCCCCTCGCCGGAGCGGAAACGGTGTCCGACTGCACCGCCGACAAAATCTACTACGAAGCTTTCGTCTTTTTCTTTCATCGCAGGCCTCAGAAGGGGCAGGGCACGGTATAGGTGACGTCACGGCCACCTGGATGGCGGAACCCGACCTCCTGCGCATGCAGCATCAGGCGCGGCGCGGCGGCAAGCGCTTCGCCTTCGGCATAAAATTCATCGCCGAGAATGGGGTGGCCAAGCGCCTTCATATGCACCCGCAATTGGTGGGTACGGCCGGTAAGGGGTGTCAGCGCCAGCCGTGTTGCCGGAAGCGGCAATCGTTCCAGCACCCGCCAAAGGCTCTGTGCCGGCTTGCCGTTCTCGCGGTCGACCCGGTGGCGGGGCTTGTTTTCGGGATCGATGGCGAGCGGCAGGTCCACTTCCCCCGCTTCTCCCACAACCTCTCCCCAGACAATGGCGACATAGGATTTGCGCGTCTGGCGGTTTTCAAACTGCGACGCAATCGCCGCATGCGCCTTGCGGTTCAGGGACATCAGCACGATGCCCGATGTGTCCTTGTCCAGCCGGTTGATCATCAGCGCTTTCGGGAACTGTTTCTGCACACGCGTCATGAGGCTGTCGGAAAGCGCGGGATCGCGCCCCGGCACCGATAAAAGCCCGCTTGGCTTGTCGAGCACCAGCAGATCGTCGTCGCGGTGCACGATGGTGAGCCAGGGGTCGAGTGGCGGATGATAGACGGGGTTGGAAAGCTCGGATGACATGTCGCTTCCTTAGCACGAATTGCGCATTCGGACAGACGCTAGAGCATTTCCAGGAAAAGTGGACCCCGGTTTTCCGTCCGGAAATGCGCCAAAACAAAGAGTTAGAGTGTTTTCGCGATTCGAAGAAAAGCGAAAAAACTCTATTCGGGAATATGCAAATTGACGCGCCCGCTGGTCAGGTCGCTGAGAAGACGGGTGAGCCGTTCGGCTTCTTCGGCCGGAACCGAGAGCAACATATTCGCGCCGGTTCCGGTGAAATCTTCCTTTTCCACCCGCAGGTTCTGTGTGGCGGAAAGGCGCGATTTCACCAGCGCCAGATCGGAAAAGGGGCAGCTCAAAGTCGCGCTGACATAAGCGATGACCGGCCAGGTTTCTCCAAGCCGTAGACACGCTGCCGCCGTGCCGCCATAGGCGCGCATCAGCCCGCCGCTGCCGAGCAGGATGCCGCCGAACCAGCGGATGACGAGAACGGCGACATTGTCCAGCGCCTGACCGTCGATGGCCTGAAGGATCGGTTTCCCGGCCGTGCCCGAAGGCTCGCCGTCATCGCTGAAACGATAGGTCTGGCCGCTTCGCCATGCCCAGCAATTGTGGTTCGCGTCGGGATCGGAATGCGCCGCAAGAAAGTTCTTCGCATCCTCTTCGCCCGTCACCGGCGCGGCAAAGGCGATGAAGCGGCTTTTCTTGATATCCTGCGAAAAGGTGACGGGTCTGTCGAGCGTGAACATGGGCGTTTCAATATCGCATATATTCGCATGCGGAAATCGGTATAAGGCTCGGAATGGCGAAGATGGCGATGGAGAGGGTTTTGGCAAAGGCGAGGCAGGTCGCGATTATCGGCGGCGGACCGGCGGGGTTGATGGCGGCCGAGATGCTTTCGGCCGCAGGCCATGCCGTGACGGTATTCGAGGCGATGCCGACCGTGGCGCGCAAATTGCTGATGGCCGGAAAATCCGGCCTCAACATCACCCATGCCGAAGATTACGACAGCTTCCGTCACCGGTTCGGCGATGCGGAACCGAGGCTGCGCGCCGCTCTCGATGATTTCACGCCGGATATGCTGCGCGACTGGGCGCAGGGGCTGGGGCAGGAAACTTTCGTCGGCACTTCGGGTCGGGTGTTTCCCACCGTCATGAAGGCCTCGCCGTTGCTGCGGGCATGGCTTGCCCGGCTGGAGGCGCAGGGGGTGACCATCAGGACGCGGCATCGCTGGACGGGTTTTCCCGGCGGGCAGCCGGTTTTCGCGACGCCGGAGGGCGAGATTACCATCAAGGCCGATGCCGTTCTTCTGGCGCTCGGTGGCGCAAGCTGGCCGCGTCTCGGCTCCGATGCCGCATGGGTTCCGGCGCTGGCGGAGAAAGGCGTGGTGCTTTCCCCGTTCCGCCCCGCCAATTGCGGTTTCGACGTTGACTGGAGCGACATCTTCCGCGCGCGTTTTGCGGGGGAAGCGGTGAAATCCACCATCACCATTTCGCCGGCAGGGGCTTTTCAGGGCGAATTCGTCATTACCAAGCATGGCATCGAGGGTAGCGTGATCTATGCCCATTCCGCCGCGCTGCGTGACCGGCTGGAAGAGGTGGGCAAAGTGTCGCTCGCAATCGATCTTGCGCCGGGACGTACGGTGGAACGCCTCAGCCGCGATCTGGCGAAACTCGGGCGGAAGGAGAGTTTTGCAAACCGCATGCGCAAGGCGGCCGGCTTATCGGCTGTGAAGGTCGGGCTTCTGCGGGAAATCTTTCCCGACATCGCGGCCATGCCGGACGATTTCGTCGCCGCGAGAATAAAACATGCCGAGATACCGCTTTTGCGGACGAGACCGATTGCCGAGGCGATTTCATCGGCCGGTGGCGTCGCGTGGAGCGGTCTCGATGAGAACTACATGCTGGAAAAGCTCCCCGGCATATTTGCTGCCGGGGAAATGCTGGATTGGGAAGCGCCGACCGGCGGTTATCTCTTGACCGCCTGTTTCGCCACCGGCAAGGCTGCCGCAAAGGGCGTGGCCGCGTGGCTTGAAGGCTCAGCCTGACAAGCGTTCAGCCGTGCCTGCTTCCTCACCATGTGCGGTCCTGACGAGGCAGCGCATGATGGCGTCAGTGGTGACGGCGCCGAGCGATTTGCCGTTTTCCCCGACGACCGTGGCGCTGCTGACATTTTCCCGGACGAGCGCACGCAGACCCTCTTCGACCGTCATGTCCGCATCCAGCTGAAGCCGCGATTGGCCGGAAAATTCCGGCTGGACGATGGCGCCGAGGCGAATGACCCTGCCGCGATTGACCTCCTCCACGAAGGCCTCGATATAGCTGTCGGCCGGCGACATGACGATTTCCGCGGCCGTGCCCTGCTGGATGATTTCGCCGTCACGCAGAATGGCGATCTTGTCGCCGAGCCGCAGCGCTTCATCGAGATCGTGGGTGATGAAGACCACGGTTTTTTTCAGTTCTTTCTGCAGTTCCAGCAGCACCGTCTGCATATCGACGCGAATGAGCGGATCGAGCGCCGAATAGGCCTCGTCCATCAACAGGATTTCGGCATTGTTGGTGAGCGCCCGCGCCAGACCCACACGCTGCTGCATGCCGCCGGAAAGCTGGTTCGGATAATGGCCGGAGAAGCCTTCCAGCCCCACGCGCCTGATCCAGACTTCCGCCCTTTCCTCCCGCTCGCGCTTGTCGACACCCTGCACTTCGAGACCGTAGACGACATTCTGCAGCACGTTGCGGTGTGGCAAGAGGCCGAATTTCTGGAACACCATCGCCGTCTTGTGGCGGCGAAACTCCAGAAGCTCGGCTTCGTTGAGGCGGCACACGTCCGTGCCGCCATAGAGGATTTCGCCGGCGGTCGGGTCGATCAGCCGGTTGACGTGGCGGATCAGTGTCGATTTGCCGGAACCGGAAAGGCCCATGATGACGGTGATCTGCCCGCCCGGCATGGTGATGTTGATATCGCGCAGGCCGAGCACATGACCATGTTTGGCGTTGAGATCCGCCTTGGACATGCCGGCCTTGACGGGTTCGACATAGTCGGCTGCCCTGGGGCCGAAAATCTTGTAGAGGCTGCGAATTTCGATCGATTGACTAGCCATGCGCCACTTCCCGGTGTTTTTGCAGGCGAAGGCCATAGGCCTGGCTGATGCGGTCGAAGATGATGGCGATGCCGACGATGGCAAGCCCGTTGAACACGCCGAGCGTGAAATACTGGTTGGCAATGGCCTTCAGCACCGGCTGACCGAGGCCCTGCACGCCGATCATGGAGGCGATGACGACCATGGCGAGCGCCATCATGATGGTCTGGTTGATGCCGGCCATGATGGTGGGCAGTGCGAGCGGCAGCTGCACCTTGAAAAGCTTCTGGCGCTTCGAAGAGCCGAAGGCGTCGGCAGCCTCCAGCACGTCGCGGTCGACCATGCGGATGCCGAGGTTGGTAAGCCGGATCATCGGCGGAATGGCGTAGATGACGACGGCGATGACGCCGGGCACGCGGCCGATGCCGAGCAGCATGACGACAGGAATGAGATAGACGAAACTCGGCATCGTCTGCATCACGTCGAGAACGGGATTGACCACGCTCTGCAGGCGGTTGGAGCGTGCCATGGCGATGCCGATGGGCAGGCCGACGACGATGGACAACACGGCGCAGACGAAGATCATCGAGACCGTCTTCATCGTGTCCTCCCACATGCCGAACCAGCCGATGGCGAAGAGAATGCCGCAACAGAGCGAAACAATGGTGGCGCTGCGGCTGCCGAACCAGGCAAGCGCGCCGACAATAAGAATAACGACCGGCCAGGGTGCGCCGATCAAAAGCCTTTCCGCCCAGATGAGGAAGCTCTGAAGGGGGGTGAACAATCCCTCGATTGCGCCGCCATAGGTTCGGGTGAAAGCCCGGAACCCCTCGTCGATGACTTTTTTCAGCGCGCGCAGAGCATCGTCATTCATGGTCGGAAATTTGAAAAGCCATTCCATATCCTGTTCTCCATGACGAACCGGAGGCGGGGATCGATATCCTCCGCACTCCGGGAGTAAAATCGTCAGAGCGCCGCGCATCCGTCAGGACGCAGGGCGGAACGCTCTGTTGAACCGGCGCATCGTCACCGGAAAGCCGGGAGGCATTCCAGGGCCGATGCGGGCACGGCGTCGCCGCTGGCGGACGCCGTTTGCCGGGCAGATATGCAGGGACCGGCTTTTAAAGGGCGGCCTTGACCTTTTCCGCGACGTCAGGAGATACCCAGCCCGTCCACAGCGCTTCGTTTTCCTTCAGGAAGTGCTTGGCGCCGTCTTCACCGGTCGCCTGGTTGTCCGTCATCCAGGCAATCAGCTTGTTGACCGTGTCGTTGGTCCAGGCGCGCTTGTTCAGATAGTCCATGGCCGGGCCGGCACGATCGGCGAAGGTCTTGCTCACCAGCGTCTGCACGTCATCCACCTGCCATGCGTTCGGCTTCGGGTCCGCGCAGTCGGCGACGGATGTGCAGCGCTTCCATTCAGCCGCATCGTAGTCGGCGCCGAAGCCGAGCTTCACCATCTCATATTTGCCGAGCAGCGAGGTGGGCGCCCAGTAATAACCGACCCAAGGCTGCTTGGCTTCGTAAGCCTTGGCGATGGAGCCGTCGAGACCTGCCGCGGAGCCGGTGTCGACAAGAGTGAAGCCGGCCTTTTCACCGCCGAAAGCTTTGAAAAGCTGCGCGGTGACGACAGTGCCGCCCCAGCCCTGCGGGCCGTTGAACACGGCGCCCTTCGATTTGTCTTCGGGCGAGGGGAAGAGTTCGGGATGTTTGAAGAGGTCCGGAATGGTCTTGAGATCGGGATTGGCGTCGGCGACATATTTCGGAATCCACCAGCCCTGGACCGCGCCGTCCGAGAGGATCTTGGCGGCCGCAACGACCTTGCCGCCTTCCAGCCCCTGCTTGACGATTTCCGGCTGCAGGCTGACCCATGCCTCAGGCGCGATATCCGGCTGGCCTTTTTCGGCCATGGAGGTCAAAGTCGGCACGGTATCGCCGGTGACGATTTCGGCGGAGCATCCGTAGCCCTTTTCGAGAATGAGCTTGTCCAGATTGGCGGCGACTTCGGCGGATTGCCAGTTCATGCTGGCGATCGTCACGTTTCCACAGTCGGCGGCATAGGCCGCGCCGCCTGAAAAGGCGAAGCCGGCGGAAAGAATTGTGGCACCCAAAAGTATTTTCATTGTTGTTCCCTCTGGTCGCGGTGTGGCGAAGACCCGGGCGCTGGCGGCACCGCGACCGCCAGCGCCCGTATTGAGGCTTAATAATTCCTTTGTGGCCGTTCCGTTTGCGGCAGATTCTGGCGTATTGAGGATGGCAATTATCAATCAATTATCTGGTCTGGCGGATGTGATCTCCAGATCTGCGGTGTCGGGATACCGAATTCGCGTCACGGTTCCGGCGGAGCATCCGGATATTTCGCGCGAATGGAACTTTTTCGAAATTTAAAAAAAAGGCCGGGAACAATAAAGGGAAGTTTTTGTTTTCTTGGACTTTTATCCCGTGCTGTATTACGGGAGACTTTCTCTCGATTTTTGTGGTGATGTTGAATGACCAATCTTCGTGCTGCCCCGGTATGGCCGATCGGTGGCGGTGAAACGGGTGAGCTTGTGCGCCGCTTCGACTGGTCGAAGACATCGCTCGGTCCTATTTGCGACTGGCCGCAAAATCTGAGGCAGAAAGCCAATTCCGTCGTCAACTCCCCCATTCCGCAGGTGCTGATGTGGGGCAGGGATCATGTGATGATCTACAATGACGGCTATGCGGAGATCGCCGGCAATTATCACCCGCAGGCGCTGGGCGGAACCGTACCCGGCATCTGGCCGGAAATATGGGACTGGAACAGCCGCATTCTCGAAGCCGGTTTTCGCGGTGAGGTCATGGCCTATCGCGACCAGCCGATGACGCTGATGCGGCATGGCCTGCCGGAAGAGGTGATCTTCGATCTGTTCTACACGCCGATCTATAATGAAGGCGGCACGGTAGACGGCGTTTTATGCACCGTGCTTGAAAATACCGACAAGGTGAAGGCCGTGGAGGCGCTGGAACAGAGCCGCAAGGAACTGAGCCGGCTTACCAATGCCCTGCCCATTCTGGTCGGATATGTCGACCGTGATTACGTTTATAAATTCGCCAATGACGGCTATCTGGAATGGTTCGGCCGCCGCGCCGAGGAGGTGATCGGCCGCAGCGTTCCCGAAATCGTCGGTGAGGCGTTTTTCGAGGCCCGCAGGGCCTATCTCGACCGCGCACTCAGCGGCGAGAAGATCGTTTCGGATACTGTGATCAGCAGATCGGACGGCAGCACGCGCGCCGCCGAAATCCGCTATGTTCCGCGTTACATTGCCGATGGCTCCATCGACGGCATCTATGTGCTGATCATCGATATCGAGGAGCGCAAGCGCTCGGAGCGGGAAATCCTCATCAGCAACAATCGTTTCCGTGCTGCGGTGGATGCCGTGCACGGCGTGCTGTGGACCAACAGCGCCGAAGGAATGATGCTGGGCGAACAACCCGCCTGGAGCGCTTTGACGGGTCAGACTCCGGAAGACTATCAGGGTTTTGGCTGGGCGGATGCGGTCCATCCCGAGGACAGGCAGGGGTCTGTCGACAGCTGGAACAAAGCGGTCGCGGAAAAGTCGACCTATATCTGGGAACATCGGGTGCGCCGCCATGACGGCGTCTACCGCACTTTTGCGATCCGGGGCGTGCCGATTTTCGACAAGGCCGGCGCCATTGCCGAATGGGTCGGCGTCCATACGGATGTCACCGAACAGCGGCGGGCCGAAAACACCCTCAAGGAACATGCGAGCAATCTCGAGCGCGAAATTCGTCACCGCATCCGGGCGGAAGAGCAGCTTCGGCAATTGAACGAGAGCCTCGAGGCGCGTGTCGAGGCGGAAATGGCCGAGCGCCGCCAGACCGAAAAGGCGCTACAGCAGGCGCAGAAAATGGAATCCATCGGCCAGCTCACCGGCGGCGTGGCGCATGATTTCAACAATCTGCTACAGGTGATCGCCGGCAATCTGCAATTGCTGTCAAAGGATGTGATCGGCAATGAACGTGCGGAGCGGCGGCTGGAAAACGCGCTTGCCGGCGTTCATCGCGGCGCAAAGCTGGCCAGCCAGCTTCTGGCCTTCGGCCGTCGCCAGGCGCTGGAGCCGCGCGTCATCAACATCGCCCGTTTCGTAACCGGCATGGACGATCTGCTTCGCCGCTCGCTCGGCGAGGCGATCGAGGTGGAGGTCATCACCTCGGGCGGTCTCTGGAATACCTATGCCGACCCCAACCAGGTGGAGAACGCTCTTCTCAATCTGGCCATCAATGCGCGCGACGCCATGGAAGGGCAGGGCAAGCTGACCATCGAGGTCGGAAATGCGGTTCTCGACCGCGATTATGCCCGCAAGCACTCGGAAGTTTCGGCGGGGCAATATGTGATGCTCGCCGTCACCGATACGGGTTCGGGCATGTCGCCGGAAATTCTCGAAAAGGTCTTCGAGCCGTTCTTCTCGACCAAACCGGAAGGCAAGGGCACGGGTCTCGGGCTTTCGATGGTTTATGGTTTTGCGAAACAGTCCAGCGGCCATGTCAACATCTATAGCGAGGTGGGGCAGGGCACGACGGTGAAGATGTATCTGCCGCGCTCCGCCGCCGATGAGGACAGGGAAGTGGTGATGCCGACCGGCCCCGTGGAGGGTGGCACGGAAACCATTCTTGTGGTGGAGGATGACGAGGAAGTGCGCAACACCGTCGTCGAGACCTTGAGCGATCTCGGCTACCGCGTGCTCACCGCCCGCGATGCGCAGGCCGGTTTGACGGTGGTGGAAAGCGGCATTCCGATCGATGTCATCTTCACCGACGTGGTAATGCCCGGACCGTTGAAAAGCCGGGAAATGGCGCGCCGCGCGCAGGAACGGCTGCCCAATCTCGCCGTTCTCTTCACCTCGGGTTATACCGAAAACTCCATCGTGCATGGCGGCAAGCTGGATGCCGGGGTGGAGCTTCTCTCCAAACCCTATACGCGCGAAGCGCTGGCGCGGCGCATTCGCCACGTCATCGCCAACCGCAAGCAGGTTTCGCTGTCGAGAGCGCGGCCGACATCGGCGCCGGGTTCTTCGAAACTTTCCGAACCGGTCAGGGCGGTCGAAAATCAAAACCGGTCCATACGCGTTCTTCTCGTCGAGGATGACGAGTTGATCCGGATGAATTCGACGGAGATGCTCTCGGAGAGCGGCTTTGCCGTCGTCGAGGCCGGAAATGCGGCGCAGGCGCTGAAGGCTATCGAAGCGGATCAGATCGACGTTCTCGTCACCGACATCGGCCTGCCCGACATGAAGGGCGGCGAACTGGCGGTGGAGGCCCTGCGCCGCAAGCCGGGGCTTGCCATTGTGTTTGCGACGGGCGACAGCCATTTGCCGGAAGGAGCGCCGGAAAGTGCGGTTCTCTTGACCAAACCTTATGACGAACAGCAGATCGTCTCCGCCGTTGAACAGGCCCATACGGGTAAGTCGGTGGCGGCCGAATAGGCCGCCTTGCCGCCGTTCAGTAACCGCGGGCCATGTCGACCGTCTCCGGCAGTCCGCCCGTTTCCCGCCATGTACGAACATTGCCGGCCACGATCCGGGCCGAACTTTCCCGGCTTGTCGGCGCGGAAATATGCGGCAGGACCGTAACTTTGGGATGTTGCCAGAAGGCGGAAGCGGCGGGCAACGGCTCCTGCTCGAAGACATCGAGAACAGCGTGCGAAAGCCTGCCGGAATCAAGTGCGGCAATCAGGTCATCGGCAACGATGACGGCACCGCGGGCGAAGTTGATGAGTGCCGCGCCCTGTTTCATTGCAGCGAGACGGCCGGCATCGAGAAGACCGCGCGTCGCATCGGTAAGCGGCACGAGGCAGACGAGAATGTCGCTCTTTTCAAGCAATGCCTGCAGCCCGTCATCGCCGGTCAACGTTTCCACGCCCTTTATCGCCTTGGCCGAGCGGCTCCAGCCTGCAACGTTGAAACCGGCATGGATAAGGCGTTCCGCCGCAGCCGTGCCGAGCGCTCCGAGGCCGAGGAGACCGACGGTCATCTCGCTGGGGTGGCGGTAGTTCAGCTCCTGCCAGAGCGCCTTTTCTTGGTTTTCGCGATAGGCGGGCATGTCGCGCTGCAGGTAATAGGTCCATGCCAGCACGGCTTCGGCCATGACGCGGGAAAGCTCCGGGTCCTTCAGCCGAACGATGGGGGGAGCCTTATCGCCCAGTTCCAGCACCAGCCGCTCGACACCCGCCCACAGGCTGTGGATCCATTTGAGGCCCGGAAGTGCCGCGATATTGGCCGGATCGGGATTGGCGACGATGGCGAAATCCACTGCCCGTCGCTGTTCGTCCGTCAATTCGGAAAAGGAGAGGATGTCTTCCTGCGGCATGGCGGCGCGTAGCGCCTGTTTCCAGACGGCTTCCGTTTCCGCATTCATCCGTGAAACAAAGGCGATGGGTGATGGCATGGGACTGATCCTGCTTGCGATTTTAGCTTCACGCCATCAATGCGCAATTTCGGTGGGCAATACCATGGGTGGAATGGGGAATTTGTGATTCTTCCGTCATGCCGGACTAGATCCGGCATCCAGCCGCCGCGCGTCTGCGCGGCGCCAAGACTTCTTTTCAGCTCAAGGACTTGGGCTGGCTGGACTCCGGCTCGGGGGCCGGGGTGACGGAGTGTGGATGCAACCGGCCTGTTAAATCTTCACGATCACGCATCTTCCTTTACCGGCGGCTTCGCATCGCCGTAATAGGCGGAGAATTTCTCGTGATAATGCTCCGAACCGCCGGGGCCGGCATAACGCTGCAATTCCGTCATGTCGGTCTTGTTCAGCACGATGCCGAGCGTCTTGTTGGCGATCTGCGGTTCGTTGGCCATCAGGTTCTGCACCATCTGGATCGGCGTCTTGCCCCATTCGGTGACGAAGACGAAACCATCCACCTGCGGCGCAAAGGCCTTGGCGTCGATGACGGGAACCACGGGTGCAAGGTCGACGATGATGTAATCGCAGGCCTCGCGAGCGGAGTCGATGAATTTGCGCATGCCGGAGGAGGAGAGCAGCTCGCTCGAATGGGCGAACTGGTTGCTGGTGGAAACCGGCAGGATGCCCATTTTCGTGCGTGTATCCACCTTCACCGCCTGCGTCCACGGCACTTCATCGAGCACCACTTCAACGAGGCCGGCGGATTGCCGTGTCGTCAACATGCGGCTGAGGCCGGGATTGCGGATATCCGCATCCACCACCAGCGTGCGCTTGCCGGTGGAGGCGATCAGCCCGGCGAGATTGAGCGCCACGACCGACTTGCCTTCGTTCGGCAGGCAGGAAATGACGCCGATGACCCGGCACTGGCGTTCCTGAATGACGACATCTGCCGTGAGTTTCACGTTGCGCAGCGTTTCCGCGAAGCTGGAACGCGGGCTGTCAACGGCAAGGCGCAGCATTTTCTGGAACGAGACCTGTCCGCTTTCGTCAAGCGTGGCGTTCTCGCCGCCGGGGGTGGCGGCGCTGTTGCCCGCCTTGGCATTTTCCACGCCCCTTTCACCGATGAAGGGCAGGTAACCGAGAAAACGCATGCGCAGATTGTCACGCACATCATTGCCGGTGTGGAAGAAGCGATCCCGGAATTCGAGAAGCGCTGCGATACCGCCACCGAGCATCAGGCCGAGAACGACCGAAAGCGCCATGGTCATGGTCTTTTTCGGGCTGGAAGGCGATGTCGGCAGGCCCGCTTCGGAGATGATGCGCGCCTTGGCGATGGGCAGCGACTGCTTCTGGGAAGCCTCCTCGAAGCGGCCAAGATAGGACTGGTAGAGGGTGCGCAACGCCGTTGCCCGCTGCTCAAGTTCGCGCAGCTGGACCATGGTGATGTTGGCTTCGGAATTGCGGCCTGCCACCTTGTCGATATTGTCGCGCAGCGACTGTACGCGGGAATTGGTGACGTCGTATTCGTTCTTCAGGCTGCCGGTAAGCTGTTGCAGTTCCTGATAGATCTGCCGCGAAACCTCTTTCTTCTCGGCGTCCAGCGCGACCGCCTGCGGATGGTCGGCGCCGAATTGCTGGACGATGCCCTGCTGCCGGTCGGAAATGGTGATGTAACGTTTGCGCAGATCCTGAATGACCGAATTATCGGTATCGCGGGCCGAAACGACGGCATTGTCGACAGCCGCATCCGGTCCCCGGTCGATGATCGATTTATACTGGTTGTAACGGGCAGAGGCCGTCGCGGCATCGGCCTGCGCGGCAATCAGCTGGCCGTTCAGGTCGGCAAGCTGGCCTTCCGACATCAGCTCGCCGCGCGAAGAGACGATGTTGTTGTCCGACTTGAATTTCTGTACCGCCAGTTCAGCCGCCTGGGCGCGCTGGTTCAGGTCCGTCATGCGTTCCTGCAACCAGACGGAGGCACGCTCGCTGGCGTCGAAATTGGCGTTCAGCTGTTCGGTAAGGTAAGCCTGCGCATAGGTCTTGGCGATCTGCGCGGCAAGCTGGCGGTCGGTCGAGCGGGTGGAGATGGCGATGACCGAGCTGCGGCCGACACGTTCCACCGTCAGCGACTGCTGCAGAACGGCGGCGGCCTTTTCGCGGCGTCCGGCGCGGATTGCGGCTTCGGAGACCGGCGGATCGCCCGGCAGGACGAGATCGAGAATGCCGCGCACGGAGGATTTGACGAGTTCGACCGGCGACATCGGCGGATTGACGATGGTGTCGTTCTCATCGAGCCTGGCCTTGTCGACCACCGTAAGCGCCATTTCCTTGGATTTCAAAATTTCCACGGCGCTGGCGATGCGGTTGTCAACGATCTGCGCGGCGGGCACCGGCGATTCCTCTTCCGCATAACGGGAAAGACTTTCATCCAGGAGCACCTGCGTCATCGCGGTGTAAACGGGGGTCGCAAGCACCAGATAAAGGCCGGCCAGAACCACGGCGGCGATGACCGAAGCGGCTATGACATTGGCACGACGCACCACGGCGGCCCACAGGCGGTCGAGGTCGATGAACGTGTCGGAATCCTTGCCGGACTCCGGAAAACCGATATTGGATTTAAAGGTCTTGTGGTGCATGGACCTACCTTGTGAATTAAAATGGTACGCGGGAAGCCGAACACATGCTCGCCTTCCCGCCTCCCGTTATTGGTGCGCCGGCCGCCTCCCCCGGCGGCGCGATTAAAGTCAGGCCGCCTGGACGCGGCTTTCGTGGTTTGCCACCAGTTCCTTCACCGAAGCGAGAACCTGAGCTTCCATGTCGGCGCGCATCAGCGAGAAGGCGACGTTGGCGGCGATGAAGCCCTGCTTGCTGCCGCAGTCGAAAGTGCGGCCGCTATATTTCTGCGCATGGAAAGACTGCTTTTCGGCAAGCCGCTTCATGCCGTCGGTCAGCTGGATTTCATTGCCCGCGCCGCGCTCCTGCCTGGCGAGAATATCGAAGATTTCCGGCTGCAGGATGTAACGGCCATTCAGGTAATAATTCGAAGGCGCTCTCGAAGGTTCCGGCTTTTCGACCATTTCGGTGACGGCGAAACCGTGATTGACCTTCTGGCCGACGCCGACGACGCCATAGGACGAGACTTCTTCCGGCAGGCATTCCTCGACGCCGAGAATATTGCCGCCGACTTCGTCATAGAGCTCCATCAGGCCAGCGATGCAGCCGCGGGCGCCATAGGAAACCATGTCAGGCAACAGCAGGGCGAAAGGCTCCTTGCCCACCAGCTCGCGCGCACACCAGACGGCGTGGCCGAGACCGAGCGGCACCTGCTGGCGCGTATAGCTGACAGTGCCGGCAACCGGCAGCATCTTTTCAAGCTGCAGCACCTGCACGGTCTTGCCGGAGCGGGTGAGCGTGTTGATGAGTTCCGGCGCGCTGTCGAAATAGTCTTCGATGGCGGTCTTGTTGCGGCTCGTCACGAAAATAATGTGTTCGATGCCGGCCTGCATGGCTTCGTCAACGGCATATTGCACGACCGGACGATCCACGATCGTCAGCATTTCCTTCGGCATCGCCTTGGTGGCGGGCAAAAACCGTGTGCCGTTGCCAGCTACGGGAATGACGGCTTTTCTGACAGTTTTGTTCAGGTCCATCGCGTTCTCCTTCATCAAGGTTTGATCTGTCCCCAGTCCCCGCGCAGATTTCGTCCACGCGTCAATTTCACGAAATCTGTCTTTTCACCCCAGTATTCGCTGCGGGCGCAAACATCGCATCCCGCAGCCTCCTCAGCCGCACCGCTATCGGCATTCTTAAGTGCCCCAGCACGGCAGGATCCCTTATCGTGGTCTTCAAGGCGCCCAGTATCGAGCGGCTCTTGATGTTTTCCACCAATGTCAAAAAATTATGCGCCAGCCGCAGGCTGCGGGCTCTCGCCTGCTGCGCATCCATGGCGGCGGGTAGCAAAGTGTAATGGCTCAGGAATTCCTGATCCGCCCGCATCATCGCTTCGACGTGGTGCAGTTCGAGCACGCGCGAAATCGAGCCTTCGCGGATATTGTAGACATAACCCGGCTTCGGTTCGATGACGCAGAGACCGCCGGCGGCGAGCGCCGAGGCGAGCAGGATATAATCCTCGCCGATGCGGATATCCTCGCGAAAACGCAGTCCCTCAACATTGAGGAAATCGCGTCGGAACATCGGTTTCATGTAGCCAAAGTTGAAGGTGGCGCGGAACAGGATGTTGGAGGAAATGAAGTCCTCAAGCGTGAGAACCGGCCGTTCCTCCAGAAAGTCTTCCGGAAACATCGTCTCCATCGGCCTGCCGTCGGTATAGACGACATCGAGATTATCGACCGCAATCGCCGCATTGGCGGCTTCCGCCCGGCACATCATGCAGGCGGAGCGCTCCGGGCGGATGACATCGTCGGAATCGAGCACGGCGATCCAGCGTCCCGTCGCGGCTTCGATGCCGGCATTGCGTGCCCCGCCCGGACCGAGGTTTTCGGCAAGAGCAAGCAGGCGGACGCGTGGGTCGACGATGGCGATACCTTCCACGAGCGCAATGGTGCCATCGGCGGAACGGTCGTCGACGACGATCACTTCCAGCGTCACACCCTGCTGGTCGAGTGCGCTTTGAATGGCGGCTTCAATCGTATCGGCGGCATTATAGGCGGCGATGACGAAGCTGATATCGGGCGGCGAGGCAAGGTTTTCCATCAGGTCGCCTCCACCGCGCCATACTGGCGGATTTCACGCACGCCAAAAGCGCCGCTCATCGAGCCCATATGCAATGCACCGCGCAGCGCATAACGGTTGCGGCGCACGGCGTTGAAACCGTTCAAGGCGGCGAAGACGGCGCAATACAGCACTTTCGAACCTGCCTTCAGCACCTGCACCACGCGGCGTATACCGGGTTTCCTGTCCGCCAGCACACGGCCATGGGTCTGGCCGGAGCGGAAGCGGCGTTTGGCAAGCCACATGAAGCTTGCGCGGTTTTCCGGCACCGGTTCGGAGAGCATGGCATCTTCCGCAAAAACGATACGGCCGCCGGCGGCGTGAAGATGCGAAAAGAAATGAGTGTCCTCACCGCCGCTCTGGCCGAGCGCCAGCGCGAAGCGCCGGCCCTTCACCGAGGGCGCATCCATCTTGAGCAATGTGTTGCAGGTATAACCGGTGATGATCTCGCCATTGACCCAGACCGGAACGGTCGAGTGGAAATCGCCGCGTTTCATCCAGCCCGGCGCATTGTCCCGGTAAACCGCCGTTACGGGGCCGAGGACGGCTTCCGCGCCGGTCTCGTCGGCCTTTTCCAGAAGGGCGCAGAGCCAATGCGGCGGCGCGGTCTCGTCATCATCGATGAAGGCCAGATAATCCGCCCTGCATTCCGACAGGCAGGCATTGCGGGCAATCGAAATATTCGATTTCGGGCAATGCACATAGGTAATCTCGAAGGGCGCGGTTTCGCGCAGGCGATCGACGCTCGCCCTGGCGCTCGGCTCCTCGTCATTATCCGCAACAATCAGCCGAACTTTCACGCCTTCCGGCACGTCCAGCTCGAAGAGTGACAGAAGTGTGGCGATAAGTGCGGGGCGTCTGTAGGTGCAGATGCCGATATCGACGGTTTTCGAATCATCTGGGCGGGTGACGGTGTTGTCGGTCATGAGACAGCCTTTCTTCCCCGGAATTTCAGGAGTTCCAGCCAGAAGCCGGTGGACCAGGCCAGATGCATCACCATCGCCGAAAAGGCGGCGAGCGGGCCGTATGGGTTTTTCTGACCTATTGCCATCCACAAGCCATAACCCACACATGCGGCGATCCAGAGGCCGAGCGGAATAAGTGCCGCCCAATGCACAAGCGACAGCAGCGCCAGGATGAAAACCGGCAGCACGGCGAGCGGGATCATCTGGCGGATTTTCGGGATAGAGCGATGTTTCAGGAGGTTCTTTGCCCGGCCGCGGCCATAGGCGAGATATTGCCTGAAGAGCGGCATGACGCTCGCGCGCGGATAATAGGTCATGCGGGTCTTGTCGGTCATCCAGATGCGGAAACCCGATTTGCGCAGGCGGAAATCCAGCTCGGCATCCTCATTATGGCTGAAGCTTTCATCATAACCGCCGACCGCGTCGAAAGCGGCGATCCGCATCAGCGCGTGGTGGCCATGGTCGATCCAGTGGCCTTTCGCGCCTTCGCGGTGCTTGGAGCCGCCATTGCCGAGCTTGGAATTCTGGGCGATGGCCGTCGCCTTCTGAAACAGGCCGTGGCCGACGGTATCCATGGCGACGACGACGGAATCCGCGCCGGTGCGCTCCGCATCCTCGATCAGCCGCTGGCAATAATCATCGGGATAATCGCCATGGGCGTCGATGCGGATGAGGTAGTCGAAATCCTCGCCGAAGGTGGCGACGGCAAGGTTGATGCCGGCGCTCTGGATGCGCTTCGGATTGGCGAGAAGCGTCACGCGGTCATCCGCCGCCGCAAAGGCGGAAACGATATCGCGGGTTCCATCCGTGCTGCCGCCATCGGCAACCACGATGCGGAAAAGACGCCCCTGCATCGCGCCGGTGAATTTGACAAGCAGCCCCTCGATCGTCTTCGCCTCATTGAGGCAGGGAATGACGATCAGCGTTCTGATGCCGGAATGACCAAGACCTTCCATGATTTGCCCCCTACGCACTACACGGGTGAAAACTGCGCTTCACGGGCATGGCCGGAAGCGGATTTGGCGAGAGAGGACAATTGCTGCACCAGCAGACGGCAATCGTCGCGGTCGGTCAGCCATTGTTTCCTGTCGAGTGCCGAGAGGGTGTTGAAGGCGTCCGCATAGGTTTGCGGGTTCATCCGGTTAAACAGCGCGGCGAGATCGTCAGCGCCCGCATGTTGCAGGACGAAGCCGATATCGCGCTTTTCGATGAAGCGGGCGGTTTCCGTGCCGGCAAGCGCAATCGGCAGGGTGCCATAAAGGCAGCCCTCGTAAAGCCGGTTGGGCAGCAGCCAGCTGGAATTCTGGCCTTCCTCGAAAAAGTCTATCGCCCAGGTGAATTGCACCTCGTTATAGATGGCGGCAAGGTCTTCGGGGTTCTTGTAAGGCCCATGGAAATGCACATGCGGGGCGGCGGCTACGAAGCCGTCGAAATCGGCAAATTCCGAATAGGCCGGCCGGCCGCGCAGGATGATTTCGACTTTGCCCTGCATTTGACGGGCAAATTCGGCAAGGATTTCCAGCGATTTGCGGCAGCGAAGCGCGCCGAACCAGCCGATTTTCCACGGTTCGCCGGGGGCGGGCGCGCGTGGCTGCGGCGCGGAGGCAACAGTGGCGTCGAGCGCCAGCACCTTGTTTTCCTGCAGCAGGACGGGAAGATCGAGGCCCGACACGGGCTTGAAATAATGCTCCACGAAGGCCGGAGAACTGGTGATCAGCAGCTTTGCGTCGCGTGCGAAATAACGCTGCGCGGCATTCAGCATCTGTCCGGGCTTGCCCGTGTTGAGAAGCAGGCGGTGAATGTCGAGACATTCATAAACCAGCGCCGGCTGCCCGGCATAGATCGACATGGCCCGCTTTGCCAGCGCCAGCATTTCCAGATTTCTGGCGAGAATAACGTCGGGGGCGGGGATGCCGTTCAGGGTCTTGCCGAGCGAGAGGCTGGCTTTCGCCACCGCCGCCATGCGCTGCAGAAACTGCCCGTCGGCGGTTTCCCCGAGCACGACGGGTAAGACGCCTTCAATCTCCGCCAGTCGGTTCTGTCCGCGCCGGAAGCCCACCAGCGTCACCCGCGCCCCGCCCGCAAGCAGGGTCAGCACCCGCCGACGAATGGCGGGGTCCGACAGATCATGCGCGAGATATAGAACGTGGGTCATGCAAGGGTCCGGTTGGTTCATGCGTCAGAGACGCCGCGGATGACGGGTTGGTTCAAAAAAATCAGTTGAGGGCGCAGGCAATGGATTCCGGGAACTGGCATTTGTCGCCGAGCGCCGTGAAGGCAAACCGGTCGACGATCATTTGCGTTGCGCCGGAATAGGAGAAGGCGCCCATCCAGTCTCTCAGCGTATCGGTGCCCCACAGGCTGAAGAAAATCTTCTGGGCATTCTGGGGAATTTTCGACTCGTCCGTCACTTCATGGACGAGCTTGCCGTTGACGTAATAACGCAGGCGCTGCGGCTCCCAGACGAAGGCGTAGTCGTTGAAGCCGGCATCGGCTCCGCCTTCCACCGGCACCAGCTTCTCATTGCCGCCCTTGGCGGAAATATACTGGTTCAGCTGCACCTTGCCCGTGTTCTTGCCCAGAACCTCGAAGTCGATTTCATCGTGCGGCTTCTTGTCGGTCGGGCCGATATAGGTGAAGAAGGCGGAGTTGAGGCCCGAGCCGGTGGCGGCCTTCATGCGTGCTTCATAGGTGCCGTAGCGATAACGGCCCTTGGTCTGGATTTCACCGCAGGCGAATTTGCGGTCTCCAGCCTTGGCTTCTTCGAAACCGAGTGTCAGCTGGCCGTTCTCCACCGTCGCCAGTTTCTTCGACCAGGTGCAGTTCTGATGCGCGCCATTGTTCCAGCCGTCGGACACGTACCAGAAGCTTCTGTCCATGGAATCGAAGTTCTCGATGAAGGATGCGCCATTGCCTTCCTGTGCCTGGCCCGGCGTCGCAAAGGGAGCGGCCAGAAGGGCTGCGGCGAGAAGAATGCGTGTCTGAACGCGGGTGACAAATGTTGTCATTGGTTCACCTCTGTCGTTGCGAATAAAGCGTTTCGGATGTCGGCGGGCCGATCATGGCGGCTCGTTTTGCCGCAAAATCGGCCTTCGTCTTGCCTTTGCCGCTGCGACTTCCGGTCAGCACGGCATAGACGGCCGGCAGGTATTTGCGGGTCTGGGCATTGCTGACCACCAGAATGACGAAGGCGGAGAGCGTCGCGCTGATATAGAAGGCGGGGTAGAAATCCGGCCCGCCCTTGTTCCACACCATCCACATGATGACGAGCAGCGGATAATGGGCGCAGAAAATCCAGAAGCTCAGGCTGCCGGTTTCGGCAAGTCGCTGACCAAGCCGGCTGCGGATCAACAGCGCAGAAGACGCCCAGAAACCGAGCGCGCCGAAAACGGCAAGCAGATTGCGGGACATGTTGAGCCAGAAGGTGAATTCCGGGCCGGTGAAATAAAGTCCCGTCGCCAATATGGCCGAGGCGGCAAAGGTCAGCGCCATGATCGGCACGGCATAGGGGTCCAGCGCCTTGACGTCGATACGATGAAGCGCGAGCGCAATGCCGAGCGAGAAGCTGAAAAGAATGGATTTCTTCTGAACGATGAAAATCGTCAGGTCTGGCATGGCGGTGATGAAGAGCAGGATGGCGAGCGTCGGCAGGGCGAAACGGCGCATCAGAAAGGCGAGCACCGGCGACAGTAGGATGCAGACGAAGAGGTCGCGCAGGAAATACAGCGGCACATTCACCGGCAGTTCCTCAAGCGCCGTTCCGTGGCTGATGATTTCACGCGGGCTGGCATTCCACAGATCGGGGAAATACCCCACGCCGACATCGAAGAGCTGGATCAGCAATACGGCCGCAAACAGCGCGCCATTCCACAGAAGGAAAGGCAGCAGCACGGTTTTCGACTTGGAGCGGATCGTCGCCGGATAATCGAAACCGCTCATGCCGCGGCGAAACAGCAGATAGCCGGAAATGGCGCTGAGACAGGGCACGCCGATGCGAAACAGCGCATCGCCCAGGAAAACCCGCAGCCAGTCGAAGAAACCGTAAAGGCCGAGAAAAGGGCTGGTTTCGGCATCGTGCGGCACATGGACGAACACGATCCCGGAGATCAGCAGTATGCGCATCAAATTGATACGGGAGGATAGGTTCTGATCGACAGTCACATCAGTCACCCCTATTGGGCGGCGTCCACCCACGCCGCGTTGCAACCAGAGCGAACTTAAGCCCGCACTGGAAAGTCTGGTTTCGACTTTGGGATAAAATGTGGCGACGCGGGAAAAACACAAGCTTAGATTTTGCGGGTGAATGTCTGGCGTTTCGGTCATTCCTGTCGCTGTAAAAATTCAAATATCTGAAATTACTGGTATTTTTCTAAATCTGGTCATCGTTAAAAATCGCCGAAGCGTGTGAAATTGTCATTTGTCGTGATATTGCGCTGCAAAAAGAACCGCCATCACGCCCTGCCGCGGCGAGGGAAATCACCGCGGAAAAGACCGGTTAACGGCGGAAATGAGGCGCGTTTTTCTATGGTTGAACTAACCTTGGGTTGCAGTATCCCGCATACGCCGCGATTTGACCATTCCGAGAATTTTCCCGAGCAGCGCCCGTTCGGTCAGCAGGATCAGCACCGCATAGATGACGCCGCCGACGGCAGCGCCGATGAGAACCTGAAGCGTGGCATTGGGAACGCGCTCAGCCAGAAGGTGAAGCAGATAACGTACCGCAACGGCCATCACCAGCGCCGCGATCATCGGCCGGCTGCTGACATAAAGGCCGCGGAAGAAGGGCGTATCGCTTGCCTTGAACACCGCCCAGGAATAGGCGACCAGCGTTACCGCATTGACGATGCAGAGCCACACCATCGCGTCGATCAGGGTGCCATAAAGCGCGGCAAGCCAGACCGCGACGGTGGTGACGATGGCGCGGATGGTCGCCGACCAGAACAGCACGCGGCCGTAACCTGCTCCCTTCAGATACGGGATGAAGGTGCTGCACGGCGTCAGAATGGCCTTGGACAGGGCGAGCAGACCGAGGACCGGCCAGGCATAGGCCCAGTTCTGCCCGAAGATGACAAGCATGGCCGGCTCCGCCACGGCCCAGAGGCCGAACATCATCGGTGCCAGGAGCACGGTCAGCACCTGCGTACTGAACATCAGCGCATCGCGCCGGCGCTGCGGGTCGTCCATCATGCGGCTGAAGGCGGGAAACAGGACACCCATGACGGCTGACAGAACCACCTGGTTGGGAATGCTGGCAAAGCGGTTGGAGGCGGAGTAGGCGCCGGCATCGGCCAGACCCAGGTGTCGGGCAATGACCACCATCGGCGACTGGAAGGTAACGAAATTGGCGATTTCCGAGCCCATCAGCCCCGAGCTGAAGCCGAGAAGCGGCACCAGCCGGCGCGGTTTCATGACGAAGCGCGGGCAATAGCGCGAAACGGCATAAAGGCCGACAAGCCGGATGAGGGCCGCGGCAAAAAGCTGGATGATCAGCGCCCAGACGCCGAAGCCCATGAAGGCGAGCGCGACCGCGACGATGGCAGCAATGCTTTCCGACGCCATGCTCCAAAGCGCATCCTTGCTGAAATTCATGCGCCGGGCGAGCAGCGAATAGGCGACATCGCCGGCAAGCTGCAGCGGAATGAGGAAGGCCATGATGCGCAGCAGGTAAGCGCTTTCCACCGCGCCCAGCAGCCCGCCGAAAAATTCCGCGAAGATGTAGAGGACTGCGGCCATGGTGCAGGAGATGGCGAGATTGGCCCAGAAGACGGTATGGATCGTTTCCATATCCTCTTCCTTTTCGACGATGAGGGCAGAGGTCAGCCCCGCGCCGGCGATCATCGTCAGGAACTGTACAACCGTTAGTCCTACCGCAACCACCCCGAATTCCTCCGGGGAAAGCAGTCTTGCGAGAATTGGGACCGTGACAAATTTAAGCCCGAATGTCCCTGTTTTTGATAAAACGCTCCAGCCGACATTCGTGGTGATGGTCTTTACATTTGGCGCTGGGGGCATACAAGCATCCTGTTTCTGGAGGCCGGCGGGAGGAAAGCCGGTTGGGAGTTGCCGATACCATCGGGGCCGCTTTTAGGATCGGGCCCGACACTTCTTGATCAACGCAAGGGGCGAAACAATGGCAAGATTTACTGTCGTCATTCCCTACTACCAAAAGCAGCACGGTGTCTTGGGACGTGCACTCGCATCGGTTTTTGCGCAGACTTACCAGGATTTCGATCTTGTCATCGTCGATGACGAATCGCCATACCCGATCGATCAGGAACTTGCGGAACTTTCGCAGGGTGAGAAAGACCGGATTCTCGTCATTAAACAGGCCAATGCCGGCCCGGGCGGCGCCCGCAACACCGGTCTGGACAATGTGCCTGACGGCACGGACTATGTCGCCTTTCTTGATTCCGACGATATCTGGACACCCGATCATCTGCAGAATGCGGCCTTTGCGCTTCAGACCTATGGCGGCGAGTGCTACTGGGCATCCATGCAGGCAAGTGACGAATTTTATTATCATTTCGCCATTTCCGAGCTGGAGAAGAATGAGGGCGCGGCACGGCTTTCCGAGAAGCCGCTGGTGATCGAACTGCCGGATCTGGCAAGTGTGATGCTGCGCAACTGGAGCTTCCTGCATCTCTCCTGCATGGTGATCGGCCGTCCTCTTTTTGAGAAAATCCGCTTTGACCCGGCGCTTCGTCTGGCGGCGGAAGACGTGCTGTTTTTCTGCGATTCCATCCTCGCATCGAAGCGCACGCTTCTCTGTGACGACGCTGGCGCGATGCGCGGCATGGGGGTCAATATCTTCCACAGCATCGACAATACCTCGCCGGAATTCCTGCGCCAGCAGTTCAATACCTGGGTAGCGCTCGATACGCTGGAGGGGCGTTTTTCACGCCGGCCGGACGATGTCGCCTCCATCGCTTCCTATAAAAACACGGCGCGCAAACAGGCGCTGTGGAGCCAGGCGGGCAATCTGAAACGGCGCAAGGCGCCCGAATTCGGGCTGCTCCTGAAATGGGCGATGCGCGATCCGGCACTGCTGCGCGCCGCTTTCGAGCTCGGTGCTGGAAAAATCGTCCGCTCCAGATGAGCGAATTCTCGCCCGCAAGAATTTATATGTTTTTTCACCCAGGAGTGACCTCATGAAACCTTACCACTGGGAATCTCATCACGGAAATTTCGGTGACGATCTCAACCTGTGGCTGTGGGATTTTCTGCTTCCGGGCCTGCGCGATGTGCATGACGATGTCATGCTCGTCGGCGTCGGCACCGTGCTGAACGACGTTCTTTTGCCCGCAAAGCAGCGCAAGCTGGTGATCGGCAGCGGTTATGGTTATGGCGCGGTGCCGGATATCAGCGCCGAGTTCTGGGATATTCGCTGCGTGCGCGGCGAAAAAACCGCCGCCAAGCTGGGGCTCGCGCCCGAAAAGGGCATTGTCGACCCGGCCGTCATGGTCACCGAGATGCCCGATTTCAAAGGCCTGCCTAAGCTCTACAAGAAGACCTTCGTTCCGCACTGGGAATCGGCGGAATTCGGCATGTGGGAAACCGTCTGCGAACCGGCGGGGCTGACCTATCTCGACCCGCGCGGCGAGGCGAAAGCGGTAATCCGCGCCATCGCCCAGTCGGAATTCATCGTTGCCGAATCCATGCATGGCGCAATCCTTGCCGATGCCTTCCGCGTGCCATGGGTCGCGGTCAGCACCTCGCCGTCGATCAACAGCTTCAAATGGAGCGACTGGGCTGGCAGCGTGGGTGTCGAATATCAGCCGCGCTATGTGCCGGTTTCGACCCGCGCCGAGGCGGCGAAAAAGGGCTCGCGCTTCTGGGGCATGAGCTTCCCGCCGCCGCCCGGCCCCGTCATTGCCGAGACCGGTTCCGTTCCGGCGCATGAGGGCCCGGCGCATGAGGGTGACGTGCTGGTGCGGCCGCAGGAAACGCAGCCTCGGTCATTGCGCAAATTGGCCAAGCAGGTGCTGGCCGCGCCTTCCACGCTGGCGCTCTGGCAGGCAAGCCGCGCGGAGCCGCGTCTCAGCCCGGATGGCCGGCTGGAAGAGCGCAAGGAGCGCTTTGCCGCCGTTCTGGAAACGGTGAAGCGGGATTATCTCTGAGGGCGAAGAGTGGATGCGGCAGAGAATTTTCTGCCGCCTTCGCTTGAGGATGCCATCCTCCAGGGTCTCTATCGTCATGCTCGGGCCTGTCCCGAGCATCTGCAACCGACCGATCATACGATACGTGAGTAGATCCTCGGGACAAGCAACCGTGGATCTACTGTGCGAATGCCGGGTCTGATCGAGCGATTGCGTTGAGGATTGTGATGAGCTTTCGCACGGTTGCGATGATGG
>NZ_JBNWCL010000010.1:0-182048 GCF_053522445.1 Agrobacterium sp. 22-221-1
AAGGCCAACCCCTTGACCAAAGCCTGATCAGAAAACCATACTCAGAGGTGGCTCACTTCTCGGTGGAAAAACCGGCTCAGTTCCGCGTGGAAACCAACATTGTTGGTGTAGAACAGTAGGGTCGAAGCATTATAGGGCTGGGCGAAGAGCTTGCCCTTCGAGGTCTCGTAATAGGTGCGAGCACCGGCGATATAGCTGTCCCACTTCACATCAGGCAATTCGTCCTGCACGGGAACGACCGCGTCCGACAGCATCAGATCCAGCGTGCCGGCATCGAGCACCTGCAAAAGAACCGGCGCGTTCTTGGCCCGATAGGCGGCGATCGCCTTCTGCATCAGGACTTCGTAATTGCCCTGGCCGACGCAGGTGACCTTGTGCTCGCTCTGGGCGGCGTTGAAGGCGTCGCATTGCGCCCGGATCGCGGTTTCGACCGGGCCGGTGTTGCCGTACCAGAATTCGATGTTGGCGGCATGAGCAGACGCGGCGCAACCAAGAAGTGCCGCTGCTGCGGCAAGGGTTGAGAGTTTCATAGAGACCTCCGTTGAGACATCGCCGAGCCCTCCTCGGCCGATTGAGCGATGCCTTAGTTACTCAGATAGGGTAACAATAGTATGACAAAGTGCAAGAGCTTGAATCGAGAAAAAATCAACGTTAGTAATCTATGGCTTAAATCGATCGGTTTGGTTTATACCCTTGCATGGTAAGTTATTGAGGATGATCAATGGGCTATTCACCCTACGCGTTGATCGCGCCACGTTTTTTCCGGCCGACCGACGATGCGGTCGCAACGCCCAACGAGCGGGCACTCTTGCGTGTCATCTGGCGCAATCCCGGCGTTTCCCGCACTGAGCTGACCGGTCTGACCGAACTTGCCCAGCAGACGATACACCGGCTGCTTGACCAGCTGGCCGAGCGCGGCATCATCAGTCTCGGGGCGCCCAAACCCGGTCTCGGAAAGGGACAGCCCAGCCCGATGCTGACGCTGGACGGCGCCTACGCCTGGTCCTGTGGCATGTCGGTCAACACCGACGTCATCGATGTCTGTCTGATGGATTTCGCAGGTTCGGTTCTGGCCGAGACCAATGTCCAACTTCGGGAGAAGACGGTTGCTCAGGCGCTGGAGCGGGTCCGTGACTGGGTGAAGGAGCAGCAGGGCAAGCTCGGTCTGTCGGACGAGCGGTTCTTCGGCGTCGGCCTCGGGATTGCGGGGTTCCATGTGAGCGGGACCAGTTTCAATGCCTCGCTGCCTTTGCATGAATGGTCGCTCATCGAGCTCGGCCCGCTCGTCACCAGTCATTTCGACAGGCCGGTTTGGGCGTTGAATGGCGGCAAGACGGGCACCATCGCCGAGGCGATGTTCGGCGTTGGGCGGTACATCAAGGATTTCGCCTATCTCAGCTTCAACTACGGCTTCGGGGGCGGCCTCATCTGCGACGGCGAACTTCTGCACGGCGGCAACGGCAATGCCGGCGAGTTCTCGCAAATGTACGAAGATGAAGAGGTCACACGCCGCCCGGCGCTGCAGATCATCCTTGAAAAGCTCAAGGCCCACGGGGTCGATGTGCCCTCGATCACCTATCTCCGCCGGAACTTCGATCCGAACTGGCCGGGTGTCATTGAATGGCTGGACGAGATCACACCGGCTTACAATCGCCTGATCAACGCGATCTGGGCGGTCTACGATCCGCAGGCCATCGTGTTCGGCGGACAGATTCCGGCCGGGCTTGCGGAAATGATGATCGATCGCACGCGGCTGTACGGCAAGCCGCGTTATGGTGTCGGCCGAGCCAGCCCGAAGCTGATTGTTTCGGAGATAAAGCCGGACGCCGCAGCCATGGGTGCGGCAGCCACGCCGTTCAAGCTGACGTTTTTTTAGATGAAATCCGCCTACATGCGGCGTCAGCGTACACTCTTCCCAACAGAAAAACTCTCTGTAGATAAGAGATGGTGCGGGTGGTCGGGCTCGAACCGACACTCCTCTCGGAACCGGATTTTGAATCCGGCGCGTCTACCAATTCCACCACACCCGCACGGTGCCGATCTCCTGCGTGCGTAGCGCCTGAGGGTAGCCGACCGCTCCTATACAGCACCTGCGCAGTGATTTCCAGAGCAAAGTTGCGCTGTGGAAAAACAGTAATTTCAGCGCTGTAGCGAACGCTGTCGAACCAATTGCTGCCTTTCCTTCAACTCGTGCCCCTGTTACTCGGGAACACATACAACCTCGGGACTGACCACATGCGGCGACGACGATCATGTCGGCGCTGTGGTGCACTGCCTCCACGTTCAACTCGGCAGGGATCAGATCGGAAGGCCGAAAATGGGCTCGCATGCGCTGATTCTCCGTCAGAAACGGCCAGTAGAATCCGAAACATCATCGAGAATGAGTCAGACCCCCGTTACGACGCCGATTGACAGGCACTGGACAAGGCGGGGTGGAAGGTTGAAGACCTCGATCTGGTGGAAGCGAATGAGGCATTTGCTGCACAGGCATGCGCCGTAAATAAGGAAATCGGTTGGGGCCCGAGCATTGTAAACGTCAACGGCGGAGCGATCGCTCTCGGGCATCCGATCGGTGCATCCGGTGCACGCATCCTAGTTACGCTTCTCCACGAACTTGCCAGAAGAGACGGACATAAAGCACTGGCAACGTTGTGCATAGGCGGTGGAATGGGGATCGCACTGACAATTGAACGCTGACTATATGTCAGTCCCCGGATGGCTCAACGCAGATTTGGTTAAAAATCAAATTGGCAATTCGTGGAGTTCCGTAATCAGCCAGCTAAAAAGGCGATTGTCTGAGATCGTGTCTTCTGTTCTCAACCACATTCAACTGGTCAGGCGCTCATCGTCGCCGAGGAAGGCAGCTTTATTCGTGCCGGAAGAAGGCTCAACACGCATTACTTCCTGGTGAGCCGCAAAATTCGCTACCTTGAAGAGTCGGTGGGGATAAGGTTATTTACCCGCGGTGGAAGCGGTGTGACCCCTACGCCCGATGCAGCCCATTTCGCGACGTTCGCCAGATTATCACCGACCTCGAAACTGTTCTCAACCTCGGGGATAATGGTCGTCACAACAAGCGGCAGCCTCTCCGTCGGCGTGCATGTGTCCATGCTCGACGGTGAACTTACAAAAGCCTTCACCAATTCGTCACCGAGTATCCGGATTTTTCCCCGTAATATCTGGACGCGCCCCGTGTTGAATTGATAATTGCCGCGAATGCTGGCGATCGGCAGTAGTGATCCTAAGCGTCTTGGTGGCCGCCTCAAACAGGATCGAATAGACTTGCCGCTTGTTCTGGTAGGCTCGCGTCTCTCCATAACGTGCGGGAAAATCGATCACCACGCCCGCGGCCGGGGAGCTCTCCACGTTCATCGCTTATCCAAACGCCGCTAGAAACACTTCCGTCGCCCTTTCGACTGCGGACTGACGAACTTGGTGATCGGGTTGGTCATCCAATCCCCATAGCTGACGCTCGACAAGTCCAGCCTCACAAAGGGACTTGAAGTAAAGGCTGGCCTCGCGGAGGTCGGATCGTTGAAGCTTGCCCGCCTCCATCAGCGCAGCAATGATTTCACTGATCGCGATGAGGGTTTTCCGCGGTCCGTTCTCATAAAAGATGCGGCTTAGCTGTGGCTGTCGTCCGGCCTCGCCCATGATCAGGCGATTTGCCTCGACGACGTCAGGGCGCGTGACAAGATCGAGATAAGCAGTCCCGAGCTTTCGAAGAATTTGCTCGACATCGTCGCCGCGTCCCGCAGCCTCGATTTCCTCGACGCCGCCTTTCCCCGCCTCGTTAACAAAGGCCTCAAAGAGCGCCTCCTTGCTTGGGAAATAACCGTAAAGCGTAGCCTTCGACGCCGTGGCCTCAGCCGCTACCGCTTCCATAGTCACCGCGCCGAAGCCCCTTTCGATGAACAATTTCCCGGCGGCCTTCACAAAACTCAACCGCCGATCCTCGGTCTTTCTTCGCATCGCGTCATTCCCGTTTCGCATCAGGCTCAACGCCCGCCGTCATCATAATTAAACGATATCGTACAGGAATATTGACAAGGAACAAGTCGGGTTATATCTAAACGATAACGTTCAATTATGGGTGCCTCTGTGAGCGCTAAGCCGGAAATGCTTGAAAACGAAAAAGGCTGGGGGCAATCCGCCCCCGTGGCTCCATGCGCTGTGGGAAAGCCGATGGACAACCGGCCCGCTGCCGATCCACCTCGTCACCCGATCGCGTTCGCCTTGCACACCACCATTGCTGCACTCATGGCGCTCGCCCTAACACACGTGCTCGGCATCCATCATCCATGGTGGGCGGCGATGACCGTTTGGCTGGTCGCTCAGCCGACACGCGGCCTTCTTGTGGAGCGCAGCGCCGCGCGCCTCGTCGGGACGATCTGTGGAGCCGCCGCCGGCGCATCGATTCTGCTCGTCCATGCATATCTGCCGGTCACTGTGATCCTGCTTGCCTTCTGGCTGGCTTGTTGCGCTGGGCTCGGCACGATCTTCCGGCATTTCCGCAACTACGGCTTTGTTCTTGCCGGCTACACTGCGGGGATCGTCGTCCTGTTTGGGTTGGGCGACGGACATGCGGACAGCGTGTTGGCGCAGGACCGGGTTCTGTGCACGCTGATCGGCATCGCCTGTTCGATGCTGTCCTTCAGAGCCCTGCCGTCGCGAAAGGCGGATGCACAGGCACGGGCCAGGAACCTTCTGGGTCGCGTTTTGCAGCGCATCAAAAACCGGCAGACCGACAAACAAGCGCATGCGGACGCTTCGTTGATCGCCGAGATAGGGGCCTTTGACCGAGCCATCGACGAGCAGTCCGCAGGATCGATCCGCGGACGTGCCGACGCCCGGCGCCTGCGGCACATCTCCGGCATATTGCTGGAACTTCTCGCGCTGGGCGGAAGTAGGAACACGGCTCTCGACAGACCCTTCGCGCCTGACGATCCGTTTCAGCGGGCGCGGCGTATGGCCAGGGATACCGCAGCACACGGTCACGTGGTGCTGGCCGGCGCGCTGGAGGATCTTGCGAAGGCGCTGGAGCCCGGCCGTCTGTCTGCACTCAGTTACTTCCGGTTCGACTTCGATCGCGTCGCCTCGTATCGCGCCGCCATGCGGCCGGTGGTTGCACTGGCAGTCGCGTCCGCGATCTGGCTGGCCACAGGCTGGCAGGCTGGCTCCATGATGGCGATGACAGCGGTCCTGTTCACCTCGCTGTTCTCCAGTCACGACCATGGAAACCATATGGTTGTCCAGGTATTGCTCGGAACCCTCGCCGGCGCCGCGATGGGACTGCTTGTCCGGCTGCTTCTGCTGCCGCATGCCGAAGGTCTGCTGACGATACTAGTCT
Organism: Agrobacterium sp. 22-221-1; assembly: GCF_053522445.1. Taxonomy (NCBI): domain Bacteria; kingdom Pseudomonadati; phylum Pseudomonadota; class Alphaproteobacteria; order Hyphomicrobiales; family Rhizobiaceae; genus Agrobacterium; species Agrobacterium sp. 22-221-1. Next base: position 5,351 of record NZ_JBNWCL010000010.1, read on the forward strand.
GCGTCACGCCGTTCCTGTTGGTTTCAGCGTGGCTCATGCGCAAGACCGTCACCGCCAAGATGGCCATAGACATGGCCATGACATTCCTGTTGACCGCCCAGCCGGGAACCGCGCCAGTAGCCGCCGAGACCGCCGTTCTGGAAGCCCTGGCAATCGTCTCGGGCGTGGTCATAGCGGTGGCGATATTTTGGCTGGTCCTCCCGTCGACGCCGGATGTACGCCGCAGGCTTCTCGCCCGCCGTATTGCAACCTTGACGCACCACATCGACATCGCCTGCGGCGCCGACGAAAAAACACTGGCATCCCATCATGAGACGTTGCGCAGCGCGCAGGTGCAGCTGCTCGACGTCACGGAGGTTGAGTCCCCGCTTTTCAAAGCAGCACAGGCCTGCCTGGCCGCCGCCGCAGAAAGCCGCCGCCTCAAATCGGCTACCGCAAGAGAGGCTTCGATCAAGGCGAGCGCGGCGCTCGATGCGCTGGCCACTTCAAACACAAGAAGGAAAAACAATGCCTGATACTCAGATCCAGCGTCAGTTCACCGGCCAGTATATTGATGGGCGCTGGCGAACCGGTCGGGCTGCAACATCGCTTAGCGATCGCAACCCGTGCAACGGTGAAGTCTTAACCGAAATCGGTTGCGCCTCCCACGATGATCTCGACGACGCCTATCGCGCCGCAGCGAGAGCCCAGCTCGACTGGGCGCGGCTCCTGCCAGGAGAACGGGCTGCGGTCATGCATCGCGCAGTCGCCGTCATGGACCGCCGCCATGCCGAGATAGTCGACTGGCTGATCGCCGAATCCGGCAGCACCCGCATGAAGGCGGAAATCGAATGGGCGGCCGTTCGCGCCGGCACGCTGGTTGCAGCATCCATGCCCGCGCGTGTGATGGGACGGATACTGCCCATCGACATTTCCGGGAAGGAGAGCAGAGTTTATCGCCGGCCGTTGGGTGTCGTCGGCGTCATCAGCCCCTGGAACGTTCCGATGCATCTGTCGAATCGTTCGGTCGCTCCGGCGCTCGCACTTGGCAACGGTATCGTGCTCAAACCTGCCGAGGACACGCCGGTCACCGGTGGCCTTCTGCTTGCCAGCATCTACGAGGAAGCGGGACTGCCCGCCGGCCTGCTCAACGTTGTCGTCGGCGACGTAAGGGAAATCGGCGATGCGTTCACGCTGCACGAAATTCCCAAGTTCATCTCGTTTACAGGGTCTACGCGAGTAGGACGGCGTATCGGCGAACTGGCGATGACCGGCGCCACGTTGAAGCGCGTAGCGCTTGAACTGGGTGGCAATGCGCCCTGTGTAGTGCTGGACGATGCCGATCTCGACCATGCGGTTTCCGGAGCTATCGTCGGTCGCTTTCTGCATCAGGGGCAGATCTGCATGAGTACGAACCGCATCATCGTCGAGTCGCGACTTTATGATCGCTTCGTGGAGGCGTTCATCGAGCGAGCACGTTCATTGAAGGTCGGTGACCCGAACGAACCGGACACGGTGATCGGTCCGCTCATCAATGAGAGGCAGCTCAAGGCAGCGCTCGGTCATGTCGACAAGGCGAGGGCCGCCGGCATTCACTAAGTCCTGAGCGATGAACCCTCAGGACAGGTTTTGCCGCCTCAAGTCTTTGTCGATGTCGCTAATAATTCCGCTTTGGCGCAAACCGAGCTGTTCAGCCCGATCGCGTCGCTGATCCGAGCGGCTGATGAAGCCGACGCGTTGCGCATGGCCAATGCCGTCGAATTCGGCCTGTCGAGCGCGGTCTTCACCACCGATGCCGCGCGCGGACTGCGCTTTGCCAAAGGCATCGAGGCGGGCATGACCCACATCAACGACATCTCTCCCAATGACGACCCGAACACAATGTTCGGCGGCGAGAAGAACAGCGGTCTCGGCCGCTTCAACAGCGACTGGATCATCCAGGAACTGACCACCGATCACTGGATCAGCGTGCAGGACGAACCGCGCGTCTATCCGTTCTGACCTTACCCCCCCAGCAACCGGACCTAAACAGAAGGAAAGACAAAATGAGCATGACCTTCCCGGAAATTCCAGAATTCACTGGCCTCTACGAGCCCAGTCGCGTCGAAACGCAGATCTTCGATCTCGAGGTCGAGGGGACCGTTCCTCCGACGATTGCCGGCACCTTTTTCCAGGTATCCCCGGATTCCTATTATCCGCCGATGCTCGGTAAGGACATCTTCTTCAACGGCGATGGACTGGTCTCGGCCTTCAGGTTCGAGAACGGCCATGTCAGTCTGCGCAGGCGCTATGTCCATACAGACCGGTTGGCGGCGCAGTGGCGCGAGCGGCGCTCGCTCAACGGCGTCTATCGCAACGTTTTCACCAACGACCCGCTGGCAGCCGAAAACAACACGACAGCGAACACGACGGTACTCTGCCATGCCGGCGTATTGCTCGCCATGAAGGAGGATGCACTTCCTTATGCGCTCGACCCCGAGACGCTGGAAACGATCGGCGTCTGGGACTTCAACGGCCAGATCAAGTCGGCCACTTTCACAGCCCATCCCAAGGTCGATCCTGACAACGGCGACCTCCTTTGCTTCGCCTATGAAGCCAAGGGCGACGGCACGCCCGATATCGCCTATTTCGAAATCGACGCCTCGGGCAAGCTCAAGAAGGAGATCTGGTTCAAGGCTCCCTACGCCGCAATGATCCACGATTTCGCCATCACCGCCCGGCATGTCGTCTTCCCGCTCATCCCTCTGACCGTCGATATCGAACGCATGAAGGCGGGCGGGCAGCATTTTGAATGGCAACCGGATCTGGCGCAGCTCTTCGGTGTGCTGCCGCGAGACGGCAGCGCTGAGGATGTCATGTGGTTCGAGGGGCCGAAGGACGGATTCCAGGGGCATACTCTGAACTCGTACGAGGAAGACGGCTTTCTGCAGGTCGACATGCCTGTCACCACGGGGAATATCTTCTACTTTTTCCCTCAGGCAGACGGGTCCGTACCGCTTCCCGAAACCCTCAGTTCGCAGCTGATGCGCTGGTCGTTCAATCTCAATGGTCCTGGCGAACCGGGTGCGGCCGACTATGCTCTCCAGCCGCGCCCCATCACATCCTTCCCGTGTGAATTCCCGCGTTGCGATGAACGGTTCACCGGCAAACCCTATGAGCATGGTTTCGTGTTGGCCTTCGATCCGACACTACCTTTCGATGAAAGCCTGGGGGACCGACCGTTCCAGTTCTTCAACCAGCTTGCCCATGTCAATGTGAAGACAGGTACGACTGATGCCTGGTTCCCCGGTGATGGACAGTGCTTCCAGGAGCCGATCTTTGTGCCGCGTTCGGACGATGCTCCTGAAGGCGATGGATATGTGATTGCGTTGCTGAACCATCTCAACGGCGACAACACGGAACTGGTCGTGCTCGACTCGTTGAATATGGCGGCCGGCCCAGTGGCCCGCATCAAGATCCCGTTCCGCCTGCGCATGTCGCTGCACGGCAACTGGACGCCCGCGAAGGCGCTCGAAGCGGTCCGCAAACAGGCCTGATCCGCAAACACGCAACCGTGCGTCGGGATACGTCCCGGCGCAAGGGATCCAGAAAGTTCTGTCTGATTTCAACCATGTGTCCGAATCTCGGCGCAGGGTCGCTGGCGGCTCACGCCTGCGTGAGTCCGTCCATTCCGACCGTCGAAGATGCCCTGCCGTCGATTGACGCACGACCAGTTCCGGTTGGAAGACAACTTCAGCCGATGGTCGGGTTGGCGCAGAAAGACGGGCAATCAAACGGTCGACTGCCGTCTCCGCAATTTGTGACAAAGGTTGGCATATGGTGGTCAGCCGCGGCGTCGTCAGGCGAGATAAGACAATGTCGTCTATTCCAACCAGGGAAATATCATTCGGGATCGAGATGTCACGCTGGCGTAGTTCCGAGAGGATGCCCACAGCGATCATATCATTGAGCGCAACGATTGCCGTTGGCCGCGGTACCGTCTCCAGCAAGCGCCCCGCCGCACGCCGCCCCACCTCGAACAACTCGATGTCCGAATAGCTGATCGCTTTTTTATCAGAGTTTTCCTCGAAGACAGGGCACTCCGCGAGGTTAATTTCAGCAACCGCAGCTCGGAAACCCTTGAGGCGCGAGGCGCGGGCAAAGGTGAATGATTTGTCCGTCACGTAGGCGATCCGGGTGTGCCCGAGGCCGCGCTATAAACGGCGTTTGCGGCTTCAAATTCTTTGGTATCGCGCACACCGGCCTCATTGAGGACAATGCGCCGCCCAGAGATGGTAACAAATCGACTTGACGGTTCACGTCAGTTGCGACGTTTCTGGTCTAACGAATTTAATGTCGAGGCCGTTGAGGACGTTTGCCGGCTTGGGGTGATATCTCGGCGATCGCACGACGAATCGGGATTACGCCCTCTTAACTCTACCGCAACCGCCCGGTTTGGACCGCGTGCCGCCTGAGGTAGATACCCATCTGATCGCCCACGACGGAGATGACCGCCCCGGAGGTGTCTCTCCTGAGCAAGGGGGCGGCCGAGACCTCGCACCGGCGTAAGCTGAACAGCAAAACCCAGGCGACTGCGGGAACGGCAACGCACCTTGCGAGGCCTTCAACCACCGGATACTTGCACTCTCTCAAAGTCTTATTGTCGACGGCCTAGCCGCAGGAGAGGGCCTCCTCCCGTCAGGGGCAAAGGCCGCTCCGCTGACCAAAGGAGATCGTGACGACTGACAAATCCAACGCAAACTATGTAACGACCGAGTACGACATCCAATCATGCCTGGCTGGACGATGCCTGACTATTTTGCGGCCTGCCACAGGTCACAACGATGATCGGCGCGATACTCATCTTCGCTGATGACCTTCGTAATGCCGTCTTCCAGAAACGCCAGACGCTGGGGGGTTTCCACGGTAAACCGAGGCCATTCGGGCGGCATTCCTTTGGGATCGGCGAGCGCCGAAAAATAGCGACGCATCACCTCGGCGAGTTTCAGTTGCCGAGTCGTCAAGCCCGCAGGCACCATGCTTTCTCCCCACAGATAGGAAATCTCCGAACTATGGCCGCTTCCTACGGCGAAGGACTGTGGAACGGAGGCATAGGAACGCAACGGCGCCGTTTCGTCCCTGAACTCGTAGGCATAAGTGGGGGTCCAGCGGGCAAGTGCCGTAACAAGCTTTGTCGTCGGGCAGGTAGAGCCGCGGTCGGTGCTATAGTCGGCCAGCGCGGCTCCGGGAGCGGTCGTTTCGATCGCCGAATAAGCAGCGAGGATTTTTTCCGCCTTGTCTCCTTCGTTCTTGCGGACTTCGGCGCGATACTGTGCCTGACTGACCGGTTGATCCTTCAGATCGTTGGCCTCATAGACGAATATGCGCGCTTCGTTTCGCGTATTGCCCACAATGACCGGGACCCGGTTGAATTCTCCGGTCTCGAATGCCTCTAAAGGCGGTTTCGGCATGGCGTAGCCGCCGGAAACCGTGGGGAGAGTCAGCGCGGACTTTTCCTGAGCATCCAGGATTTCGTCCGGGCTCTTGCCGCGAAGGCAGGCGAGGCGGGTTGCCTTGTCCGCACAACCGATTGCAGCCGCGAATTTCTCCCCGCTTTCCACCGCCTTTTCGTTCGGCGTGCTCGGGCAGTCGCGTCCACTTTCTATGATCGCTCCATGAAACAGGCCCTTCGCTTGCGGCGACGCGACGATGAAGCATACGCCTCGGGCTCCGCCCGATTGTCCGGCAACCACGACCCTTTCCGGATTGCCTCCGAAAGCGGCGATGTTCTTCTTGACCCATTTGAGAGCCTCGATCTTGTCGAGATCACCGAAATTCCCACTGCTCTTGCCATCCTGAGATTCCGCATTCAGTTCCGCAAGCGCGAGATAACCGAGAGCTCCCAGTCTGTAGTTCGCGGTTACAACGATATTCCCGCGCCTTGCAATCTCCTTCGGGTCCCAGTCGGTCTTGGCGCCATTGCGCGATCCACCGCCATGATATCCCACGATGACGGGCAAATTTCCCGCATCGCCCTGCGGCCGGTAGATGGTGAGGGTCAGGCAATCCTCGGTCCAGCTTGCCCCTTTGTCCGGACGCCAGAACACCGCGTGTTGGACGCATTCGTTGCCGGGCACATCTGCGACAAAGGGTTGCTTGAACGGCTCCGCTTCCCGAGGCGGAGCGAAGCGCAAATCACCTATCGGCGGTCGGGCATAGGGTATACCCTGATAGACAAGCAGATCGCCCTGTTCTTGTCCGACGACTTCGCCGACCGGCGCGGAAACGGGTTGAGTGACGGCATGCGCGGCGGGTGCTGCGAACGATAGCAGCATGACGCCGATCATCGTGGGGCGATGTGCGAACAACATTCGTGTTCCTCCTGATATAGGGTCTTCAGTTTGCTTCGGGGCCTTTGGCGCACATCAGTTCGTGCGCTTGCGTTCGATGTGGTCGCTGACCATGCCGGCAATGCCCTTTGCAATGCCCTCTTCGGCGCAACCCGGCTTCAGCCGCGAACCCAGAACCTGGAACGTCTGATGTTCGAACGACTGGTCGTCCGGAATATAGCCGGAATTGGCGCGACCGTTCGCCAGGGTGATCAACACGGTTTTCGACAGGGGCGACATCTGTTTCGCGCGTTGGCCGATACGGCTATAGATCTCGGCGTTGACGGTCGAGAGCGCGATATCACCGATGCCAACGGCCCCTAGCCGGATGTCGACGTCCTTGCCGTCTTCGTATTGACCGGCCGCACCCTCGCGCACTTTGTCGAGTCGCGTCCGGCCAGGGCAGGTCAGCGTGGTCTGCGCCGCCCAGATTTCCGGCGATGCCATCCATCCATCCGTATGAGACATGACGCGGATGACTTCCTCGCCGAGAATCACACCGAGGGCCTGCATATAGTCGGCAAGCTGGTGCGCTCTTTTCGGATCGAGGGGGCCGTCCACCACCTGCTTGTTGCGCAACGGCGCCTCGACATCCTCGCGGCTCATCTCGTAGCCGGAGATCGGTACTCCGGTTTTTGACGCGAGCGTGTTGGTGCCAGTCCTCAGCCAGCGCGGGTTCTGATCACCGGATGCTCCCTGGGTGAATATCGCCACGACATCATCGCTGAAATTGCGCTCGATATAGCGGCTCGTGGCGGCGGCGAAATCTCCGCTGACAAAACCCGAGAGATAGCCGTTCACAGGATGCATCGCATAATTGACATAGGTCGCGATCGGCTCGCCACTCGGCTTGATGACGGAAAGGACGCTTACGGTCTTGTCGGAATAGGCATTGAAATTCGCTGCCTGCGTCCACAGATGCGTCCGCGGATTGATCGCGTCGCGGTTGACGTTGAGATAGGCTTCTCCGGTGGAATAGCCGACCTTTGCCGGTTGCAATGCGGAAACGGCCTTTTTCACCGCATCGACCGCAACATTCGACACGAAATCGCTGCCGTAGCGCGGCTGGCCAGGCGCCGTGGTCGCATTGGCCGGCCAGTCGCTATGGGTATGGGTGGATGACAGGACAACGTTCTGAGGCGGAATGCCGAGGGTTTCGCCGATGCGCTTGCTGGCCTCGGCCCAGACTTCCTCGTTTATGCCGCCGAGATCAGCACCGATGAGCGCCATCTTCGTCTTGCCGTTGTCGATGACGATCACCCGAAGATAAAGCTTCTCGTGATCGTATTCGTTCATCGCCGGGTAAGCCGGGCTCGCTGGTGGTGTGATCTCGATGCGCGCAGCCCCAGCACGGAGCGTTCCCGTTGCACTCTGCGCCGCGGCAGGGGCCGCCGCCAGGGCAGATACGCTCGACGCGATTGCGAGGCTAATAACTGTCTTTTTCATGCTTTCCTCCAATGGAATAAATGAAAAGAAATACAGGCGCCTGTTCTTGTGGCGCGCCGGCTGGACATCCGGTGACATTGCGTAACGGCCAGCCGCTCTTCCGGCGACGGCACCGCCGGAAGTTTGTCACTCATCAGGAATGGAACCGAGATGCGGGCTACAACACGCCGGCGGCCTTGAGCAGCGGCAGGTCGTGATTGAACCGGACTTCGCTCTTGTTGTCGAAGATCATCGTCGCACCCTTGTCGGCGGCATAAGCCGGCCATTCAGGCAGGCCAGGATGGTTCGGATTGCCGGATTTCGCGAAATTGATCCATGCCTCGCTCATCTTGTCCTGCAAGGCAGCAGCCTCTGGCCCGCCGCCTGTGGCCTGCGAGACAAGTTCGGCATTGGCAAAGACATAGGGAATTTCCGAGCAATGCCAGGCGCCGCCGATTCCGCCCATGGCAGGCGATTCACGCGTGAACACGTAGGAATAGACCGGTGCGCCGCCCTGCTTGGCCTTCATCTGAATGTTCTTCAGCGTGCCGGTGCGGCCGGTCAGATCGACGAAGGCGGCATCCGCCAGCTTCTTTTCAGGATAGGCCTCCAGAAAAGCCTTGCCGATAGCATTCGCCTTGTCGCCGAAGCGTTGCTTCAGTTTGGCGTCGGTCTTTTCAGCGTTCCATTCGTTCTTGTTGTCGGCATAAAGGATCGCCGGGTTGATGCGGGTGACGGTCTCTTGCTCGTTGAGCACGGTGCCTATCAGCAGCGGGATATCCTTGGCCTGATCCACCCAGCCATCACCTACCGGATCGCGCGGCAGATATGCGCCATCGACAACCGGTGCCCAGCGCGGGTTTTCGATGCCTTCTTTCTTGGCATCCTCCAGTGCCTTCGTACCGGCCTCGACAAGTTGCTCGACGGGCACCGTCTTGAGGTGGTCGACCTGAGAGGTTTCGATACCGAGATTCTTCAAGGTGAGTTCCGCAACGCGGCGTGCCGACCTCTGGCTGGTGACCGGCGAGGTCGTCGCGCCGCTCTGAACGATCGCCTTGCCGAACAGGCCTTTTGCCGCCGGGAGCCCCATCAGCGTGCGCACCTTGCTGCCGCCGCCCGACTGACCGAATATCGTCACATTGCCCGGATCGCCGCCGAACGCTTCGGCATTGTCCTTGACCCACTGCAGCGCCGTGACGAGGTCGGCGATGCTGGCATTGCCCGATTCCTTGTATTCCGGCCCATAGGCGGAAAGATCCAAGAATCCGAGCGCGTTCAGGCGATGGTTGAGGGTGATCACCACCACATCGCCCTTGCGCGACAGGTTTTCGCCGTCATAGGAGACCTGCTCGATCGAAGAGCCGTTGGTGTAGCCGCCACCATGCAGCCAGACCATCACAGGCCGCTTCTTGCCGTCCTTCAGGCCGGGCGTCCAGACATTCAGGGACAGGCAATTCTCGCTGCTCGGCAGGTAGCGATGCGGATTGAACAACTCGTCGCCCGCGACCGACTTCATCGCCGGGATCGGGCATGTTTCGCCGAACGCCAACGCAGGCCGCACGCCCTCCCAGGGCGCGACCGGTTTCGGCGGCACGAACCGTTCGGCGGTCGCATATTGAACGCCGAGATAGCTATAGACGCCGTTGCGTTCGGCCCCGACGATCTCGCCAGCCTTGGTATCGACGACGGCCGCCTTGGCGCCCGACACGTAACCGTCGGCATAAACCGTCGAGGCAGTACTCACACCTGCGAGAAGAATTACCGAGGCCATGGCCAGGTGGCGCGGCGTTTTGCCGATGGCGAAATAAAGGCCTTTGGATATTAACGATGGTTGGTAACGCATCTGCTATTCCTCCAATCCATGATGACGTTCGGGAGCGAGAAATCGTCGAGGCTGACGGTATCCTCACACAACCGCGTGCAGCTTCCTCCAAAGCCGCACGATGCCCTCCCATCCAGAGGACCTGCGTAAAGTCGAACATAATCGATTTAAGTCAATCCTTGCGGACGGCATAACTGATAGAGCAAAATGCAATATAAAAGCAGAGCAAGCGATTTGAGACGCTCAGCGAGCGCTTCGCACAATTCCGTCCGCAATATCCAGATGCGTTGTGCGCTTCGTCGCCGAGCGGCTTCAAGCAGCACCGGTCCGTCCGGCATTACCAGTGCTTGACGAGATGTGATTCACGTTCTCCGAGAAGGAGGCCGTGATGGGTGATTTGTTTCTGCTGAGCGAGCGCCAGATTGCGCGAATATCGCCGCATTTCCCGCTTTCGCATGGTATTGCGCGGGTCGATGACCGGCGCGTGGTAAGCGGCATCGTCTATGTGATCAGGAACGGGCTGCAGTGGAAGAAAGCGCCGGCTGACTACGGTCCGCACAAGACGCTCTATAACCGCTTCATCCGCTGGAGCCGCCTCGGTGTTTTCGACCGTATCTTTGCCGGGCTTGCGGGCGAAAGGCCGAAACCCGAGCGCATCATGATCGACGCGACGCATCTGAAGGCCCACCGCACGGCAGCGAGCCTGTTTAAAAAGGGGATGTTCCCCGTCGTATCGGGCGAACCAAGGGCGGGCTGAACTCGAAGCTCCACACCGTTTGCGACGGTGACGGACGGCCAATCATCCTGCTCCTGTCGGAAGGCCAGATGAGCGACCACAGGGGCGCTCGTCTCGCGCTCGACGCGTTGCCTCCCGCCGCTCACCTGATTGCCGATCGAGGATACGACAGCACTTGGTTCCGCGAGGAACTCGAAGCCAGAGGCATAGAGCCGTGCATCTCGTCCAGCCGGAGCCGCAAAGTTCCATTCGCCTACGACAAGGTCCTCTACCGTCAGCGCCACAAGGTCGAGAACCTCATCGGACCGGTTCGGGATATGGGCAATATTCCGTCGGTTCCGATCAATTGACCCGCTTTCAAGCTTGATGGAGGCCGTTACAACCGGCCCGTACCGCGTGTAACGCTCACGTCTCCACCGCGCCATTTGAGAAAGCGGATCTGGCCGACGATTGGTTCTACCTTATATTCCAACTGCGGGGGTGCAGACCATATTGGCTGCGAAGATTGCCAAGTCAACGACGGTGACGATTGTCAGGATCGTAGTGCGACGATAGGTTTTATAGTGAATTCATCTTGTAATCACCGACACCTTCACCGGCACCATGAGCTGATAGCCGCCGTTGCGGATTGTCTTGAAGAGCGGTCCGGTTTTGCTTTCGCCGAGCTTGCGACGCAGTCTGCTCATCAGGACGTCAATCGAGCGGTCCATATGATCACGAGAGCGTCCCTGCGTAAGTTCAAGAAGCTGGTCGCGTGACAGGGGCCGACCGGGCCGCTCAAGAAATACCCTGAGAAGCTCGAACTCGGCACGGGTGAGATCGACGGTGTCGCCATTTTCGCGTGACACGTGGCGCTGCTCGGGATCGGCTTCCAGTCCGGCGAAACTGTAGATCCTCGCTTCAGCATCGGGCGGATCGTTTTGACCCGAGCGCCGTAATACGCTCTTGATGCGGGCAACCAGTTCCTTGGGGTTGAAGGGTTTGCCGAGATAGTCGTCTGCATCGATCTCCAAACCGACGATGCGATCGACGTCTTCCTTCAGCGCCGTCAACAGGATGACGGGTATGGGGGAGCGGCGATCACGCAACCCACGGCAAATGTCCAGACCCGAGCCATCTCGCAACATGGCATCGAGAACCAGAAGATTTGGATTGGCAACCTGCATGTGATGTTCGAATTCGCGCTTGTTCGATGCGACGGAGACACGAAACCCCTGTCCGCTGAGATAACGCGCAAGCAGGGAGCGAATTTCAAGGTCGTCATCGACGATTAATATATGAGCCTGACTGTTCATCTCCGATGCCCTCTTGCATGGCGGAATTATAGAGATCACACCCGCGCGAAGCTGAGAATTTTGTAAAAAATCTTTTCTGCTTTAGAGTTAGCAACCTTTCTTTGCAAATTTTGCGGGCTGGGAAACCTTCCCAAATATGCGGACCAATTCGGGATACGCTCGCTGCTTATGGTCATCAACCGTGAACACTGACATTGGAAGGAAGACGTCATGAGAGGCTCCCTCATGGTTACGGGGCTCCTGTCGGCAGCTTTGGTGATATTGATAAGCGCGCCCTCCCATACGCAAGATCTCAGCGGCGGAACTTCGGAAGAAAGGGAATTGAGGATCCCAATCGTTGCGGGCAATCCAGGCAAGCCGAAGAAGGACGGATCGGCCGCCACCGGAATGTTGCCCCTTCCCATGCCAGGAGGCGGTGACGGTCCTGGCTTGCCTCCGCCCTGGATCCACGGTGAATATCCATTTGCCCAGCCAATCCGACCGCACGAGGATACTGGTCTGCCACCAATCGGCGCGGGGCCTGGTGGCGATTGGCCCGGTGATCCCGCACTTAGTTTTGCAGCGCAATTGTCGGCGTTAGAACTGTATGTCGGTATCGGCGCCGCGCAGATCGATGCTTGGCGCGCCTATACATCCGCATTTATCGCCTTCTTGGAGCCCCCGGCTGTACCTTGGGCGATCATCGGGCCTCCTTCGCCTCCAGCTACCGGTCGGCCAGCAATGCCGGCTGAAGATCAAAGGGCAGTACCGCTTTTTGCCGAAATCCTCGCCGACGGTGCCATCGTACGTGCGAAGAAGGCCAGGTCCTTGAAGCAGGCGATCGACATCTTGCAAAAGACGCTCCGACCCGAACAGCTCGACAAGCTCGCTAAAGCCGACCACCCTTTTGGTCCGCTTCATCTTTTTGCGCCGCCGCTCCCCCCGGAGATTCTTCCGAGCCCGGGCGGCGACACCCTGCCTCTGCCGCTGAGGTGAGACACCACCCCCCCCGATGTCAGCTCCCAGGACGAATGGCGATGAGGCCGGAAACGGCTGTAACTTGGGGTACCCAAAAAACTTCATTGTCGCCCCGGTCCCAACCGTATCAGACAGCCTCTTCTGAGAGCGGCGCTTCCCTCAATTCGAAGATGTGCCGGTCGCAGCGGATTGGGCGCGCAGCCACCGGCGGTTCAGAACGGGCCAGCCACGGAAAACGACGACTGAAATGGTAAACACGAAGATTTTGAAACGAATAGCTTGGTTCGCCCCGTCCCTTCTTTTGCTTCACGGCGTTGCCGGCGGCACAGTCTCGGGCGGAGCAGTCGATTGGTTGGTCCTGGGACCGTTGATGCAGCTGGCGTCCGAGAGGATGCCCGGGGCGAGCGGCGAGGTTGATATCCCCTCGGTTACGGCGGAGGATGAGCCCGCGCCGCATTATAGCGCCAATTCCGTTAGGGAGGGTTTTGAGGACTGGGCGGTCGAATGCAAGATTATCGAAGCGGCCCGAAGATGTTCGATGGGGCAATATCATGAAGATAAGAAAACGGGCAGAACGATCATCGCGATAGCGATTTTCCCGCCTGCAGACGGATTAACGCGTGTTCTGGTACTGATGCCGTTTGGTCTTTCGCTGTCGCAGGGAATTCGGCTGAAAATGGATGGTCAACCAGCTGCTCAGATCGCACCCTTTGCGACTTGCGTCGCGGATGGTTGCCTCGTTCCAATGGTCTTTTCAGGGGATAGCATCGACGCTCTGAAACACGCCGGGACCCTAGCGATCGCTGCCACGGTTCACGGCACGTCAACAGAGCAGATGTTCGAGATTTCGTTAAAGGGATTCGCAGCTGCTTACGGGCGGCTAATCAGTTTGAAATGAGAGCCCGTGACGACGTGGTTGGTCGTAAGCAGGAACTGCAGGTCATGCCTGCGCGGCGGGAGTGAGAGGAGCCGAAGAGCGGTGTCCTTCCCACCACGAGAGCGTTCTTTTGCTCCACGGCACTCAATGCACTAGGCCCTGTTCGTCAGGCGACCGCGAAGCAATTTCATCCCGAGTCACCCTCGCGGGGCAGGATAGGGGCCCCAACGAGCAGCAACGATGGCTTCGTCAGTCCAGCCGAATGGTCTATTTTAAAGGAGGTCATCGTGCCGAAAACGATAATTAATCAAGGCCCCCTACTTGGTTGCGTCCGTCTTTCCGTTATCGGGACAATGGTTGCGACACTTGTCGGGTGCGTCGTCGGGCCTGACTATCAGACGCCGAAAACGGTCCATCTCGCCTCGTGGGCCAGTGCAAAAAAGGCCGAACGGGCCAAGCCGCCGGAGCTGACTCAATGGTGGCGAAAGTTGAACGACCCGCTCCTCGACGATCTCATAGCGCAAGCCATCGAGAAGAATTTGGATGTGGCAAGCGCCAAAGCCCGGGTGAGGGAAGCAAGAGCTGCATATCGCCAGCAGACGGGGGCCCTCCTCCCCACACTTGACGGTTCGGCTTCGACAACACGGAGCAAATCCAAGTCGTCGGACGAAAACACGATCTCCACCGAATATCAGATCGGCTTTGACGCGAACTGGGAAATAGATCTGTTCGGCGCAAACCGCCGCGCCGCCGAAGCCGCACGCTATTCGGCGGAAGCAGCGGACGAAGATTTGCGCGATGCCTATGTCACGCTAATCGGCGACGTTGCCTCATACTATATCCAGGCACGCGAATATCAGGCTCTGATCACCTTGGCCGGACGTACGGCCCGATCGCAGCGCGAAACCGCCTCTCTCACGCGCAAGCAGCAGGAAGCTGGCGATGCAACGAGTGTGGATACTGCGACGGCTGATGCTCAGGCTGCCTCCACGGAAGCCGATATCCCATCCTATCGGATTTCCTATCAGCATTCCGTCCATCGGTTGAGCGTTCTTCTCGGCAACACACCTTCGGCGCTACAGCAACTCATGGATAAACCCGTCCAGATTCCTTCTCCGACATATCCGGTAAACGTCGGCATTCCGGCCGACGTACTGCATTCGCGTCCGGATGTGCGATCGGCGGAAAGACAGTTGGCGCAGTACACGGCAAAGATCGGTCAGGCTGAAGCCGCTAGATATCCCTCCATCAGCCTGACGGGCGACATCGCGTCATCGGCAGCAAGCATTTCCGATCTCGCCCAGAAGTCGTCGATCAGTTGGTCGTTCGGACCGACTATTTCGATCCCTCTTTTCAAGGGCGGGCAATTGAAGGCCGCCGTCGACGTGGCAAAGGCACAAAGAGACCAGTATTTCGTTGCCTATCAATCTGCCGTCCTCTCAGCCATGGAAGATGTCGAGAATGCCATCGTCGCTCTCAACCAGTCGCAGCAGCGCCGGGCAAAGCTGTCGGCGTCGGTCGCCGCCTATCGGCAGGCGGTGCAATTGGCGCATGCACTCAACAAGGCCGGGATGGAGGATCTTCTGGATGTACTGGAATCGGAACGCGATCTGTACTCCACCGAAGAAGACCTCATCGAGAGTAAAGCGAATATAGCAACCTATTATGTCTCCCTCCACAAGGCCTTGGGTGGCGGATGGAAAGGGAATGCCCGCGTCGAAAAACCCGCAGTTGTGGATACGGATACAGGACCCAGGATCGCCAGCAGGTGAGCTCAGTCATTGCGGTTTCGCCGATCAGATAGCGCCACATGGGCCGTGGCAGGCGGCCGCCCCCAGTCGCATTCGGCTCTCGATGGCGTAATTCAAACGTGCCGAAAGACGGTTGAGCGTCCGAGCAGTTGCTCCAACTTCGCCTGGGCCGTCTCCGGGAATGTGCACATACTCAGTCCGATCCGACACGTCCGATCGAACTATCGACAAGCCGCAGGGGTTTGATGATTTAGGAGGCCGCAGAGATCGAAATGATCGTGCTGCTGATGATGATCAAGACAATCCAGTCGGCAAGGACCATCCGGGCGCCGGTCTGTGATTGGGTCTCAGCGATAAGTGGTATGTCGTTAAGTTGGCGGAAGAGGTCAGGGAGGGGCATGCTTTTGGTGGCAATGGCCCTTTTGGGCTTGAGAAATTTTCCACCGATCGGGTGGAAAGCAGCGAACTCATTGTTCTTCGTACCTCTCTGTCCGGCCCGAATTGCTGGCCCATCCTAAAGGCAACAACTCCCCGCACGGTATGTTCTATTATCGAGGGACGTATCTATTAAGCCTTTGGGGGTGAACTGCACCCCCTTTCGACCGGACAGTCGGCATAAGCAGAAAGGCTCAAGCACGGGCTTGAGGACAGGCTTATGTCTAACGAGTATCGACATGTTGAATTGCTGACGGGTGATATCCGCCGCAGGCGGTGGACAACCGAGCAGAAGCTGACAATCATTGAGCAGAGTTTCGAACCAGGCGAGACGGTATCTTCGACCGCTCGCCGCCATGGCGTTGCGCCCAATCTGCTTTACCGGTGGCGCAGGCTCTTGAGTGAGGGAGGTGCTGCCGCCGTGGATTCAGACGAGCCGGTTGTCGGCAATTCGGAAGTGAAGAAGCTTGAAGACCGCGTCCGCGAGCTGGAGCGCATGCTGGGCCGCAAGACGATGGAGGTCGAGATACTCCGCGAAGCCCTTTCGAAAGCAGACTCAAAAAAACGGATATCGCGGCCGATCTTGTTGCCGAAGGACAGTTCCCGATGAAAGCCGTCGCAGACACGCTGGGGGTGTCCCGTTCCAACCTCGTGGAGCGGTTGAAAGGCAGATCAAAGCCGCGCGGGCCCTATCGGAAGGCCGAGGATGCAGAGCTTCTGCCCGCCATTCGCAGGTTGGTGGATCAGAGGCCAACCTATGGCTATCGGCGGATCGCCGCGCTCCTCAATCGCGAAAGGCGAGCCGCCGATAAGCCTGTCGTCAACGCCAAACGGGTTCACCGCATCATGGGCAACCACGCCATGTTGCTGGAGAAGCATACGGCCGTTCGCAAGGGCCGCATCCATGACGGCTTCGCAAATCCGAATGAATTATAACTACTTGAAACACTCAACTATTTTAGAGAGGACACTTGGGCTCGTGGATGAGTTCCAAGCCTGCCGAGCGTCGATAGTTGGTGAGGCGATGGCTCAGAACGTGCCGCGGACGCCTATGCCAAACATTCGCGGTTCGGTCATGCTGGCCTCGATACCACCAATGCCGCGGTTCTGCTGCATATAGGTGGGCGCGCGCTCGTCGAAGACGTTCTTGACGTAAGCGTAGAACTCAAGCTCGTCCTGGAACTTGTAGCTCGCCCGCACGTCCGCGATCGTATAGGGATCGATCGCATAGGTAGCCGTATTGGCCGTATCGGAATAATAACCGTCGATATGGCGCACCTGTCCAGAAACGGTGAACTTGTCGGTCACATCCCAGCTTGCGCCGATACTAAACATGTAGCCCGGCGATTTTGCGAATTCATTGCCGGCATAGCTGGTGTTGCTGGCGATCTCGTCGATTTCGGTCTTCAGCAGACCGGCGCTGGCCTTCAGCGTCAGATTGTCGAGAACCTGATAATCGGCACCAACTTCCAGACCATAGGCGTGAGCCTTCTGTGCATTGATCGTATAGGACTGGGTAACACCCGAAGAGATGACGACCGGAATGTTAAATTGGGCATTCGTATAGTCCATGTAGAACAGGTTGCTGTTAAGCACCAGCCGGTCATCCAGCAGACTCGCGCGGGTGAACAACTCATAGTTCCAGATCTTTTCCTCCTCGAAGGTCATCCATTTGCCAGATGAGATATTGAGTGACACCCCGCCCGGATTGTATCCGCGGCTGATCATGCCACCGACAGTCCAGTCGTCGTTCACCGCATAGGCAAGCGTCGCCTTGGGTAGCAGTTCGGAGAATGTTTCGTCAAAATCCACGGCCTGAGCCGAATAGACGGAACGGCCTGTACGCTGAATTCGGTCCTGCTGGTAGCGCAGCCCGCCGGTCAGCGTCCATTGGTCCGTTAGGCGATAGCTCAACTCGCTGAAGATACCTAAGTTATCTTTGGTGTCGTCGAACGTCGAAAGACTATTGTTATATCGCCCCGTAAGTCGAAGAAGCTCGTCAGCCTGAGTATGAGCGTAATAAATACCCGCAACACCGCTCAGCACGTCTTCCTGATCACCGAAGGTCACGCGTGTTTCGTGGGAAGTGTTCGTCTGGTCGATATCCGCATCGCCGTTGTTCACGACGCCAACCCGGCGTCTGGCATCGGAAGCCGAGAACTGCGTCTGGTTGAACAGTTTCACGCCGTTCTCGAAATCGTAATTGATGTCGAGAATACCGGTGTGGGTGTTCTGGCTCCAGCTTGGCATGGTGGTGGTGACGTGATTGAGATCCTCGAAAGGACGCGACGCCGCTTCCTGGCTCGGCCGGTTGGCGGCATTATAAGAATAGGTCAGTTTGGTCGTCAGCCCGGGAATCTCCGGCGGTTCCCACAGAAGCTTGAAACGCGCGTTAAATTCCTTGAAGTCCTGATCCGTTCCCTCATGGGCGAATGCGGAATTTATGTAATCGATGAAGGTGTCGCGGCCGGAATAATCAACCGCCAAACGCGCCGCCAGCTGATCCTCGACAAGCGGGCCCGAAAGCGCAAATGAAGCCCGCTTCTGGTGGTAATTCCCGATTTCCGCCTGATAGGAGGCTTCCGGCGTGAATGTCGGATCCTTCGTGTTGACGATGATCGCGCCGGCAATGGCGTTGGCACCCTGCGAGGTGGTCTGTGGGCCACGGAAAACTTCGATGCTTTCGACATCCCAGATGGAGGTGGCACCATAGATGAATTCGTTATAACCGAGATAATGGCCGTCTACATTGATCGTGGCGCGTGGCACGGTGCCGGCAAAAAATGCCGTCGCGCCCGTATTCGGACCTTGCGTATCCAGACCGCGAATGATCGGGGCGCTGACATTGTCGGTGTAAACGACGTTCGGAATATCCTTGATCGCTTCCGAGACGGTCGGGTCGCCGGTCTTTTCCTTCTTGATTTTATCCCCGGATATGACCGAAACGGACGACGCCGTGTTCTTCATGTCGCGCGCCACTTTTTCACCGGTCACGACGATCGGCTTCAAGACGGTGGTGCCCGCCGTCGCCGCCTGCTGATCCTGACCGAGAACCGGCGTCACAAACAATGTCGCCAGCGTCAGAGCGCTGACCCCGCTCATCAAACGACCGTTAGAGCTAAACCCCATCACACACCCCTAATAAACATGAGTATTAAAGTCATATTCAAGTAACGGAAGCGTTATCCGTTTCGCAATAGAGAATGCGTTCTGTATTGCGGACAAAAAGGCTTCCGTAACGGGATGTGCCATATTTACAACAAAGTTTACCGACCGCCGCTTGCGCACCCGCAGCGTTTCGAAAGGGAACAGCATGGTTCCGTCCGCAGAAATCGATTCCGATTTCCGGTCCGATGCGTTAGGCATGCTCAACAAAACGGGGGGAACGGGCTTGAACGCCATGGATGACGATTCGGACAATCTGCCGGAAAACGAGGGCGAAAAGCGCTCGGCCCTCATTCAGTCGGTGTCGATCGCGGCGCGTTTCCTCAATCTTCTCGCCAGATCGGACAGGGCGCTGGCACTTGGCGAACTGGCCAAACGCGCCGGCACCGGCCGCTCCACCGCGCATCGCTACATGCAAAGCCTCGTGCGGGAGGGGCTGGTGATACAGGACCCCGCAAGCGGCAGTTACGATCTCGGACCCGCGGCGCTCGGAATAGGCATCAGCGCGCTCAGGCGAATCAATCCCGTCGAAACCGCCGGCCGCCAGATGAATGCGCTTGCTTCCAGGATCGGCGCCAGCTGCGGCGTGGCGATCTGGACCGAACGCGGCCCGACCGTGGTGCGATGGGCGAGAAGCGCCAGCTTTTCCATCAGCACCGTGGCGCTCGGCGATGTTCTGCCGCTGGACAACAGCGCCTGCGGGCTGGTTTTTCAGGCCTACCTGCCACCGGACAGGATAGCCGCCGTGCGCAGGCTGCAACCGGCCGCCTTTCGCGGCTCCCGTCCCGATGCCGGCATTCTTGAAACCATCCGCGAAGCGGGTGGCGCGGAACTCAATGAACATCTGTTCTCCGCCCTGACGGGCAAGGCCGCGCCGGTTTTCGACGCCCAGGGCGAACTCTGTTGTGTCGTCACCACCGTATCCTTCGTGGCCACCGCCGAGACCGAACGGCATTTCTCCCGGCTGATCGAAGCAGCTAGACAGGCGACGGCCGAATCCGGCGGAGCGTAAGCCTATTCGGCCAGATGCTCCGCAAAGGTGCAGCACGAGGATAGCTTGGACTAGTGTGAGTACCGGATCCGCCACACCAGCGACGGTCGGCTTCCGATTAATAACTTCTTCCTGGAACGCTATCAGGCCGTTTTGTACCCGACGGAAGGGAAGCTTCGCCGCAGCTGGCAAGTACTCTTTGGGCGGATCTGCAGTTGCCCAGCCGCGCCCTTGCCCCCTTTATCAAGGGAGTCTGACCCCCCTCCCAAGTTTTATCCGGTTTTTGAGTTCGCTCGCGCGGTTATTGAGGTGCTCCCCGATTTAGGGCCAGCGGGAGCTGGAATTTTCCGGGGTTAAGGCTCATGTTGGCGGGGGGGGGGGGGAGCGATGAGCTGTTCATGAGCAAAATCGGCACCTTGTTACCGATAGCGCTGTGTGGCCGGAACTCATCATAGTCTCTACGCCAATCCTCACGGCACGATTTTGGAACAGCGAGGTTGACGGGGGTCGATTCTCTCAAGATCTTCACAGTGGAGGCTTGGAATTTAATTAGCCCCGCCACAAGCGGGGCCGAATTTTTTCGATCAATCGAGGCGGATACCGGCTTTGTTGACCAGCGCTCCCCATCGGTCGATTTCGGTGGCAATGTGCTGACTGTAGTGGGACGGACTGTTCGTCCAAACATCTGCACCCTCGACCGAAAGGCGATCGCGGATTTGACTGTCTGCCATGCCTTTCACGATCTCGTTGTTCAACGTCTCGATGATTTCTTTGGGAGTTCCGGCGGGTGCCGAGATGCCATACCACTGCGACGCCTCAAAGCCTGAGAAGGTCTCCGCGACGGTTGGTATCGTTGGTGCAGAGCGAAGACGCGTTTCACCCGAAACCGCAAGAGCTTTAAGCTTCCCCGCCTCGACATGCTGGAGGAGGTTTGGTGCGCCGGTGAAGGTCAGCTGGACCCTGCCGCCCAGAAGATCCGTTACAGCCGGCGCCGTTCCCTTATACGGAACGTGGGTCATCTTAACGCCAGCCTGCTCATTAAGTGCGACCATCGCGATATGCGCTGCACTGCCATTGCCGCCGGACGCGTAGTTCAACTTGCCAGGATTTTGCTTCGCATATTCGATGAGTTCGGCAAGAGTGTTTACCGGTACATCAGAGTTGACGACGAGCATATTGTGAACCTTCGCGATGCCGCTGACATGCTCGAGGCTCTTTAATGGGTCATAGGATAGCTTCGGATAAAGAGCAGGAGCGACGGCAAGCGTGCCAATGTGCCCCATAACCAAGGTATATCCATCAGGCTGTGCTCTCGCCACGGCCGCCACCCCGACCGTTCCACCTGCTCCGGGCCGTGACTCAACGATGACGGGCTGTTTTAGAGCGGTTTCCAGTTTCTGCCCAAGCAGACGTGCGAGAATATCGGTCGAACCCCCTGGGGTAAACGGGACGATCATCGTGATGTTCTGGTCCGGGTATGTCTGCGCCCGAGCGGCAAAGCCCGGCAAAGCGGACACGGCCGCCGCAGCCGTTCCGATCAGCATGGTGCGCCTGGTAATCCCGATATCTTGGTTCATGTGCACTATCCTCCAAAGATGCGTGTTGTTAATCTTCCGCAAAAACCTCATCGCGCCCGCGCCGAATGCTCGGTAAAAGTGCGAGAACGAGTGTCACTGCTGCGAGCAAAAGTAATGAGATGCTGATCGGGCTTTCTACTAGCGTAGCCAGTGAACCATGGGAGATCAGCAGCGCCCGTCGGAAGTTCTCTTCGATAAGATCTCCCAGTACAAAGCCGAGAAGCAGCGGGGCGGGTTCGAACCCGAGCCGCGTCAATGCGTATCCGAGCAGGCCGAAGAAGCCGATGAAAAGCACGTCGGTCGGCATTGAATTGATTGTGTAAATACCAATACAGCAAAACAGCAATATCGCCGGGAACATCAACCGGTACGGGACCGTCAAAAGCCTGACCCAAATCCCAACCATTGGGAGATTGATTACAAGCAGCATCAGGTTGCCGATCCACATGGACGCAATCATTCCCCAGAATAGATCGGGGCTCTTCGTCATGACCTGCGGACCTGGCACGATGCCATGAATGGTCATCGCACCGACCATCAGCGCCATAACTGCGTTAGAGGGGATACCCAGTGTCAGAAGCGGTATGAACGATGTCTGTGCCCCGGCATTGTTGGCTGATTCTGGCCCAGCGACACCTTCAATGGCACCATTTCCGAAGCGATCGGGCGTCTTGGATATCTTCTTTTCCAATGTGTAAGAGGCGAAGGGACCGAGGATCGCACCGCTTCCTGGCAAGATTCCGAGAATGGCTCCAATCACGGTGCCACGGAGGACCGGCCAAGTAGACGCCTTGACGTCGCTCCTGTTCGGAAGCAAACGCCCGATCGCCTTTTTCACGGTATCGCGTGTTTCTGGCGCGTCGAGGTTCCTAAGAACTTCGGATATGCCAAATAATCCCATCGCGAGGACCGAGAAATCAATGCCGT
Source organism: Agrobacterium sp. 22-221-1 (assembly GCF_053522445.1). Classification (NCBI taxonomy): domain Bacteria; kingdom Pseudomonadati; phylum Pseudomonadota; class Alphaproteobacteria; order Hyphomicrobiales; family Rhizobiaceae; genus Agrobacterium; species Agrobacterium sp. 22-221-1. The sequence continues at coordinate 27,656 of NZ_JBNWCL010000010.1, forward strand.
CTGCCAGGAACGGCAATCCGAACGTCATCCGTTCTTCGCCGGTCTCAAGGTCTGTTCCCACCGTCGAAAGCAGGATCCCGACCAGGATCATGGCGACAGCCTTGATGACGGACCCTCTTGCCAGAACGACAGCGAAAATTAGCCCCATCACAACCAATGCAAAATATTCCGGAGCGCCGAACATCAGGGCGATACCAGTGAGTGGACCGCTCAAGGCAGCGATGACAATTGTCGCGACCGTACCGGCAAAGAACGATCCGATTGCGGCGACGCCGAGGGCGACGCCAGCTCTGCCCTGCCGCGCCATCTGATGCCCATCAAGCGCCGTTACGACTGATGAGGCTTCACCTGGAATATTGACGAGGATTGCTGTTGTGGATCCGCCGTATTGGGCGCCGTAGTAGATGCCTGCCAGCATGATCAGAGCACCGGTCGGATCGATGCCGAATGTAATTGGCAGCAGCATTGCGATCGTGGCGATGGGGCCAACGCCTGGCAAGACACCAATCAGGGTGCCAACAAGACATCCGATGAATGCTAAGCCTAGGTTGACTGGGGTGAAGGCGATTGAGAACCCAAACGCCAGATTAGCGAAGAGGTCAGGCATTCTTCACCTCCGCTTTTTTCGATGCTGTCCCGTCCGTTTTCGCTGAAACGACATAGGAGGAGATGTGCGCCGTTATGGCGAGAAGGACCAAAAGACCAGTCGTAACCCTCAGCACCAACTTCGACGGGATCCCTGACAACACGACGTTCACAATCTTTGGGAAGACCGGAAGCGGGAGGTTCAAGATGTCCGCAAACAGCAGGATGCTGAATGCCGTCAGCGAAAATGCGATGATGAGCAGTTCGCGAAGATTTGCCTCAGGCGATGCATATCCGGCGATAAGGACCGTCATTGGGCCCGCGATGAGCAGGCCGAGACCCGGAGTTGTGACGAGGCCAAGGTCGAATGGGCGAATGGTCAGCGCAAAAAACACCACAGAGAGTGAGACCAATGCAAGCCCTCGCCAGTTTGTACGGCCAAAGCCGCTCGCGGGGGATCGCAGGCCCGCAGCGAAAAGCACTGCACCGAGGAGGCCGATCGCCATTCCAAGGTATCGAGGCAAAAAGCCCGCGCCCATCGACGACAAGTTGCCCTGGCTCAAATCGCTTGTGAGCCAGATCGCAAAACATCCGAATGCGATCAGAAATGCGCCCGCAAATACGTTTTCATTGAGCGACGGAGTCGCTTTTCTCCCTAAATTCATATGCACCTCCCTTGCATGCTGTGATTGATCGTGCATTTTTCCCGGTGAAACAAACGAATTTTATGAACCATCAGATGATCTAGATTCATCAGGAGTAAGAAGATGAGCATTGTTTCGCGCATGGATTTTCTCGGCCTTCAGGCGTTCGTGGCGATCGCCGATCGCGGTAGCTTTCGCGAAGCAGCACAACACCTTCATCTGTCTCACACGGCGATAAGCCACCGTATTCGAAAGCTTGAAGACGAGGTCGGCCAGAAGCTGTTCATGCGTAGTAGCAAGGAGGTGAGCCTTACTCAGGCGGGACTGGAATTGCTTCCCAAGGTCAAGGAGATGCTTGCGGTCCTAGCGGCAACGATCGACGACTTGAAGCTATCTGGGAACGCGCGCCGCGAACGAATTGCAATCGGTTGCCTCCCGACATTCGCCGCCGGCCGGCTTCCCGAGATTTTGAAGAGTTTCAGCGCTGCCAATCCTGACGTTGTCGTCCACATCTTCGACAAGTCAGCAGCGGAGATCTCAGACTTGCTCGCAAAAGGTCTCATCGAGTTCGGCATTACCATCATCACCACCAACCGTTGGGACTTTGATGCTGAGGTCCTTGTCGAAGATCCTTTTGTTCTTGTAGCTCCTTCTGATCATGCCTTGGCTCAGCCCATGGCGGTAAAGTGGCGTGACTTGGAGGGTTTCCCGCTTATCCGTGTCTCTCAGCATTCCGGAAACCGCCTCATCATCGACGATGCGCTTGCCGGCTCCGTTTTCGACTTGTCGTGGCAATTCGAGGCACAACATCTTCAAACAGCGATTGCGATGGCGCGGGCAGGAGCCGCGTTAGCTGTGGTTCCTCGCATGGCTTTTGATGCAACGGCCGACACCGCGCTATCGCTCCAGGTCCTTACCGAGCCGAACGTCTCCCGCGAAATCGGCATCATCACCCGTAAGAGCGGTTCGCTGTCCGCCAATGCGGAAAGACTACGAAATCTTATCCGGCAGTCTTTCGGCTATATGGGAGACGCATAATTGCTCGACGATCGCTCGAGCTGTTCGTTAGTCGTTCCAATAGATGCGCATCGGGTTCTCGACGAGAAGCTTTTTCTGAAGTTCGGCAGTCGGCGCTATGCGCGGGATGATGTCAACCAGGTGACCGTCGTCCGGCATGTGAGTGGTCATGTTGGGATGAGGCCAGTCCGTGCCCCAGAGCACGCGATCGGGAAAACGTTCGACCAGCATACGGGCGAAGGGAACGACGTCGTCGTAGCTTGGTGCTCCCGTTTTTGACAGACGCTCCGGGCAACTGACCTTGCTGACGACGTTTTCGTATTCCGCCATCAATTTCACGAAGCGGCCGAATTCCGGACCGTTGACAGGCTTGCTGACGTCCGGTCTTCCCATGTGGTCGACCACGACAGTCGTCGGCAGCGAGGTGAAGAACTTCCATCTTTCCTCAAGGTCTGCTGCTTCGAAATAGATGACGACATGCCAGCCCAACGGTGCGATGCGGTCGATAATGGTGCGGTAATAGGCGTCCGGTTTGGGATCTACGAGGCGGCGGACGAAATTGAAGCGTACGCCCCGGACTCCGGCTTCGTTCAGTTGCGAAAGCTCATCGTCGGAAACTGTGTCGCGTACGGTCGCCACGCCGCGTGCCTTGCCGCTAGAGCCTTGCAGTGCATCGACAAGCGCACGGTTGTCTGCGCCATGGCAGGTTGCCTGTACGATGACGTTGCGGTCGAAACCTAGATAGTCGCGCAACGCGAATAATTTGTCCTTACCGGCATCGCAAGGCGTATATTTACGCTCATCTGCATATGGAAAAGCGTCGCCCGGGCCGAAGACATGACAATGCGCGTCGACTGCGCCGGCCGGCGGACGATAGCGCGGTTTGCTGGGATCAGGATCGAAACATAACCAGTTCGGGTCCATCGTGAATGTGGTCATTACAATCCCCTTACCTTCAGTTGCGCGTCGAGACGCGGATAGACGCGACGGGCATTCAGTTCGAACACCTTTTTCTTGTCGGCATCCGAAATATCGAGAGCATCGACATAGCGTTTGGTGTCATCGAAATAATGGCCGGTCTGCGGGTCGATTCCGCGGACAGCGCCCACCATTTCCGAGCCGAACAGGATGTTGTCGACGTCTATGACCTCGAACAGCAAGTCGATGCCGGGCTGATGATAGACGCAGGTATCGAAGAACACGTTTTTCATGACGTGCTCGTCGAGCGGTGGCCGTTTCAGCATGTCCGCCAGTCCGCGATAACGCCCCCAGTGATAGGGGACAGCGCCACCGCCGTGGGGAATTATGAAGCGCAGATCCGGAAAGTCCTTGAACAAGTCACCCTCTAGGAATTGCATGAAGGCAATCGTGTCCGCGGCAATATAGTAGGCGCCGGTGGCATGCATGGCGCAATTGCAACTCCCGGAGACATGGATCATCGCCGGGACATCGAGCTCGACCATTTTCTCGAAGAACGGATACCAGGCCTTGTCCGTCAGAGGCGGTGCATCGAAACGTCCGCCAGACGGATCGGGGTTTAGATTGCAGCCGACAAATCCCAGTTCCGAAACGCAGCGTTCCAGCTCTTCGATCGAGGTGGAAACGGAGATGCCGGGTGTCTGCGGCAGTTGGCAAACACCGACGAATGTCTCCGGATAGAGGTCGACAACGCGCTTGATCAGATCGTTGGAACGCCGTGCCCATACTTTTGCCGCAGGCTGGTCGCCGACGTGAGGCGCCATCGCCGAAGCGCGTGGTGAAAAGATCGTCATGTCGGCGCCGCGCTCGCGCAAGAGCCGCAACTGGTTAGCCTCGATCGTCTCGCGGATCTCGTCGTCGGAAATTTCGGGATAAGCTGGATTGATATCGCCACCGCTTTTGATCGCGTCTTCCTGACGACCGCGCCATTGAGAATGAGCGGCGGGTGCAGTTGTGTAGTGGCCGTGGCAATCGATAATCATGACGTCCGGGTTCCTCCTGTATTTTTAAGCGTCCTGAAAGCGCGAAGCTGCGGCCGCATCCATGACAAGCGGAAGGAGTTTGGAACGTGATCAGACTTGGTGAGCGGTTCTCCTCCCGGCTCATTGCGTTATAGCTGGCAAGCCGATATCAGCCGTATCGGAATGAGTTACTCTCCATTCGTTTTTCTGAAGTCCAGTCAACACAAGCTCGGCGGAATTCTGCTACGAATGCGGCTTGTAGACGGGTCGGTTGCCAGTCGCTGCGGAACGTCAGGCCAATCTTCCGCTGTGAAGAGAAAGCGCTGGGGATTTCGACGAGAAGGCCGGCAAGCCTTTCAACAACGAACTGGTCTCGCGACATCAACGTTAGCCAGTCATCGTTGAGCATCAAGCCGCGACTGATCGTGACCGAATTGCTTTCGATCCGCATCGGCGGCGGGTCAATACCATGCTCCGTGAATATCGATTCCCATTTCAAGCGCATTGGCGCCCCGCTGGATGCAGTGATCCACGGGAAATCTCTCAGGCTTGTAAAGTCGACCTCTTTGCGCCGGGCCAGAGGGTGTTTCTTGCGTGCGACGATGACCAAGTCATCGTCAAACAATTCCTCTTGCACCACGTCCTTCACGGGTGAGGGATCACGAACGGCACCAATCAGCACATCCATTTGGCCATTGCGAAGATTGACGAGCAGGTCTGCGTACGGCCCTTCAACGACGGTGATACTGGCAGCTGGATTGGCACTGGAGAAACGAGCGAGAGCCCGTGGGAGCAAGATTGTCTGCGCCATGGGTAATGTGCCAATCGTCAGTCGGCCGGCACCATCACGATGAAGCGCCGCCAGCTCATCGAAACCGGCTTCAATTTCGGCAAGCGCCAAGCGTGCAAAGCGTAGGAGATGTGAGGCCGCGTGGGTTGGCTGAACTGTCCGCCCATGTCGAGTGAGGAGCAATACACCAAGAAGCTGCTCGAGCTCTCGAGACGATCGATGCAAGGCAGGCTCTGAAAGTGCGGTCATCTTTGAAGCCAACGCAAAGCTGCCTGCCTGATCGACAGCGGTGAGTGCGCGCAACTGTCCGAACGTGATGCGACGTTCGATATTCGGCAATGCAGGCAGGCGGGCTGAGCGACGAACTCCCTGTCCGCCTCTGATAATGTAGGCGAGTGCCCGCTCTATTCGCTGCGTCATGAGATGACCCGCCTGGGTCAGGACCACACCGCCGGGCTGTCGTTCAAGAAGAATATGCCCAAGCTGAGCTTCCACCTTGGCCACTGCCTGGGTCACGGCCGGCTGCGATAGGTTCATCGCGTTTGCGGCGCTGCTAATGCTGCCTAAACGGCCGGCAATCGCGACGGCTTCGAAGTGACGAAAGTTGATCTCACGCTGCAAGGTCATATCGATACTTAACCAGAACTTATGGGTCGTGCGCAAATCCATTTTGCCTTTTCAGGCGCTTTGTCCCTTAATTTGGGTCGGAGGTTGAAGAGGAGGTCTTCTACAAAGCCCAACGGGAAAGGTGACCTCTGTGTCTGGCCTTGCAACGGGATCGCGGGAGCGGGCCGGGTTGCTTTCCCTTCATCTCCATGGAGTTCGGATATCGAGCGAGCACAAGCGCGTGCTTGATGTCCGGGGAGTGGCATAGCGCCAATTATGTGCCGGGACCGCAATCCGAGACCCTGTCGGGGTTGGAGCCGAGGCTTCGGGAGGAGAATATCGCGTGACTTATTCAGGAATAAGCAGTCCTGTGCCGACAAGGCCGGGCAAGGTCGGCGAAAGCAGCCGGTTTGGCATTTTAGGGCAGCTCTGGTTTCAGGTTCTCGCCGGCACGGTGATCGGCATCCTGCTCGGCAATTTCGCACCGGAAATAGCGATTGCGATGAAGCCGTTCGGCGATGCTTTCATCAAGATGATCCGAATGATGATCGGGCCGATCATCTTCGTCACCGTTGTTCACGGCATCGCCGGCATGAACGACATGAAGAGCGTTGGCCGGGTTGCTTTGAAGTCGATCTTCTATTTTGAAGTCATTACCACACTTGCCCTGGTTTTCGGCCTTGTTGCCGTCAATCTATGGAAGCCCGGTGCAGCCATGAACATCGATCCGACGACGCTTGATGCGTCATCGATCAAATCCTATGTCGCAACGGCGCATGATCAGTCGATGACCGCCTATTTCATGGGTATCATACCTGACAGTTTCGTTAGCGCTTTCACCGAAGGGCACGTCCTCCAGGTCCTGTTCATTTCGGTCCTGTTCGGCATCGCCCTGGCTTCGATCGGTGAGCGCGGCCGGCCGGTCTTTCATGTGATCGAAAGCGCGTCGCAGGGCTTTTTCAAGATCATCGGCTACATCATGTATTTCGCGCCGCTTGGCGCGTTTGGAGCCATCGCATTCACTATCGGTCAGTTCGGTACGTCGTCTCTCTGGTCGCTGGGTTCATTGATCATCGAGTTTTTTGCGGTCTGCGCGCTTTTTACCGCAATTGTTTTCGGCACGATTGCCCACTGGTGCGGGGTCAGCCTGTTCCGACTGTTCAGCTATCTGTGGGATGAAATCATCATTGTTGCGGCCACCACGTCGACCGAGACGGTGCTGCCGCGGCTCATCCAAAAGATGGGCGAGGCTGGTTGCGAGGAATCCGTCGTCGGGTTTGTCATTCCGGCAGGCTATTCGTTCAATCTGGACGGGACATGCCTTTATCTCACGACGGTCGCAGTCTTTCTTGCCCAGGCAACGAACACGCCTCTCACCATCTGGCATGAACTGAGCCTGATCGGCGTACTTCTCCTGACATCGAAGGGGGCTGCGGGCGTTGCGGGTGCGGCATTCGTCGTTCTCGCGGCCACGCTCAATACGACCGGCGCCATCCCTGTCGCGAGCATCGCTCTCATCCTCGGCATTCACCGCATTCTGGCCGAAGGGCTGACTTTCGTGAACCTCATCGGCAATTCCCTGGCATCGATCGTCATCGCCAAATGGGAAGGCAAGCTCGATGAAAAGATGCTGGCAGAGACGGTTGGCAATGCTCGCTTAAGACGCGTTCAAGGCGTTGTTGCCGCGTGAACCTCACGCAGACTTTCTCATAGATAAAAGGACTTATAGAAATGGGTATCGTTGTTCAAAATATCGAGCGGGTCGAAGCAGACATCATCAAGCGTCTTGGCGCGGCTGGTGTCGCGACCGTGCATGAGGCACAGGGCCGGAAGGGAATGTTGGCGAGCTACATGCGCCCGATCTATGCCGGTGGTCAGGTCGCTGGGTCGGCGGTCACCATTTCCTCGCCTCCTGGCGACAACTGGATGCTGCATGTTGCAATTGAACAGTTGAAGGACGGGGACATCCTTGTGTTGGCGCCAACCTCCCCCTGCGACAACGGTTATTTCGGCGATCTTCTGGCGACCTCGGCAATGGCCCGCGGCTGCAAGGGCCTGGTCATCGACGCGGGCGTACGTGATATCCGCGACCTGACGGCAATGGGTTTTCCGGTTTGGTCCAAGGCAATCTCCGCGCAGGGGACGGTGAAGGAGACGTTGGGCTCCGTCAACGTGCCGATTGTCTGTGCCGGTGCACATATAGAGGCCGGGGACGTTATCGTCGCCGATGATGACGGCGTATGCGTTGTCAAGCGCATCGAGGCGTCAACCGTACTCGCGGCTGCGGAAAAGCGGCTTGCGAACGAAGACGCCAAGCGCACCAAGCTTGCTGCCGGAGAACTCGGCCTGGATATCTACAATATGCGCCCGGTGCTTGAGCAGAAGGGTCTCAAATATGTTTGAAGAAGGTATTCCGTGCCTTTGGATGCGCGGCGGCACATCCAAAGGCGCCTATTTCCTCGGGGAACATATACCCGGTGAGCCGCGCGCGCGCGATGCATTGCTGCTCGCCATCATGGGATCGCCGGACCCACGCCAGATCGATGGCATCGGCGGCGCCGATCCACTCACGTCGAAGGTCGCAATCCTTTCACCTTCGACGCGCGATGATGCGGATGTCGACTACCTCTTTCTGCAGGTTTTTGTCGACCAGGCTCTGGTGAGCGATGCGCAAGGATGCGGGAACATCCTGGCGGGGGTCGGCCCCGCGGCGATCGAACGCGGGCTTGTCACGGCAACAGACGGGGTCACCGAAGTCCGCATCCACATGGTCAACTCAGGTGAGGTGGCTGTGGCGAAGGTCGCTACTCCTGGTCAGCGCGTCGACTATCGAGGCGAAACCGAAATCGCCGGCGTACCGGGCCGCCACGCGGCTGTGCCGCTATTATTCGAGAACATTGCTGGATCGATGTGTGGATCATTGCTGCCCACCGGCAATGAAGTCGATGTTATTGATGGCATCTCTGCAACCCTCATAGACAACGGCATGCCATGCGTCGTGATGCGCGCCTCCGATTTCGGCCTGAGCGGCTCGGAGACGCGTGAGCAAATTGAAGCCGATGCGCAACTGAAGCAGCGTATCGAAACGATCCGATTGAAAGCCGGGCCTATGATGAACCTCGGGGACGTCACAGCTGCTTCGGTTCCAAAGATGACTTTGGTCTCAAAAGCCTCCGATGGTGGAGCAATCTCCACCCGCAGCTTCATTCCCCATCGCGTCCATGCGTCGGTTGGCGTTCTGGCGGCCGTGACCGTCGCCACTGCAACGCGGCTTCCAAAGAGTCCGGCTGCGGAACTCGTTACGACGCCAGACGACGGCCGGTACCTGATCGAGCATCCCACCGGCGCCATGGAGGTATTTCTCGACATCGATGCTGACGGACAGATCAACGCGGCTGGCACCGTGCGAACGGCGCGCAAGCTTTTCGACGGGTTAGTATTTCCTGCACCGATGGATTGACGATCACAACCGCTTATCACCGATGGAAGAGGAGCCTCGGCGGTGAGCGCTATCCAGATCATAAAACCAAGCTGCCCTGCGGCTTAAATGGGAGGAGAAGACATGAGGCTATTCGTTCACAAGATTGCTGGTGGTTTTTGTAAAGCTACGAGGTTCACCATGGCTGTTGGAGCATTTGCGTTGGCAGGTGTGTTTCCCAACTTTGCTGAGGCGCAGAGTTACCCGGAGCGAGACATTACTCTCGTTCTGCCTTTTGGTCCTGGAGGGATCGCCGACATAACTGCGCGCATCGTGTCGGATGCACTCGGCAAAAAGCTTGGACGTCAGATCATAATCATGAACCAGCCCGGAGCTGGTGGAGCGTCCGCGGCACGTGCCGTTCTCAATGCTGAGCCGGATGGCTACACGCTTGCCCTTTTTTCGAACGGAACGGCGATCAGCGTGCCGCTGTTTAAAAAGTTACCATTCGATCCAGTTGCCGAGTTCGTACCGGTTTCCAGCCTTGCTTACTTCGATTTCGTTTTCGTCACCAAGGCGGGTAGCAAGTTCAACTCGCTGAAGGATGTTCTGGATGCCGCAAAGGCAGATCCGGGAGCGTTGAACGTTGGGACGATCAACACAGGCAGCAGCCAGAACCTCGCGGCTGAGCTATTCAAATCATCCGCGGGGATAGATTTCACAATCGTTCCTTACAAGGCCACTCCTGACCTCCAAGTCGCATTGTTGGGAGGCGAACTCGACATGATCATTGACAGTCCATCGGCGTTAAAGGCCGCGTTGCAACAGAACAATGCTATTGCGATTGCTTCTTCCGGGGCTCAACGATCAAGTCTTACGGGAGATGTTCCGACGGTTGCGGAGGCAGGTGTTACAGGCTTTGAAGTCACTTCGTGGAATGCTGTTTTTGCGCCCAAGGGCACGCCGCGAGAGGCATTGGAGGTCCTCAATGGCGCCCTTAAGGAGGTACTTGCGGACGAAGGGATAAAAAAACGCTTTGCAGACTTAGGCGTTGAGGCACGTTCGAGCGAACCGCAGGAAATCGGGAAGCGGCTGGCAGATGATATCGCGAAGTGGTCGTCGGTGATCGATCGTGCGGGAGTGCCGAAGCAGTAAGAACGGGTTGGCTTGGGTGTCCCCTATTCCATATCGGCTTTGGAATACTTGTCTACAATCTCAAGAAATTGGCGTTGAGGCGCGGTGGGCACCCAGTTGGCTCGAGTGGTGAGACCTATCGGGCGAGCCGTTTGCTCGAGATCCAGCGATATGGATGAAATGAGGCCGCGCGACAGTTCTGCTTGAGCTTGGCGGTATGAGATGCATCCGAGATGATCGGTTGTCAGCAGCAGTTCCCGCATTAGGATAAGCGAAGCCGATTCCACGATGCTGTCCGGACGACAGTTCCACCGTTCGAACATGCGATCGAACTGTGTACGAATGGGCGTACCGGGTAGGCTGACGATCCAGGGATATTCCACGAGCCTATCAGCTCGCACGGGCATATCTTTTAGTATCGGATGAGATTTCCCGGCAACGATCACAATTGTGTCGCTGAAGAGAAATGTTTGCTTAACGTCGGCGATCGGAAGTGGGTCGCGAAGGGCGCCAATCAGGAAATCGATCTCACCTCGACGCAGGCCGGCTAGGAGTTCGGCATAAGGTCCGTCGACTATTTGAATTGTGATCTTTCTGCGCCAATTGCGAAATTCGGCGATGGCTCTTGGCAGTAAATACGAACGCGACAACGGTAGCGCACCAACAACGATCTTGCCAACCTCTTCCGACCGCGTTTCCGCCAGATCGACTTCCGCCTGTATAAGTTCGGTAAAGGCGAGCCTTGCTGCCTCGGCAATGCTGACAGCTTGTTTCGTGGCTATGATACCGTAAGATGTCCGCTCGAACAGTGGCTTGGCGGCCTCTGCCTCCAATTGTGTTACGGCGCGATGGACGGTGGGCTGTGCCAGACCGAGCCTATGGGCCGCCAGCGTAAAGTTGCCGGCTTCCTTGACCGCGATCAGCGCTTCAAGCTGGGATGTGGTTGCGATAAGTTTCAGGCGTGGGCTGAGTTCGGCGAGGGCCGGATCGAGAAAATCGAAGGCGCGCCGCACGCGCCGCTCCAGAACCTGGCCTTCGGCGTTGGGAAAAAGGCCCTGCGCCGTGCGCTCGAATAGGGGCGTCTTCAAAATGCGCTCGATCTTCGAAAGTGCCTGGGTGACTGCGGGTTGCGACAGATAGCAAAGCGCCGCCGCCCGGGTTACCGAATTAGTGTCGGCAACCGCGAGGAAGACCCGCAGATGTCGAAGATTGTGTTGAACGTTCGATGCGGTCTGAATCAGGGTCACGTCGGGAGGGATTTCAATATTGCATCTGCCCGTCCGGTCAGGCTGGCGTCGGTGATTTCGGCATCGAGTTCGCCAAGTTGGCTCTGCCAGTCCACGGTGGCAAGGGCCATGCGATTGGGTAGGTTCAATTCGCTCAATGTCATCGCAACCTCGCGCATCTCAGCGGCGCGCCGTTTTCCATGGACCAGCATTCTCTCCAGATTGTATGCGGAACGAGCGGTCCAGTCTATGCCGGGGTCGGACGCCTGAAGCGAGGCGAGCACTTGTTGCTCGACGCCGGCGCGCCGGGCGGCCAGCATGCATTCTGCGGTTAGCGCCTCAAGGCCCTTGATCATAACCGACCGAAGCATTTTGATCGAAGATGCCTCGCCGACGTTCTCGCCGGCAATCCGGGCATTCATGCCGAGATCGCCCAGTAAAGCCAAGGCACTCGGTGCATTTTCGCCCGAAAGCAGGAGCGGCGTGCGATGTCGGCCGGGATGGACCGGAGACATGACAGCGACGTCGACATATCGGGCGCCCGCGCCTTCGATCAGCGCGGCGGCGGCTGACTTGGTCGCAGGGGAGCAGGAATTACAGTCGAGATAAAGGCTGTCGCCTTCGAGAAAGGGCAGAGCGGCTTCTGCCGCTTCCAAAGCGCAGTCGGCCGTGACGAGGCTGAAGACCGCCGAACTGCCTTTGAAGGCGGCGGCCCGCGTCGGAGCGCAGGTGACGTCGAGCTTTGCGCAGGCATCGATGAGCACATTATGCTGCGTTTTGTCCTCGATCTTGATATCGAAGGTCGAAACCAGGCCCAGTTTTTTTGCATCGATTTCGCTTCGCCAGCCGGAGACGAAGGCCTGAGCCGCTTCACCGAAGCCCAAAGTCGCAATTTTCAACATGATCTCTCCCGACCCGCGCGCACCAACCCAATCTCATGTCCTGCGCGGGGGCGCATGATGTCGCGCCCCCTTTTGTGTAGGGGATCAGGCGCTCACTGCGCCGGGTCCTTCACTTTTTCAAAGGTCTTGAACTCAGTGTTGTAGAGCGTACCTTCCACGCGCTCGACCTTGCGCATGTAGATGTTCTGTACGATGTCGCGGGTGTCAGGGTCGATCGAAATTGGCCCGCGTGGGCTGTCGAGTTGCATGCCCTTGGCCGCATCGACAAACTTATCGCCGCTGGTATCGCCCTTGGTCTTGTCGAGTGTCTTGTAGATAAGATCCAGCGAATCCCAGGCAGCGGCAGCCACCATGTTAGGGCGCATCCCGTCATTGCTCTTCTTGAAGGCTTCAACGAAGGCCTTGTTCTGAGGAGAATCGTGGTTGGTCGAGTAAGGTCCGCCTGTGATGACACCGATCACAGGATCGCCCATGCTGTCGAGGATGTCGTCATCGGTGACGTCGGCCATGGCGATGACCTTGATGCCGGACTTGTCGAGACCACGCTCGACGAACTGCTTCATGAAGGCAGCGCCTGCGCCGGTCGGCACGAAGACGAACAACGCCTCAGGCTTCTCATCGGCCGCGCGCTGCAAAAAGGGGGCAAAATCCGGGTTGGCCAGCGGCACCTTGAGTTTGGATACGACCGTGCCGCCATTGGCCTCGATCGCTTTCGTGAACCATTCCTCCGCATCCTTCCCCGGACCGTAGTCGGAGACCACGCTGACGAATTTCTTGGCGCCGTTCTCCGGCGCCCATTTGCCGATCACGCTGGCGACCTGAGGGATGGTCCAGGAGGTGCGCAGGATATATGGCGAGGCCTTCATGATCGAAGAGGTCGCTGCTACCATGATGATCTGCGGGACCTTTGCGCGCTTGGACAATTGCGCCACGGAAAGTGCGGTCGGCGTATTGCCGAAACCGGTCAGGATCGAAACCTTGTCATTGGCGACAAGCTCCTGTGAGATTCGCAGCGCGTTATCCGGGACGCTGCCATCGTCCTTGACGATGAATTCGACTTTCTTTCCGCCGGCAGTCTCACCATGGGTCGCCACATAGGCCTTCAGCGCTGCGTTGATCTGGCGGCCGTTTGATTGGAAACCACCAGTCAGCGGGATGACCACACCGACCTTGACACTGTCTTCCGCGTGTAGCGTGGAGGCTCCCCCCGCCATCAGCGCAACCGCGGCCATCGCGCCTGTCAGGAATTTGTTCAGTCGTTTCATTCTCTCCTCCTGTGTTTTGGTTTTCATTGTCCTGTGGTTTTTAAACTTGCGCGCCGACCCCCAGAAACCGACCTAAAGTCTGGTGATCGGCCGCAAGCGTCGAGCTTTGGCAGGCATGAGCGACGCTGCCCCGGTCAAGAATGATCGCCTCGTCCGTGATGGAGAGGATCTGCTGGGCATGCTGCTCTACGATGATTGCCGCCATTCCTTCGTCGCAAACGATCTTCCTGATCGCAGCAAGAAGTTCCTCTACGATGATCGGCGCCAATCCTTCGGTTGGCTCATCAAGCAGAAGCACTTTCGGATTAAGGACCAATGCGCGGGCGATAGACAGCATCTGCTGCTCGCCTCCTGAGAGCTGATTGCCGAAATTCGAGCGCCGTTCCTCCAGCCGGGGAAAGAGCGCATACATGGAAGCAAGCGTCCATTTCCCCGGCCGCGCGACCGCCGTGATGTTCTCCTCGACGGTCAGCGAGCGGAAGATGCCGCGTTCCTGCGGCACCCAGCCGATACCCGCCTCGACGCGGCGCTCCGGTGTCATCTTCGTCACATCAAGGCCGTCGAGCGTGATCACTCCGCCATGGTGACGGGTCAGGCCCACCATGGTGTTGAGCAGTGTCGTCTTGCCGACGCCATTGCGCCCAAGCAGGGCCAGGGCCTTGCCACGTTCGAGCGCAAGATCGATGCCGTGGATGACGGTCGCCTTGCCGTATCCGGCCGAAAGCGACGTTATGCTGAGCAGTTCACCCATGCTCTGCGCCTCCAAGATAGACTTGCTTGACCCGCTGGTCTTTCGAGATTTCCTCGACGGAACCCTCCGCAAAGAGCGCACCGGCCACGAGAACCGAGATGCGTTTGGCAAAATTGAAGACGAGATCCATGTCGTGCTCGATCAACAGAATGGAGACCTCGTTGGGAAGGGCGGCAATCCGCGCCATCACCTCCTTGCGATCGGCCTCGGGAACGCCGGCTGCCGGTTCGTCGAGCAGCAGAACCTTCGGCTTGCAGGCGACGGCTAGTGCAATCTCCAAGAGTCGCTGCTTACCGTAGGGAAGAGAGGAGCATTTTTGGTCGAAAACCGTGTCGAGTCCGAAGTCTTTCAGCAGTTGTGCGACTTCCGTTTCGAGCCCGGCAAACTTCGCCGCGAATCGTAAGCAGTTCCAGCCGCGCCCTTCGCGTTCATTGATCACCAGCATCAGGCTTTCCACGACAGTGAGGCCCGCAAAAAGCTGGTTGATCTGGAAGGTGCGCACGAGCCCCCGATGAACGCGGCGTTCGCGGTTCAGCCCCGTCACGCTCTCGCCGTCAAGAAGCACATCACCACTCGAAGGGCGGATGACACCGGTTAGAAGGTTGATGAAGGTCGTCTTGCCGGCACCGTTCGGGCCGATTAGTGCATGGCGTGCGCCCTTGGCGAGACGGAAGCTGACATCGGTGGTCGCCTTCAACGCACCGAAGGTTTTGTTGAGATTTCGGGTTTCCAGTGCGACAGCCGTCATGACGCCTTGCCTTCGCTATTGAGGTTTCGGGACTGTGCGACGGTACGTTTTCTGGACGTCAGCCAGGCGGTGAGCATTTCCACGGTTTGGCGTGGACGATCGCGTCCGATGATGACAAAGGCGATCAGCAGAAGTCCGAGCCAGAACTGCCAGTATTGCGGCGTGAGCGACGATAGCGTGTCCTGGATGAGTTTGTAGACCAGGGCACCAACGATCCCGCCATACAGATAGCCGGTCCCGCCGATCACGAGCACCATCAGGCCATCGGCAGATTTCTGAAACGATAGGACATCAAGTGAGATAAACTGCTGGGTCTGGGTGAAAAGCGCGCCGGCGATGCCGGCATATGCACCGGAGAGTGTATAGACGGCAATCAGGCGCGTCTTGACGGGAACCCCAATTGCAGATGCGCGCAAGGGATTGTCGCGGATCGCTCTCAGGGAATAGCCAAACGGAGAGGCGACGATGAAGCGGGCGATGACAAACAGAACGAAAAGGACGGCGAGACTGTAGGCGTAGCCGGTATGACCATAAAAATCGAACTCGAAACGTCCAAACAAGGGTTCGATCGTGATCCCTTGAAGCCCATCAGCGCCGCCGGTCAGCCAACTCGCCTGGTTGGCGATCTCATGCAGGACCGCGGCGACGCCGAGCGTGACCATCAGCCGCGTCAGATCCGCCCCGCGCAAAAGGAGCAGGCTTGTCGGTAAAGCGACTGCCGCGCCAGCAAGTGCTGCGATCAGGAGTCCGGTCAACGGTTCGGCAGTGACATAGATCGAAAACAGTCCGCTCGCATAAGCGCCAACGCCAAACATTGCAGCCTGGCCGAGCGTGACGATACCGGCATAGCCGAGTACGAGGTCGATCGACAGTGCAAGGACAGCAAAGCCGACGATTTCGGTCAGGATCAGATGTTCATCTGGAGCGAAGAACCATGCGGCCACGGCACAAACCCAGAAGATGATCTCGAGCGGCGACCAGCGAGTTTTGCGCCGCATGCCGGCATCGATGTTAGCGGGAATGACGGGGGCTTCTGTTTTACTGTGCGGCATCAGTTCGCCCTCGCGAAAAGGCCCTGCGGGCGCACGACCAGCACCGCGACGAGGACGATATAGATGATGAAGCCGCCAAGCGACGGGACATAATATTTGCCGAGCACGTCGGCGACGCCGAGAAGGATCGAGGCGACAAGGGGGCCGGTCATGCTGGATGTGCCGCCTACGGACACAACGATCAGGAAATAGACCATGAACTTCAACGGAAAGGTCGGGTCGAGGCCCAAGATCTCAGCACCGAGCGCGCCGCCTAGGCCGGCAAGGCCGGAACCAACGGCGAAGGTCACAGCAAAGATCGTGTTGACCCGGATGCCAACTCCACGGGCGACGCGCCGGTCATCAACCGATGCCCGCAGTCGGCTGCCAAAACGCGTGCGGGCAAGAACAAGCTGAAGTGCCACAGCAAGAATGCCGCAGACGACGATCAGAAAGGCGCGATAAACACCGACGCCGACACCGAAAATCGTCAGGCGGCCGTGCAGGTATTCCGGCAGTCTGAGGATCTGCTGCTGCGATCCCATGACGTAGTCGATCCCGGCTACGGCGACAAATACAATGCCGATCGAAAACAGCACCTGGTCGAGATGGCTCTTGTCGTAAAGGCGGCAATAGAGCGTCTTTTCCAAGAGCCCGCCCACAAGTGCAGTGACGAGGAAAGCGGCTGGCAGGGACAAAAGAAAAGGCACGCCCAAGCGGTTGGTCAGGATGACCGTGACATAGCCGCCGGCCATGGCAAAGGCACCGTGGGCGAGATTGATAAAGTTCATGAGCCCGAGGGTAACGGCCAGTCCGCATGACAATACGAACAGCAGCATCCCATAGGCGAGCCCATCGAATAGAAGGGTCAGCATTTTTCCTCCCGACAGATGCCCTCCTCCTGAGAGCGGCACCAAACTCGAACTTTCTCCATGGCAATCGCGAGAGCGGCGCCAGTTCGAGGCCTAAGGCTTACGCCAATGTTGGATAATGCCTATTTCAAATTGGCGTGGTCGTCATAAAAAATAGCTATAGCTTTCTGTTTTTCGGAGCCAGTGACTATAGCAATATCTTATGGATTTGAGCGGAAATCCAAATTGGCAAATCGGTCTTCGAAGCTTGGAATCTCTGCCACGAGGAAGGAGATCATCATGTCAAAGAAAAAGACGGCGCTTGTCATCAGCGCGCATGCCGCGGATTTCGTCTGGCGCTGCGGCGGCGCAATCGCGCTCCACGCGGAAATGGGATATGACGTTACTGTCGTATGCCTTTCATTCGGCGAGCGTGGCGAGTCCGCCAAGCTCTGGAAACAGCCTGGAATGACCTTGGACAGGGTTAAATCCGCGCGTCGAACAGAAGCCGAGCAAGCAGCCAGAGCGCTCGGCGTTCATGACATCATCAGTTTCGATCTCGGGGATTACCCGCTTCGACTAACGGACGAGGACAAGTATCGTCTGGTCGATGTGATCAGGCATGTGCAGCCTTCCTTCATGCTCAGCCATTCGCAATACGATCCCTATAATACCGACCATATGTACGCGACGCAGGTTGCACTGGAAACCCGAATGATCGCCCAGGCATGGGGCCATAATCCCGGCGAAAAAGTTCTTGGTGCGCCGCAACTCTACCTCTTCGAGCCGCATCAGACCGAACAGATGGGCTGGAAACCGGATGTATTTCTCGATATCACCTCTGTCTGGGAAAAGAAGCGGGCGGCGATAGAATGCATGGAGGGCCAGGAACATCTGTGGGAATTCTACACCCGCGTCGCCCAGAACCGCGCCAATCACTTCCAACGTAATTCCGGCGGCCAGTCGGGCGGTCGGGCAGCACAATATGCAGAAGGCTTTCAGTCCGTCTTCCCGCGAACGGTCGATGAACTTTGACAGGCCGACGGGAGGAGAAAAATGGAGCAGTGCTTTGATATCGCGCATCTGGCGCATGTCGAGATGTATTCGGACAGGTTCGAGGAAAGTCTCGATTTCTTTGTGAACGTCTACGGTCTGACCGTGACCGACAGGGACGAAAACTCGGCCTATCTGCGGGCTTGGGATGACTACGAGTTTCACACGCTGAAACTGACCCGCCACACGACGACGGGTGTCGGCCATATTGCCTATCGAGCGAGTTCCCCGCAGGCGCTGGAGCGGCGGGCAAGTGCCATCGAGGCGAGTGGCTACAAGGTAATCGGCTGGGTCGACGGCGATCTTGGGCATGGCCGGGCGTTTCGCTTCGAGGACCCTTTCGGTCATGTGTTCGAGATCTATTACGACACCGTTCGCTATCGTCCGCCGCTCGAGGAAACGCCGAAGCTGAAGAATTTGGCACAGCGTTTTCACGCACGGGGATGCCATCCGCGTCGCCTCGATCATCTCAACCTTCTCGCCTCCGATGTTTCCGAATTCCGACGGTTCATGGAAACCTGCCTCGGCTCAAGGGTGACTGAGATGATTCAGTTGGACAATGGCAGGGTCGGCGGATGCTGGTTTACCGTCAACAACAAGACCTATGATCTTGCCTGCACGGAAGAGCATGGGCGCGCCGATGGCCGTCTGCATCATGTCACCTATGCGACCGACACGCGCGAGGATATCCTGCGCGCCGCCGATATATTCCTGGAAAACGGCGTGCATATCGAGACTGGCCCGCACAAACATGCAATCCAGGGCACCTTCTTTCTCTATGTCTGGGAGCCGGCCGGAAATCGCGTCGAGCTTGCCAACGCTGGTGCACGGTTGATCCTGGCGCCCGACTGGGAGCCGGTCGTTTGGACGGAGACGGATCGCAAGAAGGGCCAAGCCTGGGGCCTCAAGACCATCGAGACATTTCATACCCACGGCACGCCGCCGTCGGACAGATAAGGAAGCAATATGAAGAAGCTCTGCGTCAGCGGAAGGCCGCTGACGCTTGAAGGAGCGGTGCGCGCATCCAGCCAAACTCCTTCCGTTTCGAACGGATTCAGTCTCGGTGGTTTGGGTATGGGGACAGCACTCTCTAGCAGATCATTGCGGGTGCCAATCAAGCCATGTGCAAATTTCTTGATCACTTTCGATAGCATATCTCATGATAGTGAAGTTTCCCGGCCAAAGAACGGACGAAAGGAATTTGAAAGGGTGAACTGTGTAATCGTCGATCTTATCAAACTGAACCGCGGTTTGTGCGCGGTATCGGTTACTGCTGGTCGATGACATCGGATGTGGCTCGATATCTCAGATCGCCGCCCACAGCGGTCCCTTTATGGGAAACGCCGCGAAGTCGTGATTGATGGTGTCGAGAATGGCGGTTGCCCGCAATGCGAGCCAACTCGTCAAAACAGGAGATATAGAACCATGCTTTCGGGCGACCCTTGATGCCATTTGATCGGCGGATCGACGTTCAGCAGCGTCCGCCAGAAGCTCGGCGCGAGGGAAGCCGGCCAAACGTTGTTCAATCGATTGCGCGAACTGTTCTGGAAATTTTTCTCCATTATCTGGCTGATGATGGCCGCATCGATCGCGGATTGCTCACATTCAGCGTGCTCCTCAATGTTAGCGCCATTTCCGAGGACATAGCGCCAGCGACGGGTCTTTTCCCTTGATGTTGCGGAGCGATTGCTTTCGCGAGAGAGATTAGAACAGTGAAGGCTTGCGCACGCGCGGCCAAGGCCGCGCCTCAGCCCGTTGGTCTAACGGTCTCTGCCATTGGCCGGCGACCGCTTATCAAAGCGTCGTTGATGCAAAGAGTGTCCGCAGCGTCATCGTCATCGCGCAGGAACCGGGGCCGTCTGGCTTCACGAAGGGCAAGAGTATTATCGCCTGAGCTTGCGGATATTCCGGCCATTTTCCCGCGGCAGCGATGCAATGCAACTGCACGAAACGGCTTTGGCCTTGCCTAGCCATCACAAAGCAGGAGATCGAGCGGCATTGTGGTCGTGTTTGGGCATCGACAGCTGCTAGACGCTGTCACTCTGGAGATTCCAAGGCAGACCGTGTCCGCAAGAGTGCGGTTGATAAGAATGACAAACGGAGGCGCGCAGCGATTTCCGGAAAGCGCAGTCTCGACGTCCACCCGCGAGCGGGATTCTATGCCGAAAAGGTATATCTGAAAGCAAAGTTATGAAACTAGTGATATCGGGGGAGAGTGATATGGTTGGGATGCGATGGGAGTGAGGCATCGTCGCATTGCGAGATTTTCTAACTTACGAATTACACGAAAGCGGCAGTCGCGCGGCATCGGCACTTCGGTGTATCTGCCCGTGCCGGCTCAGGAGGTTTTATGGTATCGACACGAAACTGGAAAGTGGCACTGGCGGGCGAATGCATGGTGTGTCGCCCCTTCTCCATGCATGACGAACCCGAATTCAAGGAAGTTTGGGATGTCCTGAAGGAGGCCGACGTCACTTACGGCCATCTGGAAATGAATTTTGCCGATTACGATGAACTCAAGTACCCGGCGCGCGGTCAGGGTATCGGCAGTTTCATGATGGCGGACCCGGAGATTGCCAAGGATCTCAAGTGGGTCGGCTTTGACATCATGTCTACGGCGCACAACCATAGCTTCGATTTTGGGGCTGAAGGTCTAATCGCAACCAAGAAGCATATGAAGGCCGCTGGTATCGTCACCGCAGGCACCGGCGCGGATCTTGAGCTCGCAAGCGAGCCGGGGTACGTCGAAAAGAAAAACGGTCGCGTTGCGCTCGTTTCGACCAGCTCGGGCAACCAGCATTTCATGTGGGCAGGCATGCCGAAGGGAGCACTCAAGGGCCGCCCCGGCGTCAACCCCCAACGTTTGACCTTCGAATTCATGGTTGATGCGGAGACTGCCAGAAACCTCAAGGATTTCGGCAACAAGCTCAACGTGATGAAGAAGCCAAAGCATGGCCGCGAGGGCTCCTTCGGCATCCAGATCCCCGGCGCGCAGCAATGGGGCGATCCGGAATCCTTCTTTGTCGGCGATCGTTGCGAGATCATCAGTCGTTGCCACAAGCGCGACCTGGAGCGCAACCTGCGTTCGGTCCATGAAGCGCGATCGATGGCGGACCTAGTCATCGTGGCGCATCACTTCAGCGTCTCCGACGGCCCCCGCGGAGATACTCCGCCCGGCTTCGTCAAGGAATTCGCGCGTGCGGTCATCGATGGCGGCGCCGATGTCTATGTCGGCCACGGCTGGCACCGAACGCTCGGTATCGAAATTTACAATGGAAAGCCGATCTTCTACGGTATCGGCAATTTCTTTGCGCAGTCCGAATTCATACAGCGCGTTCCCTACGACAGCTACGATGCCTGGGGTCACGATGTGGATCGTCTGTCTATGCTGACGCCCGCTGCCCATCCGCTTCATCCGGGCCTCGATACGCCCTCCGACACCTGGTGGAGTTCTGCGATCATCAAGCTTGAGATGGAGGGCGAAAAGCTGAGGCGCATCCTTCTGCATCCGGTGGAAATGGGGCGCGACTCGTCGCCCGAGGTCAAGCAGACTCGACGCACCGGCAATGGTGATCACCACAATACCGAAGGCCGGCCAATGGCGGCAAAGGGAGAGGATGCCGTCCGTATCATCGATCGCTACCGTCGTCTCTCCGAGCCGTTTGGGACGAGGATCGAGATCAGGAATGGCGTGGGCGTCGTCGATCTCTAATCAGGACCTGCTTGCAGCGGCTTGTGCCGCTGCAAGCAGCTATAGAAGAGAACAATAACTGAGCCTTTGAAAGGCCAGGCATTCGAAAGGGAGGTGACGAATGCTTTATGTCAACGACGTCATTGTTGGTGACGGAGCTGCGTCGATCGCGGAGGGCACCACGCCTTTGCTGGACGTTCGCGACCTGACGGTCTCCTTTCCGGGGCCAATGGGTCCTTTGCAAATCGTAAGAGGTCTGAGCTACAAGATCCCGCGCGGCCAGACCCTGGGCATTGTCGGGGAAAGCGGCTGCGGCAAGACCATGACATCGCTTGCTCTACTCGGTCTGGTGGCGGGCGGGGGCAAGGTTGGCGGGACGATCGATTTCACCGGCAAGAACCTTGCCAGCTTCAGCCAGCGCCAGTGGCAGCAGGTCCGCGGACGAGAGATCGCCATGATCTTCCAGGAGCCGATGACTGCCATGAACCCTGTCATGCCGGTGGGCCGCCAGATAGCCGAGGTTCTGATAAAGCACGAGAAGCTCGGCAAGGGCGAAGCGCAAAAGCGGGCGGTGGACCTGCTTGCGCAGGTCGGCATACCGTCGCCGGCGCGCCGTGCGGAGGACTATCCGCACCAACTCTCCGGCGGCATGCGCCAGCGCGCGATGATCGCCATGGCGCTCGCCTGCCGGCCCCAGCTTCTGATCGCCGACGAACCGACGACCGCGCTCGACGTGACCATCCAGGCGCAGATTCTCGACCTCATGCTGACGCTGCAGGACGACGCACACATGTCGATCCAGTTCATCAGCCATAACCTCGCTGTCGTCTCCGAGATCGCCCATGCGATCATGGTGATGTATGCCGGCAAAGCGGTCGAATACGCGCCGGCCGACACACTGTTCGCCAATCCGCTGCATCCCTATACGCAAGGATTGATCCAGACGTTGCCGGACCCTGACAAGCGGGTCGAGCGTCTCTACGTGATACCCGGACGTGTCACCTCGGACGTCACCGCAGGATGTCGTTTCGCTAAACGCTGTCCTTATGCGGACGAAACGTGCCGGCAGATAGAACCGGACCTTCTTGAAGTTGTCCCCAACCATCACGTCGCCTGCCACAGGGTTAAGCCATGACCGAACTGCTAAAGCTCGACCATATCAACGTTGACATTCCAATTGGCGGCGGGTTCATGAAGCCTGCACTCTGGCTTCAGGCCGTAAACAACGTGTCGCTGAGTGTTGCCAAGGGCGAAACGCTGGCGCTCGTCGGAGAAAGTGGCAGCGGAAAATCGACGCTTGGCTATGTCGTGGCCGGCCTGCGCAAGCAGACCGCAGGCTCCGTAACGTTCAACAGTGAGAGGCGCGATAGCAACACGGGTGCCCCGGTGCAAGTCATTTTCCAGGATCCATTTTCTGCGCTCGATCCGCGCATGGTGGTCGGAGAGATTGTTGCCGAGCCTTTGAGGCTCAAGGGCGTGCCGTCGGACCAGCGGCAGGCGAGGGCAATCGAGGTGCTGGGGCAGGTGGGGCTGCCGCCGGACGCCGCGCGGCGTTATCCGCACCAATTTTCCGGCGGCCAGCGCCAACGTATCGCGATTGCCCGCGCGCTTATCGCCGAGCCGGAATTGATTGTCGCCGACGAGCCGCTTTCGGCTCTCGATGTCTCGATCCAAAGCCAGGTGCTCAACCTGCTAGACGACATCAAGAAGCAACACGGCATCAGCTACCTCTTCATCAGCCATGATCTCGGCGTCGTTCGCCATCTGGCGGACAGGGTCGCGGTTCTCTATCTCGGCCGATTGATGGAAGTGGCGGCGTCCGAAGACCTGTTCGTCACGCCGAGTCATCCTTATACGCAGGCCTTGCTTGCCGCCGTGCCGCGCATCGGCAGGGGGCGGCGGAAGAAAGAGCAGATCCTTATGGGTGAAATTCCGTCACCCTTGGCGCCACCTTCCGGCTGCGTCTTCCACACCCGCTGTCCGAAAGCACAGGATATCTGCAAACAGGAGCGCCCAGCGCTTCTGCCTGCACCCGGACGGGCCGCCCAGCTTTCCGCGTGCCACTTCAAGGATTGAACTGATGTTGAGATATACGATTTCGCGTCTTCTCCAGGCAGTTCTCGTCACTCTCGTGATGTCGCTACTGTTGTTCATGCTGATCGGCCTGATGCCGGGCGATCCAGTCGAGAACATGCTAGAAGGAAACCCGGCGCTGACCCCGGAGACGATGGCGCAGATGAGGGCGCTTTATGGAATGGACCAGCCTCTCTATACCCGCTACGGTCATTGGCTCTATTCCGCGTTCCAGGGTGACCTCGGCTACTCAAGTGTCTATTTCAGGCCAGTTCTGGACGTTCTATGGCCGGCGGTGATCCAGACCGCAAAGCTGCTTGTCGCGACGGAACTGATCAGCATTCCGCTCGCGATGCTGCTCGGAGCGCTTGCCGCTCGCAAGCCCGGCGGCTGGACGGACAGCATTATTAGCCTGCTTGCTTTCGCCAGTATCTCGCTTCCGGGCTTCTGGACATCGCTCATCCTGATTATCGTGTTTTCGGTAAAGCTGGGCTGGCTTCCGGCGAGCGGCACGCCTCTGATGAGCGATGCGGCAATCAGCGAGCAATTCGTCCATCTGATACTGCCGGTGACAGTCCTGACCTTTTTCCATGTCGGGCCTCTGGTGCGGTACGTCCGCGCCTCGATGATCGAGACCCTGAACTCGGACTTCGTCCGCACCGCGCGGGCCAAGGGTCTTTCGGAAATCACCGTCGTGATGCGTCATGCGCTGCGCAATGCCCTCATTCCGATGGTGACCGTGCTGGCACTGGGCTTCGGCTCGCTGTTTTCCGGCGCGCTGGTCGTCGAGACGATCTTCGGCATGCTCGGCATGGGTAAGGTCATCTACGACGCGATCAGCAATATCGACTTTAATCTGGCTCTCGTCGGCCTGCTGCTGGCGACTATCGTCACACTGTTCTCGAGCCTTCTCGCTGACCTCGCCTATGCATGGCTTGACCCGAGGATTACCCTGAAATGAGCACCGTCACCGCCGACAAAGCACCGGCAGACGCCGGATCGAATTCCGTCTGGAGCAAGCGCTGGGAGCGTTTCCGCCACAACAAGCTTGCGATGATATCGCTAGTGTTCGTCGTCATTCTGGCGCTGGCCTGCGCCATGGCCGGTCCGATCGAGTATCTGACGGGCATCGACGCCAATGCGACAAACCTCTTGCGGCGGTTCCGACCACCGTCGGCGCAGCATTGGCTCGGCACCGACGAACTCGGACGCGATGTGTTGCTGCGTTTGCTTTACGGTGGACAGGTATCCATCGCTGTCGGGCTGTTCGCCACGTTCATCACCGCGATTATCGGTATCGCGATCGGTGTCACAGCCGGCTATATTGGCGGTCAGTTCGACAACATTCTCATGCGAATGACGGACTGTATCATTGCCCTGCCGCTCATCCCGGTGCTGATCGTTCTGGGGGCAGTGGACCTGACGAAACTCGGGCTGAGCCAGACCGCGGCAACGTCGCCCACGGCAGTCTTTCTCCGGATTGTCATCATCATCGCGCTGGTGGACTGGACGACGATCGCCCGAATTGCGCGCGCTGGCACGATCAGCCTTCGGGATGTCGACTATGTCCGTGCGGCGACCGTCAGCGGTGCCAGCGGCCGCTACAATGTCTTCATCCATGTGTTGCCGAACATCGCCACACCGCTCATCGTCGCCATGACGCTATCGGTCGGGCGCATCATCCTGTTCGAGTCGACGCTCAGCTTCCTCGGCTTCGGCATCGTTCCGCCGACACCTACCTGGGGCAACATGCTGACCAACGCGCAGCAACTGATTATCTCGGCGCCCATGCTAGCCGTTTATCCGGGTCTTCTGATCTTCGCCACGGTGATGGCCGTGAACTTCGTCGGCGACGGCGTTCGATCGGCGTTCGACCCTCGTTCGGAAACACGTTCCGGATCGCATTGAACCAACTCAAACAGAAGTCTCATGGAGGAGAAAATGACGTCTGTAAGATCGAAATTGAGGAGATTCGCCAAAACCGCGCTGGCCACAGTGGCCCTCACCTCGTTGACCATCGTCAGCGCGATGGCTCAGTCGAAAGACCAGCTCGTCGTCGGCCAATTGCAGTTTCTGACCAATTTCCACCCGTTGGTACAGGTCAACAATACGAAGCGACTGGTCGTGAACTATTCCCTTCGCCCTATCACCGCCTTCGACGAAAATGTCGTCAACCAGTGCGTTCTCTGCGAAAGGCTGCCGACCGTCGAAAACGGTCTCGCAAAGATCGTGGACCTGCCTGGTGGCAAAAGAGGAATGAAGGTAACGCTGAAGCTGAAGGAGGGTCTTGCTTGGGGGGACGGCAAGCCAGTGACTTCGAAGGACATCGAATTTACCTGGAAGATGGCCCGCGATCCGAAGATCGGCTTTTCCAACTATAATTCCTGGACGCGTGCATCCGACCTCGAAATATTGGATCCGCAGACCGTCATTCTGACGATCCCGCAAATCTTGTCCAGCTACAATTCTTGGGACCAGGTAATTCCGGAGCATCTGGAAGGGCCAGTCTACGCCGCCAATCCAACGCTGGACACCTATGTCAAGCAATCGCTCTACAATACCCAGCCTACAAATCCTGGCCTGTGGAACGGCTCGTATTTGCTCAGCGACTACCAGATCGGTACCCGCATTGTCTTCACTCCCAATCCGAATTGGCCGGGAACCAAACCACACCTGAAGAGGATCATCCTGAGCTATCGCGATAATTCATCCTCATTGCTGCAAAATCTGCTCGCCGGTTCGGTTGAAGCTGTGCCGGTCAGTCCGGGTGGAATCAGCTTCTCGCAGATGCTGGACTTGAAGAACCAGCAGCCGGACAAGTTTACCTATCACCTCGATTACGGCACCAACGTCGAGCGCATCGCGATGAACTTCGACAACCCGATCCTGAAGGACAAATCGGTGCGTCAGGCGATCCTCTACGCGATCGACCGGCAGGCGATCAGCGACGAGCTTTTTGGCGGTCTCCAGCCGGTTGCCAACGGCATTCTCAGCAACGAGAACGCTTATTACAACAAGGATATGACCCTTTACGCCTATGACGCAGACGAGGCGAAGAAACTCTTGGAAAGCGCAGGATGGAAGCCGGGGAGGGACGGGATCTGCGTGAACGACAAGGGGGATCGTCTTTCTCTCGAACTCGTTTCCACGGCCGGCAACCAAACGCGCGAGCAGATTGCCCAGGTGATCCAGAGCCAACTCAAGGAGGTATGCGTCGAGATTACCAACCACTTCGTGCCGCTGCAGGAATTCAACGGCGAAATGGCCCGCAAGCGTAAGTTCAAGGCGCTGATGATGTCGTCGATAGACTTTTCTCCCTCGGTTTCTCCACGCATTGCGCTGGGTTCGGACGCCATTCCGAAACCTGAGAACAACGGCGTTGGCAACAATTTTTCCGGTTATGCCAGCCCGGCGATGGACAAGGCCATTTCCGACCTCGAAAAGGCGCTCGATCCCCAGATGGCGAAGGAAAAATGGGCAGAGGTCCAGAAGATTTTTGCCGAAGACCTGCCGATGCTGCCGCTCTATTTTTATCCGCGGGCCTACGTGACAGTGACCGACCTCACCAACTTCCGGCAAGGAACGCTGGACCCGCTGCAGATCTGGTCGGAGGAATGGCAGCGCAAATAGGCCGGAAACTCGGTCAAGTCTTTGGAACAGCATCGCGCGGGGATTTATGAACATGAACATCGCCATTCTCGATGACTATCTGGGAATTTCTCAAGTGGTCGCTGACTGGAGAGACTTGAAGTCCCGCGCCAATGTCGTCGTCTTTGACAAACCGTTGCCCTTGATGGACGAAGCGGCAAGAGAACTTGCCGACTTCGACATCATCTGCACGCTGCGGGAGCGGATGCCGATCCCAGAAGAGCTGATTGCCCGTTTGCCGCGGCTTAAATACGTCGTCGTAACCGGCAAACGTTATGATACTGTGGATGTCGCAGCGGCGGCCCGTCGCGGTATTCTGGTCTCCAATACGCCGGTAAGCGGCGGCGGTGCCGGCGGGGTCGCCGAACTCGTCTGGGGCCTCATCCTCGCTTCAACCCGGAATATCGCTTCCGAAGATCGTATGATGCGCAGCGGCGGCTGGCAGCATCAGGCCGGCACCACCATCGGCGGCAAGACGTTGGGCATTCTGGGGCTCGGTGGACTCGGTAGGCGGGTGGCTGAAATCGGCCGTGTCTTCAACATGGAGATTCAGGCGTGGAGCCAAAATATGACCGCCGAACAGGCGGAAGCCGCCCATGCTCGCCTTGTGTCGAAAGAAGAGCTGTTCGCCAGCAGCGATATCATCACCGTCCATCTGGCGCTCAGCGAACGGACGCGCGGCATCGTCGGCGCTCCCGAACTGCGGGCGATGAAGAAGACCGCCTACCTTATCAACACCGCCCGCGGGGCGATCGTCGACGAGACCGCGCTGATCGACGCCCTGCGCTCAGGTTCGATCGCCGGTGCCGGTCTCGATGTCTACGAGAAGGAGCCGCTTCCGGTCGACCATCCCTTCCGCAGTCTGCCGAACGTGGTAATCACGCCGCATCTTGGCTATTTCACGCACGAGATGCTTGGGACCTACTATGGCGATGCGATCCGTCTGATCGGCGCCTTCCTGGATGGGCGCCCGCGGCGCGTGGTCAACTCAAGGCCGGATACCGGTACTTGAGGGTGTCGTCGCTTCTTCCGAAGATAGCACGTTCGCGGCTGGTACGATTGCTGACCAAGGGGCAGTTCGCGGCTTATACCGCGGGTAACTGCCTCTCACTGCTCGGTACGTGGATGCAACGGATAGCCTGCAGTCTCGTCGTCTGGGATATGACGCATTCGCCGTTCTGGCTGGGGGTTCTGGCGGCTGCCGACCTGTTGCCGACCGTGTTCGTCGGACCGATCGGTGGCGCTGTGGCCGACCGATGGGATGTACTGAAGCTGAATAAACTGTCGCAGCTTGCGATTGCCCTCACCGCGGCGTTGCTGACGTTATTCATGTATTTGGATCTCCTCACTCTGAGTGCGTTGATTTCGATCATTGCATTGCAGGGTTGTGTTATCGCGCTTGGTCAGTCGGCGCGTATGACGATCGTTCAGGAGCTCGTGAACCGGGACGATATCTCGACCGCAGTCGCCATCAATTCCATGAACGTCAATCTCGCCCGATTGGTTGGGCCGGCTCTCGCCGGGCTGCTGATCGTCCAGTTCGACGTGATCTGGGTATTCCTGCTGAACACGCTCGTCACCATCGTCTTCGTCGCCGTGCTTCATCACCTTGCTCCGGCCGTCGCGATATCGAAGACGAGGCCGAGCCGAAACGTGCTCGCTGAGATCCTGGACGGATTTCGTTACGTGGGGTCGAACCACAGCATTCGGGCAATGCTGCTTTTGCTTCTGGCCGGCGGTGTGTTCGTCCGCGCGATTGCAGAAATGCTTCCGGCCTTTGCCGCCCAGTTTTCTGCGGTGCCGACAACCGGCCTCGCGGTGCTGACATCGTCTATGGCATTTGGATCGATAATGGCCGGACTCACCATGAACACCTATCTCTCCACCTCAAGGCTTCCCCATCAGGTCACGCTGGGGTGGTTACTCTCGGGCTGCGCGGCCATGGTGTTTGCTCTCGGAAGCTCGATCTGCATTCTGGCCGTTTTCGCTATGTTGATGGGCTATCTGTCCTCTGTAAGTCTCATCGCCACTCAGACATTTATCCAGTTGGCTATTCCGGCAGCGCTGAGGGGGCGTGCGCTCAGCGTGCATGGCCTTATATTTCGCGCCAGCCCCTCGCTCGGAGCACTGGGACTCGGCATGGCTTCGGACATCTTTGGCCTCGCTACGGCGGCCTTCGCGAGCGCCGCCGTCGTGATCGTAATCACAGGCATTTTCCTGCCATCCGCATCCCGAATGAGCTTTCGGCCGGACGACGATTAAGCCGGCTGCGGACGAAGAAGCTTCAGACTCAGATCTCGCATAATGCGGAACGCTGCTTCGTGCAGTCTGTTTGAAAGTCTCCGAGCCGGTCGAACAAGCTGGACGGCAAGGATGAGTTCCGGCCCGACGATCTTGCGCAGCTCCAATCCTTGCTCAGCCTTCGGCCCTTTCGACGCTAGAGTGCGTATAGATGCGACAGTGAATCCATAACCATCCCTGACAAGGTCGAACATGGTGTCGAGAGGGTCCAACTCAAAGACGATATTGAGCTTCTGTCCGAGCCGTGCCAGTTCCGAATCGAGCACGACCCGTGTGCTGTTTGGACGACATGCGATCACCATCGGCACCGCCGCAAGGGATTCCAGAAGCACCGGTTTGTCGTCCTCGAAAGCGCCTTCGCGGCCGATAAGATGAAGATTCTCGTCCACAAGCTTGTGGATCTCTAACATAGGCGAGGAGGGGGCATCATACATGATCGCCATATCCAGTCGCCCGGATAGGATCCATTCCTGCAATTGATTGGACCGACCGTGGACCAGCATGACCTGCGCGTCGGAAAGCTCTTCTCTCAGTTTGCGGATCAGCGCTGTTGCGATGCCGGTGGAGATAGTAGCGGGCAAACCGATCGCTACCTTGCCGGACTTCCCGGTGCGGGAATTTTCGATGTCCTCGTAGGTGCGCTCAATTTGTCTGAGAATTCCACGAGCATTGTCGAGCAGCCGCTCACCTGCTTCCGTCAACTCAACGCCTCGTCCGTTCCGGATGAGCAAACGTTCCTTAAGCTCTGTTTCAAGGTTTTGAACCTGTCGGCTGAGTGCGGGTTGGGCCACGTGTAAAAATGCCGAGGCCCGACTAAAACTGCCCAGTTCCGCCACACGGACGAAATATCCCAGTTGCCGAATGTCCATATTTTCTCCTCGATCATCTGATATGCCAATTCGGCATGTCTGTTAGTATGGCAGATCATCTAGTGATAACCAAGATGACATTGTAGATTTGCCGAGATGCATTTTTTCTTGGAGGAGAAAACCTTGCTCTCTGCAGAAGCCACTGAGCGGCCCGATTTTAAAGTATGGCAATGCGTGCTTTGCGCCTATGTCTACGACGAGTCGGTTGGTGATCCCGATGGGGGCGTGCCGGCAGGCACCCGCTGGGAAGACGTGCCCGATGACTGGGTCTGTCCTGAATGCGGCGCCCGCAAGAGCGAATTCGATATGGTTGTCGTCGGATGAGCGCGATTAACTCGTTGAGCCTGTCATGTCTGGTGTTCTGATCCTCGGTGCTTCCCATTCGGGTGTCGCGACGGCGGCAGCCCTGCGTAGCGCAGGTTACGACAATCCAGTCGCGCTGGTAACTCAGGAAACCATACTGCCGTACCACCGTCCTCCTCTTTCAAAGGAGGCGCTCTCCAAAGAGGACTACTCTCCGACCCTGCTGAGGCCGGAGAGTTTCTATAAGTCGAACCGTATCGACCTTATACAAGGTGTTCGTATTGTCAGCCTCGATCTGGACCAGCGTTACGCGCTGTGCGAGGGCGGTGCGCGCTACCCGTACGAGCGACTGATCCTCGCCTGCGGGGCGGAACCGCGCCGCCTCTCTGCCGCGATCGATCCTGAGGGGGATGCTCGCTATCTGCGGACATACGAGGATTTCACCGAACTGAAAAGCCGCCTTGCACATGCCGCGTCGGTCGCCATCATCGGCGGCGGATTGATCGGTGTGGAAATCGCTGCCATGGCGGTGCAGAAGGGGCTGCGTACCACGGTTATCGAGGCGGGCGCGCGGCTGATGGAACGCACCGTCAGCAAGTCGATCGCGAGCTACGTGCTCGACCGCCACCAGGCCAAGGGTCTCGAGGTGCGGTTCGGGGCTGTGGTGACGGCGGTCAATCGAGACCGAGAACGCAATACGGATATCGTGACATTGAACGACGGTGAGGCAATCGAGGCTGATCTTGTC
The DNA here is from genome assembly GCF_053522445.1 of Agrobacterium sp. 22-221-1. Lineage (NCBI taxonomy): Bacteria > Pseudomonadati > Pseudomonadota > Alphaproteobacteria > Hyphomicrobiales > Rhizobiaceae > Agrobacterium > Agrobacterium sp. 22-221-1. The sequence continues at coordinate 59,250 of NZ_JBNWCL010000010.1, forward strand.
GTTGTGGCAATCGGCGCGGTGCCGCATGACGCACTGGCGCGCGAGGCAGGGCTGAAGGTTGATAACGGCATTCTCGTTTCCGAAGAAGGCCGGACATCGCACCCCGCCGTCTACGCCGTCGGCGATTGCGCCGCATGGTACGATCCCGCGCAGGGTCGCCATGTGCGAAACGAAGCCGTCAATCCCGGCCAGGATCAGGCAAAGACCGTCGCTGCGGTGATTGCCGGGACGGCGCCCCCACCGAAGCGTCTGCCGCGCTACTGGTCGCATCAGGCCGCCATCCAGATCCAGATGTCCGGCGACGTGCATGGTACCGATATGGAAGCCGTGCTGAAGGCACCCGCCAGCGGCGCGTTTTCCGTGCTCGGCTTCAAGGATGGCCACCTGATCGCGGTACAGACGATCAACGCCGCACAGCAGTTCGGCAAATTGCACGAGATGATCGGCATGGACCGCGATGCCCTGGCGGCAGCGCTAGACGTCGACTTTCCGCCGCCGCATCATCATTGACGTCACGCCGGTATCTCATCCTGAGGAGGATCATTTAAATGCAGGCCGCATCCTATACGGAAAAGGAACCGACGCGCTTTCGTCGCGGTCAGTCCTGGAAGATCAACATGTTCGGCAAGAATTCCGATATTGCCGCTCCGGACCCGCAGGCTTTCCGGCTTGACCTGAACGCCCATCAGAAGCTCGACTCGCATTTTCATATCGTCGATCAGTTCCAGGTCTTCATAGCCGGAAGCGGCACGATCGGCCGTGACGAGGTACGGCTTGTCACCGTGCATTACGCGGATCACCACACCGGCTATGGTCCGTTGATCGCCAGCGAACAGGGTCTCTCCTACCTGACCTTGCGCAGCAAGACGGATGCGGGCCTCGTCTACCTGACGACGCCGAATGTTCGCGAAAAGCTGAAGCCGACCAAACGCCGCCATCGCACGTCCGATCCGGTCGCGCTGTCGATCGAACCCGTTCTCCGCAATCGCACCGAGCTGACTGTTGACACCATCATCGAAGAACAACCCGGCGATGATGGCATGAATTGCAACGTCTTCCGCCTCGGGCCGAACATGAGTGTGCAGACGCCCGAACCGAGCGAGGGCGGTGGCCAGTACCTGATCGTGCTCAACGGCAGCCTTGTCTATCAGGGCGAGATCTACGAGCCGTTCTCTTTGATCTTCGTGCGGTTCGACGATCCGGCACCGACTATTCTGGCCGGCGAGGACGGCCTGGAACTGATGGTGACACAGTTCCCCACCGAGGACGACTGGATGAAGTCCATCTAGTCTCAAGAGGCCAATGAAGACTAGGTCGGCAGGGAGGAGGAAAACCGTGACCGAGTTCGATATCGAGACGATCCGCAACGAGATCGCGCCATCTGGCATACTGGTATGCGCCCTCAACCACGGCAATGTCGTGCTTGTCAGTCGCGGACAAACTGACGACACGCCAAGCGGAGTTTCGGTGGACGTTGCGAGGGCTCTGGCTGAAAGACTCTCGCTGCCGATCCGCTTCCGGCACTACGAAAAGGCCGGGGCGGTGTCCGGCAGCGCCGACACTGGGGAGTGGGATGTCTGTTTCCTGGCTATCGATCCCGAGCGTGCTGAGCGGATTGCCTATAGCGAGCCCTATGTCCTGATCGAAGGTGCTTTCCTGGTGCGCTGCGGGCTCGACGTATCAAGTTTGCCCGACATCGTACGGCTTCGATTGAAGATCGGCGCAGTCAAGGGCAGTGCCTACGAACTCTTTCTGTCTCGAAACGGTGGAGCCGGCGAGCTGATTCGGTTCGACAGCTTCCCGGAAGCGCGTGATGCGCTGGAGGCGGGCGAACTCGACGGTCTAGCCGGAGTCAGGCAGGCCATGCAGAAAGTTGCCGGCGATCAGCCCGGATACGAAGTGATGGCAGAACCGTTCATGGCGATTCCCCAGGCAGTGGGCGTCAGCGCGAGCAGACCTCTGGCAGCGGCGTTCGTAAAAGCGTTTGTTGATGAAAAGAAGGTGGCTGGCTTCGTGCGCACCGCGCTCGACAGGTCAGGCCACCCAGACGTTGTTGTTCCTTAAATGGAACAGTTCCGTACACTCTCGTCTGTGAAAGCCTCCCACTGAAATTTTGTGCGGAAGCGGGTCAGTAAATAGGAGAAAGAAGTTGTTAGTTCGAAAAGCTGCTCTCGTCATCAGCGCCCATGCTGCAGACTTCGTCTGGCGTTGCGGCGGCGCGATCGCCGTGCATGCTCAGAAGGGCTACGAGGTCACGGTTGTCTGCCTTTCCTTCGGTGAGCGGGGCGAGTCCGCTAAGCTCTGGAAGGAACCCGGCATGACGCTCGAAAAGGTCAAGGCGGCTCGCCGCGCGGAGTCGGAAAAGGCGGCGAAGGCGCTCGGCGTGCACAACCTCATCTCCTTCGATCTCGGTGACTACCCGCTGCGCCTGACGGACGAGGACAAATACAAGCTGGTCGATGTCATCCGCGACGTGCAGCCGGCATTCATGCTCAGCCACTCGCATTACGACCCCTATAATACCGATCACATGTATGCGACGCAGGTGGCGCTGGAAGCGCGCATGATCGCCCAGGCCTGGGGCCACAACCCCGGACAGAAGGTGCTGGGCGCGCCGCAGCTTTATCTGTTCGAGCCGCACCAGACCGAGCAGATGGGCTGGAAGCCGGACGTCTTCCTCGACATCACCGAAGTCTGGGACAAGAAGCGCGCCGCCATCGAGTGCATGGAAGGCCAGGAGCATCTTTGGGAGTTCTACACCCGCGTTGCCCAGAACCGCGCCAACCACTTCCAGCGCAATTCCGGCGGTCAATCCGGCGGCCGCGCTGCCAAGTATGCAGAGGGTTTCCAGTCCGTGTTCCCGCGGACGGTCGACGAGCTCTAGGGCTTGTCGGGAGGAGGTGGAAATGGAGCGCTCGTTCGATATTGCCCATCTGGCGCATGTGGAAATGTATACCGACAGGTTCGAAGAAAGCCTGGATTTCTTCGTGCGGGTCTACGGCCTGACGATTTCTGGCCAGGACGAAAACTCGGCCTATCTGCGCGCCTGGGATGACTATGAGTTCCACACGCTGAAACTCACTCGCCATCACTCGACAGGCGTCGGGCACATCGCCTATCGCGCGGCTTCGCAAGAGGCACTGACGCGGCGGGTGAAGGCGATCGAGGAAAGCAAGTACAAGGTGATCGGTTGGGTGGCGGGCGACCTCGGCCATGGCAAGGCGTTCCGTTTCGAAGACCCCTTCGGGCATCTCTTCGAGATTTACTGGGACACGGTGCGCTACGAGGCGCCAGCGAAGGAAAGGCCGAAGCTCAAGAACCTCGCGCAGCGGTTCCATGGGCGCGGCGCTCACCCCCGCAGGCTCGACCACCTCAATCTTCTGGCCGGGGACGTCACGGAGTTCCGTGCCTTCATGGACACCTGCCTTGGCTCGCGCGTCACCGAGATGATCCGGCTCGACAACGGGCGTCTTGGGGGCTGCTGGTTCACGAACAACAATAAGACCTACGATCTTGCCTGCACGGAAGAGCATGGTGGGGGTGAGGGGCGGCTCCACCATGTTACCTACGCCACCGATACGCGAGAGGACATTCTGCGCGCGGCCGATATCTTCCTCGAAAACGACGTGCACATTGAGACCGGCCCACACAAGCACGCCATCCAGGGCACCTTCTTCCTCTATGTCTGGGAGCCGTCCGGCAATCGCGTGGAGCTCGCTAATTCGGGAGCGCGCCTTATCCTGGCGCCGGACTGGGAGACCGTCGTCTGGACCGAGAGCGAACGGAAAAAGGGACAGGCCTGGGGGCTGAAGACAATCGAGACGTTCCACACGCATGGTACTCCGCCGGTTAAGAGAAAAGGACACTGACATGGGAATTGTTGTGCAGACGGTTGCGCGGACCGAACAGTCCGTCATCGACAGGCTGAGGGAGGCCGGTGTTGCCACGGTCCACGAGGCACAGGGCCGCAAGGTGATGCTGGCGAGCTACATGCGCCCGATATATGCCGGCGCGCAGATTGCCGGCTCGGCGGTAACGATTTCCGCGCCTCCCGGCGACAACTGGATGTTACATGTCGCCATCGAGCAATTGAAGCAGGGCGATACGCCTCTTGAAGCTTGTTGCGGACCCGCAGTTTTATCTGAATTGCTTGCGTAAACCTTACAGAGGGCAGCCTCAATCTATCAAATGTCACTAGGCCCACCGGTTTCTGGATCGTCTCTTTACGGAAAATCTTTCCGCTAGGATTCAGAATGCCGATCGGCCGCGTGATCTAATCTGGGAGGAAAGTACCATGAAGACGAATTCCAAGCGCAGATGGCGTGTAAGCGGCGCGATCGGCCTTCTGGCCGCTGCTTTCGTTTGGGCGCAGGGTTTTACCGAATTTGCGCAGGCGATACCCCTGACGGAAGCCGTGATTACGGGTGGCAAGGTGCAAGGTGTTCCAAGCGACACGTCAGGTGTGATGCAGTTTCTGGGCATTCCTTTCGCCGGTGATGTCGGCGGGGAAAATCGCTGGAAACCTGCACCACCTGTGAAAGGCTGGGAGGGAACCCTGTTGGCAGACAAGTGGGGCAATCAGATGCTTCAGGACCCCAACGAGCTTAGTGACGCGCCCGTCAGCGACAATGGACTGAACCTTGCCATATGGACACCGGCCGAAAGTACTGAGGAAAGGCTGCCGGTCTACATGCTGATCCATGGCGGTGCGAACCGGCTGGGCTCGAGTGCAATGAAGGATCTTTATGCCGCGGAGTTGGCCGCGAAAGGTGTCGTTGTCGTTTCAGTTCAGTATCGCCTCGGAGCGCCGGCCTGGCTGGCGCTGCCGGAAATGGCAACAGAAAATCCGGATGGGCCAAAGGGCAACTTCGGCGTTCTCGACCTTGTCGATGCACTCCATTGGATCCGGAACAATATCAAGGCCTTTGGTGGCGATCCGGCCACGGTTACGATCGGCGGACAATCGGCTGGCGGCGAAAATACTGTTGCGCTGCTTCGGACGCCGTTGGCGAAAGGGCTCTTCAAACGAGCGTTCATCCAGTCCAGCTTCACCGGCTTCCTGCCAGGAAAGGTGGTGGATTTCGCCAAGAAGTCCAAGCAGAACCAGGAGGCGATCAATAAGCTGTTCGATAAGGAGATGACGCTTGCGGATCTGCGCGCTATCGATACGAAGACCTGGCTCGAAAAATGGCAGGGAGGAAAGGAAACACTCTACGGCGCCATGGCCGGCGCCGTCGCAACGAATCAGTTCTATACGATCGACGACTACGTCTTCACCAAAGATTCGGTGAACTTGCTGCAGCCGGGTGATTTCGACGAGCTCGACATCATGATCGGGCAGACGGCCGACGAATACACCAGCCTGCGGCCGAACGACTTGAAGATGACCGAGGAGGAACAGCACCATGCGATGCTTACGGCGATCCGCCCGCATCAGGCTGGGAACGTGGATGAAGACGTCTTCCCGCTCTATGCCACGGACGATCCGGTGGAAGCCTATCGTCTGTCGCTACGCATGCTCAACGATTTTATGTTCGAGTATGTTCGGGTGGGAGCCGAGTTTGCCAAGACGCATAGCAAAGCCAATGTCTACCTCTATTATTGGGATCATTGGCCGCCAGGCAAGGATCAGGGTTTTCGCCGTGCCTGGCACGCTGGTGACAACTGGTACTTCAATGGTTCCCTCCGTCCGGACAACCACAATCAGCTACCCTGGACCGATCCTGACCTCTCAATGCGCGATATCGCGGTGACTTATCTTGCGAATTTCATCAAGACAGGGGATCCGAACGGCTATGATGTTCCACATTGGGGACAGGTGGCCGCTCAATCCGGCGGCCAGTTCATGCGCTTCCACGAGGGGCAGGCGGAAATGCGGACTTCGACGGTCTACCCCACGCGGGATGCCTACCTTCGCAGCAAGATTCTTCAAGGCATCGGCATCACGGAAGCCGATCTTCGAGGTGCCAGCAAATAATACCGAGGCGACGAACCCAGTGCGAATAGGAGAGAAGCATGTTCACCCATGTCACGATCAGCAGCAACGTCTTGGAACGGGCCAGGCGATTCTACGGCGCGAGTTCGTTGCATCGGGACCAAGCGCGGGCCATCTTCTTGTGTGGTACAAGGCCGGTATCGCGCACGGTCGCACGCTGATCGAGAGCCTTCCCGCGGAACGTCCGAACGGGTCGTTCGTCGGCTGTCTTCGATCCGGATGCAAATTAGCTCACCGCACGATCTCAGCCGACGAAGTGAGATCGGTTTCAGCGACACCTGCGATTTTTGTCCGCTCGTACGGATCCGCTAGCAAGCGGACCGTCCGCAGCTGAACCCTGCCAATTCTTAAGCGCGCAGTGCAGGAAGATTCATCAGCTTATCGCGCGATAAACATCGAGCGAGCTCACCAGACCGATATCAGGATCATGACGTGGCTGGATATCGCCTGGCCACTTCGTGATCGGACTGTCTCCATCCTTGCTTCAATCTCACCGCCGTTCCAATTTTTGAGCGGCCGGCTTGGGAATCTCCAGCATCACTGCCAGGCCGCCACCGGCCGCTGTCGATGCCGAAACGCGGCCGCCATGCTGCTCGACCGCGTGCTTTGTGATGGCGAGGCCCAGGCCAAAGCCGTTTGGCGCAGCCGTGTCGCTTCCGCGCGCAAACGGCTGGAATATCCAGTCGACTTGAGGCGCAGGCACACCTGGCCCTTCATCCGTGACCGTCACGCGAAGGGCTCCATGAATAATCTCCGAACGAATGGAAACGCGAGAGTTGTCGGGGGAATATTTCAGGGCGTTGCGGATGACATTCTCGAAGGCGCGATAGATCAGCTCCCCGTTGACCTCGGCGATGAAGGTGGCGGAGCCGTCATGGGACACAGTAATCCCACGCGCCTGTCCCTCAAAAGCCGCGTCTTCGATGATCCCGTTCAGCAGATCCATCAGATCGAGAGTTTGAACGACGTTGCTACCGGAGCCAGCGGTCAATCGCGCGAGGGTGAGGATCTCGCCAACCAGCCCGTCGATGCGCTCGATCTCACGGTCCATGCGGTCCATCATTATCTCAAGCTTCGACGGATTCTGCCGCAGCACCCCAATGGCCGCCTGAAGGCGGGACAGCGGCGAGCGCAGTTCATGGGACACGTCGTGAAACAGGCGCTGTTGGACCTCCTGAAGTTCCTGCAGGCGCGCGGCACTGGCATCGAAGTCATGAGCCAGAGCCGTTACCTCGTCCTTCCGACCGTCCATTTTGTCACCGATGCGGACGTCGAACCGGCCATGAGCGAGGGCGCTCAGGCCGTGACGGAGATGGGCGACAGGACGAATGAGATAGCGAGCGAGCCAGAAGGCGGAGATCGCGCTTGCGATCAGGGCCGATGCCCAGGGCACCAGCTTCGGCCAGGTCTCCGCGATAACCCCCGGTTCCTGCGCGATGGTCGTCGCGCGGTAGCAAGCGTCACCTACAACGACGTTGCGCATGTTCGTTGTACCGACATCCGGGCAAGCAGTCGTCGGACCGATGTCGGATATGGAAAGGTCGACCGGCTGGGGCACCGCCCTTGCGGCTCGCGCGAACGATTTGGCAGCTTCCTCCCCTTCTAGCGCCAGCAACTGTTGCGCTACGTCAAGCGCGAAAACCCGCTGCTGGCGGGCGATGTCCTGAGAGAGCGGGCCGACATCGAGCAGAGCGCTGATTGCAAACAAACCTGCGATTGATGCAGCCATCATCAACCATGTGATGGTGAAGAACTTCCAGAACAGGCCACGCATCATCGGTCTTGCAGGAGTTGATAGCCCTGTCCCCGCACCGATTGTATCCAGGATTGGCCGTCATCCCTGGTGCCGAGCTTCTGGCGGACGCTGCTCAGGTGAACGTCGATCCGCCGGTCAAACGGCGTCAGGGGGCGTCCGAAGGCGTGCTTCGATATTTCCTGCTTGGAGACGAGCTGACCGGCATTACGGGCAAGCACCTCGAGCAGGGTAAACTCAGTGCCTGTCAGTTCCAGACGCTTTCCACGCCATTCCGCCGTCCTGTTTCCCGGATGCATGGCCAATTCGCCAGCCCGGAGCACTTCTTGCGAGATGCCGGAGCCAGAGGAGCCGGCCCGGCGCAATATGGCCTTCAGCCTTGCCGCGAGCTCGCCGGGTGAGCACGGCTTTGGTACATAATCGTCGGCCCCGAGATTGAGCCCGGCGATCCGGTCGACGTCATCGCCCTTGGCCGTCAGCATCAGGACGGGCACCGGACTCGATCGTCTGATGCGCTGCAGGACATCGATGCCGTTCATATGCGGCATCATGATGTCGAGGACGATGATGTCGACGGTGCCTGATGCAGCCTGAACGATCGCGGCGCGCCCGTCCTGCGCGGTCGTGACCTCGAAGCCTTCCTCGGAGAGATACTCCTTGAGGAGTGTCGTGAGATCGTCGTCGTCGTCGATAAGAAGAACCTTTGCCATTCGGAAGCCTATCATTCGTTCAGAGGGCAGCCATACAGGACAATCCCTGTCGGACAGTGAATTTTACCTATCTTAACACCGGCTTGACCGCACTTGACGTTAGATCCGCTACGGACAGGCAAATTCTTCGCTAGTCCGGGCAGGTCAATGAAAATTGCATTCAGAAAAAGATCCAATCCGCCTTTGGCGGTCACGCTCTGCCTGCTCCTGTCCGGTTGCGCGACATTCGCGGAGCTTCAACCAGCCGACGTCAAGATCGCAAGTATCTGGCATGCGACCGTGCCGCATGGCGGCAAGACATCCAGCCTCGTGTCGTGGTGGTCAACCTTCAACGATCCGTCGCTGACTTCTCTCATTGGCTACGCCCAGGAGGAGAATCCGAGCCTTGCCTCGGCCGCCGCCGACATCGACAAGGCGCGCGCGACGCTGGCTTCCGCACGGTCGAGCCTGTTTCCGGGTTTGGACGGCTCGGCCTCCGTCGCGCGGTCTGCCACCGATGGCGACGCCACCAACCGCGTCGCCGCTTCGACGACATCGAGCGGCGGCCTTGATGCCTCCTGGGAGATCGACCTGTTCGGCAAGACGCGGCAAAAGAGCGAAGCGGCTCAACTCCGGGTCCAAGAGCAGATCGCCAACTGGCACGACGCCCGGGTATCACTCGCCGCCGAGGTCGCCGACTATTATGTACAGTACCGGGCCTGCCGGCAGCTCGAGAACGCCTACAGCGTCGAACTCGCCTCACAGCGCGAAACGATACGGGCGACGGAGACCGCCGCGACATCGGGCTTCACCTCCACCGCCGACCTTGCATTAGCACGGGCAAGTGCTGCTTCATCCTCATCGACGCTGACGGCGCAACAGGCCGAATGCGCGGTACTGGTGAAATCGCTCGCCCAGGTCACCGGCACTGACGAGGCACGGGTCCGGCAACTGCTGGCGGAGGGCAAGGCAGACATTCCGACGCCGAAGAACTTCAAGCTCGCGGCCGTGCCGGCAGAAGCGTTGCGACAGCGTCCGGACATCGGCGCGCTCGAACTGGAGCTTGCCGCTTCCATCGCCGATGTCGGGGCGGCGAAGGCCGATCTTTATCCGAGCCTAAGTCTTGATGGCTCGCTCACGATCAGCAGTTCGACCCTGACGGGCGAATCGCTGCCCTGGTCCTTCGGTCCGGCGCTGACGATTCCGCTTCTCGACGGTGGATCGCGTCGCGCCGCCGTCACAAGCGCTATCGCCGATTACGATACGGCGGTCGCCAACTACAAGTCGGGCGTGCTGAGCGCGGTCGCCGAGATCGAGACTGCGCTTGTTCGGGTCGACAGCACCCGTAGACGGATCGGTGACGCTGGCAGCGCGGCCCGCAACTACAGGACCTATTTCAATTCGGTTGATGCCAACTGGCGGGCGGGTGGTGTCAGCCTGCTCGACCGGGAGGAAGCCCGGCGCTCTGCGCAATCGGCAGAGATTTCGCTCATCGAAATCCGGCGCGATGCGGTGCGCTACTGGATTGCCCTCTACAAGGCGCTCGGTGGAGGCTGGAACGCCGATCGCGTTACCTCGGCACAGCGCCAGACGAAATCACAAGGAAATTCTCTCTGATGCGAACAGCCCCGTTTTTTGTTGCTCTCTTCGCGGGGGCAAGCCTTGCATTTTCCGGTCAATCTTCACTCGCGCAGCAAGAAGAAGCTGCGGCCCTCACCGTAGCCGTCGTGAAGCCGTCTGAGCGCCAGTGGGCCGAGACCGTGCCAGCGAGCGGCTGGCTCAAGCCATGGCACGAGGCGATCATCGCATCGGAAATCAGTGGGCTTCGCATCACCGATGTTCTCGTCGATGTCGGCTCGGTGGTCGCGAAGGGTCAGCCGCTTGTTCAGCTAGCGGACGAAACCGTACTTGCGGATTTGCGCAAAGAGGAGGCGTCGGTCGAGACCGCCAAGGCAGACCTCGCCAAAGCGAAGGCGAATGCCGACCGCGCGCGGCAGGTGCGTGGCAGCGGCGCGCTTTCGGACGAGAAGGTCACCGAATACCTGATCGCCGAGCAGACCGCCGAGGCGAGCCTCAAGTCCGCCGAAGCCGCGCTGGACAGCCAGAAGATCAAGGTCAGTCAGACCAAGATCGTCGCGATCGATGACGGGCTGATCACCTCCCGCTCCGCGCAGCTTGGCGCAGTGGTCTCCTCAGGAACAGAGCTGTTCCGGCTGGTCCGTCAGCAACGCGTGGAATGGCAAGCCGAGGTCTCAGCCCGATATTACCCTCACATCAAGGAGGGCCTTGCTGCAGCGATTGCCGGCCCTGGCGGCAGGCGCATCGAGGGGAAGGTAAGGCTGGTCGGACCGACGGTCAGCACCGATACGGGCCGCGCGATCATTTATGTCACGCTGCCACCGGAAGATCATCCTCCTGTCGGCATCTATGTCACCGGACAGATCGAGCTGCAGTCGACGAGTGCCCTCACGGTGCCTGAGACGGCGCTCGTATTCCGCGACGGCATCAACTACGTCTTTACGGTCGATAAGGATCGGCGCGCCTTTCGCGTGCGTGTCGAGACCGGACGCCGCAATGGTGGCGAGGTGGAGGTCCTGTCCGGCATCGATCGATCAACCTCAGTCGTGAAATCCGGTGGCGCCTTCCTCTCGGATAAAGCGCTGGTACGGGTTGAAGGAGAAGCACAATGAACTTCTCCGCATGGTCGATCCGCAATCCCGTTCCATCCATTCTGCTTTTCGTTCTGCTGACCGTCGGCGGTCTACTTGCCTTCGAGCGGCTCGCCGTCCAGAACTTTCCAGACATGGACTTGCCAACGGTGAAGATTACCGCGACGCTTGAGGGCGCGGCTCCAACGCAACTGGAGACCGAGGTCGCCCGCAAGATCGAGGACAATCTCGCCTCGCTTAGCCTGCTCGACCATATCACCACGACAATCACGGACGGGTCCGTGTCGATCAGCGTCTCCTTCGAACTGGAAAAAGACAGCGAGGAAGCCCTCAACGAGGTCCGTAACGCAGTCGACAGCACGACGGATCTGCCGGCCGACATGGAGTCGCCGAGCGTCACCAAGGTCACAGTGCAAAGTTCACCGCTGCTCACCTACGCCGTCAGCTCGACCCGGCTCAACGAGACGGAACTTTCCTGGTTTGTCGACAACGACATGACAAAGGCCCTGCTTTCCGTATCCGGTGTGGGCGAGGTAAGCCGAGTTGGCGGGATCGACCGCGAAGTGCATGTCGATTTGAACCCTCAGATCATGGGATCGCTGGGAATTACTGCCGCGACGGTTTCGTCCCGTCTCAAATCCGTTCAGGCGGACAGTTCGGGCGGACGCGGCGAGATCGGTGGTAGCAGGCAGACGATAAGGACTCTCGGCGCCGTCGCCTCGGTGGAGGAGCTTGAGGCCCTTGCGATCCCGCTGCCGAACGGCGAATTGGTGCGTCTCGATGAAATTGGCACCGTGACGGACAGCTTCTCCGACCGCTCGTCGCTTGCCTATCTCGATGGGCAGCCGGTGATCGGCGTGCAGGTCAAGCGCTCGAACGGCTTTTCGGACACGGGCGTCGCAGCCGGCATCCAGGCCGCGATGAAGACGTTCGCGGCCGCCAATCCCGATGTGGAGATCGTTGGGGCCTACAGCACGGTCGGGCCGATCATCGAGAACTACGATGGCTCCATGCACATGCTCTACGAAGGCGCGATTCTCGCCGTCGTCGTGGTCTGGCTGTTCCTGCGCGACTGGCGAGCAACCTTCTTGTCCGCGGTGGCGCTGCCCCTGTCGGTTATCCCGACTTTTCTGGCGATGTATTTCGCGGATTTCAGCCTGAACACCGTGACGCTTCTCGCCCTTTCCCTGGTGGTCGGCATCCTCGTCGATGACGCCATCGTGGAAGTCGAGAACATCGCGCGCCACCTCAACATGGGAAAATCGCCGATGGACGCGGCGCTGGAGGCCGCCGACGAGATCGGCCTTGCTGTCATCGCCACGACCTTTACGCTCGTCGCCGTGTTCCTGCCGACCGCCTTCATGAGCGGTATTCCCGGCCTCATCTTCCGCCAGTTCGGTGTCACCGCAGCCGTCGCGGTGCTGGCTTCGCTGCTAGTCGCGCGCCTGCTGACACCAATGATGGCCGCCTACATGATGAAGGCGCATCCGATTGACAAGAAGGACGGACGCATCATGCGCACCTATATGGCCGTCATGAAAGCCTGCCTCCGCCACCGGAAACTCACGGTTCTCGGTGTCTGCGTCTTCCTCGGACTTTCATTATCGGCAATCCCTCTTCTCAAATCGGGATTCCTGCCGGCCTCCGACGACGCACAGACGAAGGTAACGCTCACACTGCAACCGGGGAGCACCATCGAGCAGACAGACGCTGTGACGCGCCAGGCCGCGGACATCATCGCAAAACTGTCGGATGTGACCCACGTGTTCGCAGCCGTCGGCAGCGCCTCCTCGGGGGGCGGCCTGGAGTCCTCAACAACAAATGACGTCACCTCGGCAACCCTTGTCGTTGATTTGACACCGATCGGCGATCGTGACCGCAAGCAGTCCGAGATCGAAAATGACATCCGTCAGGCGCTCGCGGCGTTGCCCGGTGTGAGGGTGGAAGTCGGAACGGGCGGCAATGGAACGACGCTTGAGATCACGCTTGCCAGTGACGACTCCAATGCCCTCGATCAGGCAGGCAACGCGCTGGAGGAGCAGTTGCGCACGCTTAAGGGCATCGGCGCCGTTACCTCCAGTGCCTCACTCCAGGCCCCGGAGATCCAGATCGTCCCCGATTTCACGCGAGCGGCAGCACTTGGCGTAACGTCGGAAACGATTTCCGAGGCGGTCCGCGTGGCGACCAACGGCGACTACTCCTCGGCGATGGCAAAGCTCAATCTGCCACAGCGGCAGGTATCGATCCGCGTGCGGCTCGATCCCGACAACCGAACGACGCTAGACGACATCGCCAATCTCCGCGTCAGCGGCGCGAACGACAGCGTAGATCTCGGTTCCATCGCCGCGATTGGCATCGGCGGCAGCCCGTCGGAGATCAATCGCATCGATCGATCGCGCAACGTCACGCTCTCGGTCGAACTCAACGGCCGGATCCTTGGTGACGTCAACCGTGAAGCCCAGGAACTGCCTGCGCTGAAGAACCTTCCACAGGGCGTCCACCTTGTCGAACAGGGCGAACTGCAGCGCAGTTCCGAATTGTTTGAAAGCTTCGGCATTGCCATGGCGATTGGTGTGTTCTGCATCTACGCCGTGCTGGTGCTGCTCTTCCACGATTTCCTGCAACCCCTCACCATCCTCATGGCATTGCCATTGTCGCTCGGTGGGGCACTTCTGCCGCTCATCGTCACCGGTACGAGTTTCTCCATGCCGGCGGTGATCGGACTGCTCATGCTGATGGGCGTCGTGACGAAGAACTCCATCCTGCTGGTCGAATACGCCATTATGGCACGACGCGGCGGCATGGCCCGGTTCGACGCCCTGGTCGACGCGTGTCACAAGCGGGCGCGGCCCATCATCATGACCACCATCGCCATGGGATGCGGCATGCTGCCCGTTGCACTCAGCCTCACTGGCGGCGATGCGAGCTTCCGCCAACCCATGGCGATCGTCGTGATCGGTGGGCTGCTGACCTCCACATTCCTTAGCCTGCTCGTTATCCCGGTCATCTTCACCTTCGTCGACGACTTCCTTGACCTCCTCAAGCGGCCGTTCCGCGGCAAGCAGAGGGAAAGGGCATAGCCTGTGCCTGCAGAATCTGGCTAACCCGCTGGGAGATAAGAGCATGAATTGCGTTAGGCCAGGCACGATCATTGCTTCGAACCGCTCAAATTGGATCGGATCGCCACCGTCAGAGACCACAATTTTGTCGCCATCAAAGGAGATGGATCGACACTCTGACCGATCTGGAAGCAGCGGCGTTTTCTATTCCGAATACATCGGGACGGATCATTGAGTGCTATCGTAGTTTTCAGCAAGGATGCCGAATGGATCCACGTTTCGCCTTCAGATGGTTTGCATTTAAGCGTTTGACGCTGTCAGCTTTGGCCGAGTTGGCACGCGTTGATGGCTCGCTTTCCCGTTCAGTTACGCGAAGAATGAGCAAGCCACGGACCAGCGTGCTTCCCTTTATCCTTGTCATCACTATCTGCATGCCAGTGTACGGCTGCGTGACGACAACCCGGGCTGTCTATTCGGCCAGCGAAGCGGCGGTTGCCGAAGTCGATGGTTTCGATAACATTCGTGCTTATGCCGATGCTCCCGAGGGCAGCATTGGAGACGAGACACAATGGTTGCCCCGCACGACCGGCAAGAACCTCAACGTTCTTTGCGTTTCGGGTGGAGGTTCTGGAGGAGCATTTACGGTTGGCGTTCTGTCCGCCTGGAGCAATCAACATACACGGCCAGTATTCGATGTTGTCACAGGTGTCAGTACAGGTGCGCTGATAGCACCTTATGCATTCCTCGGTCCCGCATACGACAAGGCGCTCACCGATCTTTACACTGGTGGCCAGGCGAGAGAGCTCGTGGATATGAGGTGGATGGGTACCGGCCTTTTGGGAACGAGCATCCTCAAGGGGGAGCGCTTGCGGCAGATGGTCTCCGACTACATAACGAGCGATATCCTGCAAGAGATTGCAGCGGAGCACCGCCGGGGACGACGGCTGTTCGTTCTTACGACCAATCTCGATTCGCAGCGCGGTGTGGTTTGGAACATGGGCGCTATTGCAAACAGCGGCCGGCCAGATGCGCTCGGGCTTTTTCGGGATGTCCTGATCGCCTCCGCAAGCATACCGGGCGTCTTTCCAGCGGTGACAATCAAGTCCAAATCCGGGTCCAGGCAGATCGAGGAGCTGCATTCCGACGGCGGCTCATCGATGCAGTTCTTTGGCTTGCCCGACGCTGTGCTCGCCTCGCCGGGCAGACAGGCGCCGCTTAACAAGCGCAATCCAGACATCTACGTGATCGTGAACAACGCCCTTATGCCGGAGTTCGCCGAGACGAAGAATTCGACGATCTCGGTGGCCGGACGGTCCTACGCAACGATGGTTAAATCTCAGACCAAACAGGCTTTGCTTGCCCTCTATAACCATAGCCAAAGAACCGGCAGTGGATTGAGGATCGCATGGATCGACAAACAGATCCCCTATTCAATGCTCGATCCCTTCAATACCGACTATATGCGCGCTGTTTACGCGGACGGTTACAATCAGGCGATGGTCGGCACGGTATGGAAGAACGCGCCGATCTTTTGAGCCGGGCGTCCCGACAAAAGGCGGTGTCTGGTCAAGAAGGCAGAAGAGAAATCAACTTTGTCAAGGTTGCAACCAGATCGCGCCGCTCTGAGATGTCGAGAACACGAATGCCCTGGAGCAGATGAGATGACCTTGCAACTTCTTCTCTCGTCCTGCTCAAAAGCTCCCGACCTGCCTTCGTGATTTCAACGTAGATCGTTCGCTTGTCTGAAGGATGCGGTACCCGCTTAAGGTACTTTCGCTGCTCCAGTTTCGTTAACCGCCCCGTGATGGCGCCTGTCGTCACCATGCAGAGCTCAGCAAGATCACTCGGTCGAATCGGGCGACCCTCTGGACGTTGAGCAAGGTGGGTCAGGACATCGATATCACCCACTCCGAGACCAAAAGGCGTGAGAATTGCCTGAAGAGATTCCTGATCCAACTGATAAAGGTGCCGTATTCTCATTGCTATCGCTATCGGAGAGCTGTCTTCACCGGGAAAATCAATCTCCCACTGTCGAACGAGTTCATCGAACACCTTTTGGGTCTGAGATACAAGGCGGTCGCTGCTGTCTAACATGTTGAAATCCAATCCCATGGGCTTAGCCACTACTTACCAAAGCCAGGCATGATGCGCAAAGGGGTCCACGCGTAGCCGCGTTCATCACTAATCATCCAGGACCCTTGACACAATATATTTTAGATCTAAGATACCTCTAAATGATATGGGAGGTATCGATGAAATTTAATGCTGTTAGTGCTGCGCCGCCACTTCCTTGTTCGCCACAGGTACAAGCGTACCCGAGCCGGAACGAGTTGAAGGACGTCTTTGGTCGTCTCCCGTCCGGAGTGGTGATCGTCACAAGTATTGCCGAAGATCAACTCATGGGCGCGACTGTCAGCTCCTTCAGTTCGCTATCATTTGATCCACCTTTGGTCGTCTTCGGCCTCGCGCAAAAGTCAAAGACGCTTCAGGCGATTTTGCACTCGAGGAAATTTGCTGCTCACATCGTTTCTGAGTCCAACCGCGAGCTCGCCCTCCGGTTTGCATCCGACGGGCATGACAAATTCAAAGGGTTGGTCTGCACACTATCTCACTACGGAGTTCCGATCCTTCCTGGGTTCGATGCGTCCATCGAGTGCTCCTTGGACAGTACGCATATTAGCGGAGATCACCAACTCCTGATCGGCAGGATTCTTGCCACCTCGACCAATGATGAAGTCAGCGCGCCGGTGGCGTGGTTTCGCCGAGACTTTCATTCATGCGTACCCTTTGCCGCCCGGTGAACACAGGGCGGCATCAGCACCAAGAAACAAGGAATTATAGAGTGGACATGAACTTGAAGCTGTTTAAGGAGTCGGCCACGAACCTGCTTGAATCGCCTTACTCCAGTGAGATCGGACGCGGCGTTCGGGAAAAAGCCGCTAAACTCGTTCCCCTGTTGCGCAAGAATGCGTTGGAGGGTGAGAAGCTAGGCGCCTTGAGCCGCGAAAGCCTTCAAGCGCTTAACGATATCGGGGCATTTCGTCTCACGCTACCGACGAATTTCGGGGGTTATGCACTCGGAGCGCGTGATGTGGTCGAGATTGTCAGCGAAATCGGTCGCGGCGATGGTGCCGCGGGCTGGATGGTGTTCGTGGCGGGTGGCCTGCGCAATATTATCTCCTTTCCGGACGATGCGGTCCGCGAGATCTTCGACGAAGGGCAGAATTGGGTCGGACCGCTTGCCGCGGGAGCCTCAATCTTCGCGACCAAGGTTGGCTCTGCCCGCCGCGTCGACGGGGGCTGGATGCTCAGTGGATCATGGCACTTCGGCAGCGGCTGCAAGCATGCAAAATGGATTGCAGTTGGCGTTGATTACGAGCGTGCCCCGGGGGAAATGAGCCGTGCAATGGCCATCCTTCAAGCTGATCAGGTAGAGATCGTCGACAACTGGCATGTGATGGGAATGAAAGCGACCTCATCGAACAGTCTCACGGTAGAAGAAGAGCAATTCGTTCCCGATCGACGCTTCATGGACATGGGTGATTTCCCGATAAGGATGGACGAAACGCGCCGCCGCTACAGCGGCCTCGCCAGCAAATTCGATGCGCGCGGTCTCATGCTTCTCACCAACCTCACTCACATGGCGATTGTGCTTGGGATGGCCCGGGGCGCATTCGAGTGCTACGTCGAGATGGCCAAGAAGCAGCAACCCTTCAATTTGCCTTATGCAAAAGTTGCGGAAATGGCCTCGACGCAGGTCTGCGCGGCCAAGGCCTACGCCATGATCAAGATGGCGGAGGCGGTTGCCCACCGCAGCGCTGACATTCTCGATCGCCACGCACTCGAAGGCATCGAAATCACCAACGGCCAGGAGCAGGCAATGATGATGGAGTCCGTCTACGCGACGAACTCCCTCGATGCCGTCCTCAGCATGCTTCAAATCAGTATCGGGTCGGCGACCGCGAGCGAGAACAATCCAGTGCAGCGATTTGCTCGGGATGTGCGCGTCGCTCTGCTGCATGGTGCCGTTCGTCTCGACCCGACAGCAGAAATTTTCGGGAGGCAGGTTATGGGGATTGAACCATTCCCGATGTTCGCGGGCGGTCTGCCAGACCGGTCGCCACCCGCATCGGCCGCATAAATTCAGCGCTTGTGCGGTAGGAGGCCGCGCAAGCAGCAACTCGGGAGGAGTGAGTTTGGAACAGGGAGTGAGAGCGCACGCGGTCGGCAGGCCGGCGGCGGCGCGCGGATTTGAATACAGCGCGGACGCCTGGAGGGTTCTCGGCGCGCTTTGGCTGGTAGTGCTCTTGGTGGTGGCGGTGCCTAGCGCCGGCATCTCCGTCATCAATGCCCAGATGATCGCAGATCTCGATCTCGATCGTTCAATCTTCGGTTTGGGATTCGGTGTCTTCGTCATGATGATGGGCTTCCAGGGTCCGGTCGTGGCGATCTTGATGCAAAAATTTGGGTATCAGCGCACGGTCACGTTCGGCTGTTCCGTCCTGCTTGTCGGTTCCGTCGCTATGGCGGCGGTCGTCAATACCGGCTGGCAGTACGTCATCGCGTTCGGAGTGGTGGTCGGGACCGGCGTGTGCGTTGCGGGGATGTTGCCTGCTCAGGCGGCAATTGCGCGGTGGTTTCACGTTCGTCGTGCCCTGGCAGTTTCGGTCGTGCTTTCGGCCATCGAGTTTGGCGGGTTTCTGTCGCCGCCGGCCCTTGACCGCCTTCTGGCGGTTTCGGACAATAACTGGCGCCTCGGCTGGTGGGTGATCGCAGGCCTCGCCGCCGTCGCCTTCCTTACCGCCCGGTTCGCCTTGATCGAGCGCGATGTTGAGCGGCTTGTAGCTGAGAACCCGACGATCGTTGAGACGAGGGGGGAAACCGCTGTTTTCAAGAGCCAGATCCACTGGACCTTGAAAGACGCGGTCAGAAGCAGAGCATACTGGCTCATCCTCGCGTACATGAGCGTCGCCGGCGTGGCTTGGGTTTTCCTGATGGCGCACGGCGTGGTCCATCTCCAGGACATCGGCTATTCGTCGGCGGACGCGGCTATGGCCATGGCCATCACGATCGTCGCCTCCTTCATCGGCAATATGACGGCTGGTTTTCTGGGGGACCGCATGTCACCGGCAATCATCGCTGCAGCCAGCATGGCGCTCGTCACCCTTGGCTTCTTTCTGCTGAGCCATCCGGAGGGCTTTGCTGGGATACTGCTTTACGCCGTGCCTGCGGGGATCGGTTACGGCGCTTCGCAGGTCTGCATCATGGCACTTCTGGGAAACTACTTCGGGCGAGAATCCTTCCCGTCGATGTTCGGTTCGATGATGCCGGTTTCCACGTTATGCGCGGCATCGGGAGCGGCTGGCGCCGGAGCGATTTTTGACCGGACCGGATCTTATGCGCTGATGTTCAACATCATTATCGGCCTTTGCGTCGTTGGCGCGCTCGCGGTGCTACTGGCTTCGCCGCCCAGGCCGATGAGCATTGAGGGAGATCGTGCCGGGGGAGCAGGCCGATGAGAGAATTTATCGACATGTGGGAGGGGAGAATGCGCATTCGACTTGGTTATGCCGCCTCGATTGTTCTTATGACTGCAGCTGTTGCTTGTGCAGACGACGATGGTCTTGCCATCGCGGTCCCGCCAGTTAATCCGATCGGCAGCGCCCAGGAACCCGTATTCGTCGGACCATTGTCGGACGCCGGCAAATGGCTCCACGACAGTGGAATCGATATTCACCTCGATTATGTGAACATCTACCAGAACGCACCATCCTTTGGCTTCGAGGGAGGATCCTCAGCAAATTATGGAATGTTCGTCTTCGGGGCCACGGGTAACCTGACGCCTGACCTGAGGATCAAATGGGTCGAGACAATCAACTACCCATCGTACAACACTGACAATTATCTATTCGATCTGTCGAACGCATTTTTTCCAGTGCCCGTTGTGGATTCACGGACTGATCTGACGCGCCTGACTGTCGAAGCCGATTTCCTCGATGACCGGCTTCAGCTCGAGGCAGGCAGAATGGGACTCGGGCAAGACTTTATGACACGGGGCTTTTGCGGGGGACTCGGATGTCTGAATTCGACACTGGCAACAACTCTCAATATGCCGGGGGAAGCGCTTTCCGTTTGGGGTGCACGCGCAGCCTATCATTTCACCCCCCATACCGCGGTCGGCTTCGGGATCGTTGAGGACAATCCAGACAACTGGCAGGAGGGAAATGGCTGGGACTGGGGCAAGGGTGATGCCGCGGGCGTAATTGCGATCGCGAACCTCACGCACAAGGAGTCGTTTTTCGATAATCCGAACCCATTGAAATTTGAGGTTGGCGCCTACTATCGCTCGACGCGTTATGAGGATGCTCTCTACAATTCTGGCTGGGGCAACCCGACCTTCGGGCCGGCACCCACCATCGTTGAACACGAAGGCACGACCGGCGTCTACGGACAGGTCCGTAAAGTCGTCTGGAGCGCACCGGGCGCTGGGCCCGTTCCTGAGAACATCGCCCTGTATGGCGGATTGTTTCACACCTTCGGCGATGGTCAGGCCTATCCTTGGGAGGCCTATGCGGGGATCGAATATTCGGGCTTCTGGGCAGAAAATCCCGTCGCCACGATTGGCGCGTCGATCCATTACATCGGGCTCAGCGAAAAGCGCGCGGAATACGAGAGGAATGCGCGGCTGTTCTTTTCCGGCATCGACGAGAAGCAGCCGCGGGATACGTTCATGTTCGACGTCCATGGAAGCGTTGGACTCTTCGAGCACGGTGTTCTTGATCTCGGAGCCGCCTATATCGTCAACCCCAACACGTCTGTGCTCGCAGATTATTCCTCCGGCCGACAGAAAGACGGCTTTGTCTTCTATGCCACCCTTGCCTTCGACATCAGCGGCGGCCTCGGACTCTCCCCGTTGCGCCGGCCGTGAGGACGTCGTTACGGACCACAAAGGACAATGTCATGGAACATGAAAACAAAGAACAGCTGGAACGCAACAAGCATCTGGTTCGGGAATTCTATCGTCGGGTCTTCGATGGTCAGAACCCTGATGCTGTGAAGGACTTCGTGACTGAGGACTACCGCCAGCACTGCGACCATATACCTAGCGGTCTGTCTGGGCTCGAAGGTTTCGTGAGGGCGATTTTCCCGAATGGGCCGGTGCCAGAGCCCGCCGAGATGCTTATTCCTCCGGCATTCGTCGTCGCCGAAGGAGACATGGTTGTTGTCGCTGCCTTTTTGCCTCAACCGGAACCGGACGGCAGCGGCAAAACCTACGATTATTTCATTTTCGATGCCTTCCGCGTTCGTGGCGATAGGCTTTCCGAGCACTGGAGCAGTGTGAACAAGATTGCCCCCCCAAGCATTGAACCACGCACAACAACCTCGATTGGGAGTACCAACATATGAAGCTTTACCAAGTCCCCGGAGCCTGCTCGACCGCATCACGGATCGTTCTGGAGGAGGTAGCCATTCCGGTCGATCTCGTGGACGTCGATCTGCAGACTAAGAACCTTCGGGACGGAATGAGCTATCTGGACGTCAATCCCAAAGGACAGGTTCCGGCGCTCGTTCTCAACAGCGGCGAGGTCCTTACCGAAGGCGCGGTGATCATGCAGTATGTCGCCGACCAGGCACCGGCTTCCGGGCTTTTGCCGCCACCGGGCGATTTCAACCGCTATCGTGTGCTCGAATGGACGAACTACATCGCAACCGAGTTGCACAAGACCTTCTCGCCGCTCAATCGGCCCAACACGCCGGTGGAATATCGCGACTTGACGAAAGCGACCTTCCTGCCCCGGGTTTTCGGTGTCATCGACACTCGTCTCGCCAGTAGCCCGTATCTGGCCGGGGAAGCGTTCACGATCGCCGACGCCTACGCGTTTGTGGTGCTGGGCTGGGCGAAGAGAGCCGAACTCGATCTCTCGGCCTGGCCGGCAATCGTCGCGTATTTGAAGCGCATCGGCGAGCGTCCCTCCGTCAGAAAGGTACTGAACACGGCGACCTGAGGCCCGACACAATTTCGAGCGGCGAGCCGCGAGGCTCGCGACCCGGCTACATGCAAGCCGAACCGGCGTGTTCCGAACATCGCCGACAAGGTTGTGGTCTCCGCATAACAGGGTGCGGGGGAGGGTTGTTTTGCGGACTCGAACGCGAAGAAGCACCACGGGAAAAAATTCATTCATTCAAGAGAAGGAACCGGAATGACATACCTAATTCGACAGATGGGACATGTGGTCATCTCTTCGCCCGATCCTGTCGGCGCTGCGAAGGACCTTTGTGACGTTGTCGGTCTTCGCATCACCGAGCAGGAAGGTGACAGGGTTTATCTCTCTAGCAACGACCGCCACCACGAAGTGACCTACGTCAAAGGGGACGGCAAGGCAGTGGCCTGCGGGCTGGAGGCCGTGAGCGCCGACGCGGTCGACGAGGTCAAGCGGAGAGCACTGTCCGATGGCCTCACCGTGCTCGGCGACAGGCCGCTCGGCAAACATTACGACAAGGCCGTGCGCCTCGTCGCGCCGGGAGGCACGATCTTTGAGGTCCACACGCCGATCGCCCGCAATCAGCCACGCCGCTACAATTACTCGACGCCCGGAGCGCGGCCCCGCCGCATCGAACATATCAACTCATTTGCGCCGGATACCCAGGCCTTTGGCGAGTTTTGCGAGAAGGTGCTTGGCATGAAGCTGTCGGACCAGACCGGGGAAGATGGCCTGCGTTGGTACCGAGCCGAGGACGGGTTTCACCACACCATAGCCATGGGGCCGGGGGAGAGCGGTCTTCACCATTACGCCTTCGATCTCCACTCGCTCGAGGACCTGGCGGCAATCGCCGACAATCTCACCCTTAAGGACAGGGCACTGGTCTGGGGCCCGGGGCGGCACGGCGCCGGCGGCAACATCTTCACCTACTACGCCGACCCGCATGGCTGCCTGGTCGAAAATTCGATTGAGCTGGACCGCATCGATAATGACGCAACCTACGAGCCACGCACCTGGGACATTTCCGAAGGTCTGGCCGGCCGCTGGCTCAATCTGTGGGGCACGCCTCCCACACCGGGCTTCCTGCGGCCAGGCATCGCATTCGATCCAGACTTCTGATCGTCCGGCATCCGGAGCAGTCGCCGGGCGGTCACGGCCGGTCGAAGGGAGGAAAATTCATGACAGAATACGATGTAATCATTGTCGGTTATGGACCTGCGGGAAAGGTGCTTGCCCGGCAGCTTATCGACGATGGGCACACGGTGGCGGTGGTGGAACGCTGGCCGGAGGCCTATCCGCTGCCGCGGGCGATTGGATACGACCACGAGATAAAGCGTATGTTCCATGCTCTCGGCATATCCAGCGAGGTCGCCACCATTTCCCGAGGGATGGGTCATTACGTCTGGTACAATGCCGATTGGAAAGTCCTGATCGACATCGACGAGACCCGGGAATCTATTTCCGGCGGCTCAACCGGATATACCTTCAATCAGCCGGAACTTGAGCAGATCCTTCATGAGGATCTCCGCCGTCGCGACGGGATCTCCTATTGTCTCGGCATGGAAGCCGTCGCAGCCCGTGACATAGGTGATCACATTAAGGTTGAGCTGGCCCGCTTCGACGCGCAAAGCCTGACCATCGATCATTCAGAAACAAGATCGCTCACCGGACGTTATCTGGTCGGCTGCGACGGAGCCAACAGCTTTGTCCGTCGGCTGATGGATGCACCGGTCATGGATCATGGCTTCGACGAAGCGTGGCTGGTCGTCGATGTCCGGCCAAACGATCTGGACAAGCTCTCAATCCCCGCCGCTGCCCAGTGGTGCAACCCGGCGCGACCAACGACGATCGTGCCCAGTGGCGTGCGCAACAGACGCTGGGAATTCATGTTGCGCGCCGATGAAACTCCCGCGCAAATGTGCGGCGCCGAAAAGGTGTGGGAACTTTTGTCCCCGTGGCTCTCGCCACAAGACGGTGAGCTCATCCGTAGCGCGAACTATCGCTTCCGCTCGCTTCTTGCCCGCGGTTGGCGGAAGGGCCGGATGCTGATTGCCGGTGATGCCGCCCATCTCATGCCACCATTTATGGGGCAGGGCATGTGCGCTGGGCTGCGCGATGTGTGGAATCTCGGTTGGAAGCTCAACCGGGTTCTCGACGGCTCCGCCCCAGAAAACCTGCTCGACAGTTACGAGGCTGAGCGTTCTCCGCATGTGGACGCGGTCATCAGAATCTCCATGGCGATGGGACAGGTGATCTGCGTGCCCGATCTGGAAGCGGCGCGCCGCAGGGATGAGGCCTTTTTTGCCGGAAACCTGCCGCCACCGCCGGTTTTCCCGCCGTTGTCTGATGGAATCATAGCCCGAGACGCTGACGGCAAGCCGATCGGCGCCGCCGGTGAATTTCTCCCACATGATGATCTGGTGCGGGACGGTAGTCCCGTTCGCCTTGACGATCTGATTGGCCGGAATTTCGTGCTGGTAACGCGCGTTGCGGTCGATGAAGCGCGATTGGGGAGACTCGGCATTCGACAAGTCGTGCTTGGCCAAGCCGGCTGGCGCGACATCAACGGGCGGCTATCGCATTGGCTTGAAAGCCGTGATGCCGTCGCCTATCTCGCCCGGCCGGATTTTTACGCCTTCGGCTCCGCTGCCAATACTGATGAGATCGATGCATTGCTTGAGGTCTTTGAAGGTACGATGGGGGGAAGAACGCATGTTCTCAACGAAGTCGTATAGCGCCACCGTCGCACTGGTATTTGGTCACATCGCCGGGATGATCGATCTTGCCGCTCTGCCTGTCTGGGTGGGCACTCTCTCAGCCGGTTTCGGGTTCGGAAACACGCAGGCCGGTGGTTTGGTCACCGCATTCCTGTTCGGCGTCGTGCTTGCCAGCCTTGTGGTGGCGCGTGTGTTTCACAAAGTACCCGGCCATGTGTTGGCACCAGTCGGCTATGGCGCCAGCGCCATCTGCCTTTTTGCGATGTCGCAGCTTCCGCCGACTTTCGGTAGCTTCCTCGTCGCGCATGCGCTTGCCGGCATGGCCACGGGAACCGCGCTGTCGACGACGCATGGGACCATGGGTCGGACGGCTAATCCTTTGCGGATGTTCGCTCTCGGCTCGGCCGGCTTTGGTGTGTTCGCGCTGGTGTTTCTCGGGACGGCACCTGCGGTTGTCGCCTCAAGTGGTCCTGCCATGTTCTTTGTGATTCTCGCCGCGATCATGGGAGCGGTAGCGCTCGTCACATTGGCTTTCTTTCCCAGGCAGCAGGCAGAGACGGATACGCATGACCATGTGACCGGTCGCATTCCCGCGATCGTCTGGCTGGTTACCTTTGGGGTGATGCTGATGAACTTCGTGCAGGCGCTGACTTTTTCCTATGTGGAAAGGATCGGCGTGGTGAGGGGCTATGGTGAGGACGCGGTTCAGATGATCCTCCTCTCGATCGGGGTCGTCAACATGTTCCCCGCCTTGGTCGCAGCCGTACTCCAGGAGCGGCTAGCGCCGCTGAAGGTTGGCATCGCGGGGGCGATCCTACAGGCTCTCCTTTCCGTCCTCATTACCGGCTCGAGTGATTTCCTGCTCTATGCGCTGCCGTCGCTCTTCTTCGCTGCGGTCATGATCTTCACGCATACATTCCTGTTTGGCTTCCTAGCGCAGGCTGATCCCTCCTCGCGGGCCGCGGCCGCGACGCCGGCGATGACGATGTCGGGCTCGGCCATCGCACCGCTCTTGGGCGGCGTCCTGTCGGACGTCATCGGCTACCACGCCATCGGCCTGACGGCGGTCATGGTCGCCTGCGTGACGGTGACGCTATTTGCGCGGGCCAATCAGTTCGCGCGTCCGGTCCGACAGGCCAGCACGACGTGACGATCTGCTGCTCAAACACTTTCAAGGAGATGAATTCATGAGTTTTACACCTCATCCCGACCATCGTTACCGAATGCCCGTCGTCTTCGGACCGGCGGTTGGTCCGCGCCAAAGGCCCGGCGGTGGCATGTGGTCACTGGAAGACACCGGCACGATGAATGCGGAATGGATGGCAATCACCTACCGCACCGATGCCGAGAAGCTGAAAGCTCTTCTGCCGCCCGGCATGAGTTTGCGAGGCGAGCCATTGCTCAGCGTTTCCTGTGCCTGGTTCAAGAACCTCTACTGGCTCGCCGGTCGAGGTTACGGCATTCTGTCGCTTGACTTTCCGGTGACCTACCGCGGAAAGACCGAGACGCTTGAGGGCTCCTTTTGCCCGGTGATCTGGGAGGGCCAACCCGAGGCGATCCTGACCGGCCGCGACGAGATGGGTTTCCCGAAACTCTTTTGCGACATGCCCGAAATTGCCTGGGAGCGCGAAAAAGGTACGGCTTCTTGCGAGACGTCCTGGTTCGGCTTCAAGTTCTTCGATATCGCGCTCACCGATATGGTCGAGGACGATGCACCACCGAGCCTGCCCGGTTCGGGCGGTGGCGCGGCCATGTACTATAAATATGTGCCCCGCACGAACCCGCAGAAGGGGGGCGGCGCCGACGTCGCCTATGTCACCACGCCGGCGCCGCGGCCAGGCGAAGGCCGTCCCGATGCCATCAGTTTCGAGGGCTACGACTTCAAACGGTGGAGGGCCAATGGCAGCTTCAACTGGCATCGCGCCACGTTCGAGCAACTCCCGACGACCTTCCACATCGTCAACACCATTGCAGACCTCCCATGTCTCGAAGTTGTCAGGACCGAAATGGTCGCCTTTTCGGGACCTGGCATCGGTGTATCCGTAAACAGCATCCGACCGGTCGAACCGGCGACAGAATGAACAGGAAAAAGATATGAAACTTGCCAGATTTGCGGTCGAAGGAAAAACCAGACTTGGGAGGGTCGAAGGCGACTACGTCTTCGATCTCACAAATATCGCGCCTGCCCTGAATGGCTCCATGAAGCTCTTGATCGAAAGGTTGCACGAACTGCGACCCGCCGTTCAGTCCGTGAACGCGCCCTGTTTCCTACTGTCCGAAGTGCGTTTGCTTGCGCCGATCGATGATCCCCGCAAATTCCTGGCCATCGGGATGAATTACAAGGCTCATGCCGAGGAGGCTGCCGCCGCGGGGATCGCGACCCCAAAGTCGCAGCTCTGGTTCAATAAGCAGGTCACCTGCATCAATGGGCCCTTCGACGACATTGTGATCCCAAACGTCTCCGAAAAGGTCGATTACGAGGCTGAACTGGGTTTTGTCATCGGAAGAAAATGCCGGCATGTCAGGCGGGAGGACGCCCGGTCCGTTATTGCTGGCTATTTCGTCGCGAACGACGTCACGGCGCGTGACTGGCAGTTCCGCTCGCCCACCTATACACTCGGCAAGAGCTTCGACACGCACGGTCCAATTGGCCCGTGGATCACCACCGACGACGAGATCGTTGATCCTCACGATTTGACCCTTACGCTCTCCCTCAATGGTGAAGAGCGCCAGCGGACCTCGACTGGCGACATGATCTATAACATCTGGGATCAAATCGCCTATCTCTCAACCGTGATGACCCTCGAACCGGGCGATATCATCGCAACCGGAACGCCGTCGAACGTAGGAATTGCGACAGAAACGTTCATGAAGCCGGGGGACGTCGTGCGAGTGGAAGTCAGCGGCCTCGGCGTTATCGAAAACCACTTTGTCGCCGAATGAGGAGAAACGACATGGACGTAGATCTTTTGATTTCCGGAAGGAGCGTGCTCGCGTCACGAAACAAGACGTTCCAGAGGCTTAACCCTTATAATAACGAGGTCGCTTCAGTTGTAGCAGCCGGCTCGCCGGAAGACGCGGTCGCCGCGGTGCGCGCCGCGCACGAGGCTTTCCCTGCTTGGTCGGCAAAAGGTCCGCATGAGCGGCGAAAGCTCCTTCTTAAGGCCGCAGACCTTATGGAGCAGCGCTCCGGCGATTTCATCGCGTCTACGACGGAGGAAACAGGTGCGACCGGCCCTTGGGGCGCCTTCAACGTCTCCGTTGCTGCGAAGATGCTGCGAGAGGCGGCATCAATGACGACCCAGATTGCCGGGGAAATCATCCCCAGCGAGAAACCCGGCAGCATGGCAATGGCTGTCCGCCAAGCAGTTGGGGTTTGTGTTGGCATCGCTCCCTGGAATGCTCCGGTCATTCTTGGTACGCGCGCAATCGCCACACCTTTGGCCTGCGGCAACACCGTGGTGCTTAAAGCATCCGAAATGTGCCCCCGAACCCATCGGATGATCGGCGAGGTGCTGAATGACGCAGGAATTCCTTCAGGCGTCGTGAATGTCATAACGAATACTCCGGAGGATGCAGCCCGGATCGTCGAAGCGCTTGTCCGGGCGCCGGAGGTGAAGAGAGTAAATTTCACCGGTTCGACCCGCGTCGGCCGGATCATCGCAAAGCTGTGCGCGGAGGAGCTCAAGCCTTGCTTGTTGGAACTTGGTGGCAAAGCCCCATTCATCGTGCTTGACGATGCGGATGTTGAGGCTGCGGTCAATGGTGCGGTGTTCGGAGCTTTTATGAACATGGGCCAGATATGCATGTCGACGGAGCGCATAATCGTCGTTGAAACCATTGCTGACCAGTTCACGAAGGCGCTCGCTGAGAAAGCCGATAAACTGCCTGCGGATGACCCCAATGGCCCGAATGTTTTAGGGGCGTTGGTGAGTCTTGAGGCTGCGTTGAAGATGGACGCAATTATTGCAGACGCCTTGGACAAGGGCGCCAAAATCATCGCCGGGGGCAGGCGGAATGGTGCCGTGGTCGAAGCAACAGTCCTCGATCATGTCACACCGGCAATGCGAATATACGGCGAGGAGTCCTTTGGACCCGTCAAACCGATCATCCGCGTGAAGGATGCGGAGGAAGCTGTCGCAATCGCAAACGACACTGAGTATGGACTTGCCGCTTCGCTCTATACGAGCGATGTCACGGCCGGTTTGAGAATCGCGGCGCGCATCAAGTCCGGCATTTGCCATATTAACGGGCCGACAGTTGCCGATGAGCCGCAGATGCCTTTCGGGGGCGTCAAGGAATCAGGGTGGGGACGGTTCGGTGGCAAAGCAGCGATCTCAGAGTTCACCGATCTTCGGTGGATCACCATCGAGGATCCGAAGCAAGGCTATCCATTCTAATTGAACCAAACTGCATTCCACGTGTTTGCTCGGCCGGCGGCCGGCCCACATCGCGCAGCTATCGGACTATTTGCCGACCGACCGGGACGGCTTGGCGACTGAGGCGTCGCTGAGCCAGGCCCGAGCCACGCTGCTATTGACATTGGCTCGTTCGCAAAGGTGCCACCCAGATCCGGAGAGGGAGATGAAAAAAGTCGTTGTAAATCCACAGGAAGCTCTGGCCGATACATTGTTCGATGGAATGACAATCATGGCCGGCGGCTTCGGTGTCTGCGGTATTCCCACGGTCCTTATCGAGGCAATCCGTCAATCGGGCGTGAAGGACCTCACAGTTATCTCGAACAATGCCGGCATCGACAATTTCGGACTCGGCATCCTGCTAGAAAGCCGTCAAATCCGAAAAATGATCTCTTCCTATGTCGGGGAGAACAAGCTGTTTGCCGCACAGTTCCTGTCAGGCGCACTCGAACTGGAATTCAACCCCCAGGGAACATTGGCTGAACGAATTCGGGCAGGCGGTGCTGGGATCCCTGGGTTCTACACGAAGACTGGCGTTGGGACGGTCGTTGCTGACAGCAAGGAAACGCGAATGTTCGGCGACGCCGAGTACATTTTAGAAACCAGCCTAGTCGCAGATCTCGCTATTATCCATGCGTTCAAAGGGGACACTGAAGGTAACCTTGTCTATCGAAAAACTGCAAGAAATTTCAATCCCGTGATGGCGACCGCGGCCAAAGTGACCATAGCCCAGGTTGAGCACCTTGTCCCCGCGGGGACCATTGATCCCGATGGCGTCCATACACCTGGCATCTTTGTACAGAAGGTTCTGCAGGTGTCGAATCCTGAAAAGCGGATCGAACAACGGACGGTTCGGCCCAAACCGCACAAGGAGCTTGCCTGACATGGCGTGGACCCGGGAACAGATGGCTGCGCGAGCCGCGCGTGAACTGAAAGACGGCTTTTACGTGAATTTGGGAATCGGTATACCCACGCTCGTGGCAAACTTCATACCGCAAGGAATGGAAGTGACGCTCCAGAGCGAGAACGGGATGCTTGGGATGGGGCCGTTTCCCATCGATGGAGAAGAAGATGCCGATTTGATCAATGCCGGCAAACAAACCATCACAGAGGCACCCAACACCAGTTACTTTTCGTCGGCCGAGAGCTTCGCAATGATCCGGGGCGGTCATATCGATCTTTCTATCCTTGGCGCAATGCAAGTGTCCGAAAGAGGCGATCTTGCCAATTGGATGATTCCGGGAAAGATGGTGAAGGGCATGGGTGGCGCGATGGATCTCGTTGCCGGCGCCAAGCGCGTGATCGTATTGATGGAACATCAAGCCGGTGGCGAACCGAAACTCGTTGGAGAATGTACCTTGCCGCTTACGGGTCGTGGGGTCGCCGATCTCATTATCACGGATCTCGGCGTCTTCAAAATCGATCGAAAGGGTACGACGGGAATGTGCTTGATCGAGTTGGCACAAGATGTGTCCCTGGCGGAAATTCGATCAAGAACGCCCGCGTCGTTCAGTGTTCTGCTTACCTGTGACAGTTCGATATAGTTGGTAATGGTGGTGCTCGTGACAAGCTCTATTCGGCCCTACCGCAAACCGCACCCAAGTCATGTTTTGGCCAAAGAGTTGATTGTCCGTTGTCTGTAAAAATTGAGTTCAACGGGTTCAAGATCGTGGGCGTCCTGAGAACATAACGCCGCTTTTTTTCCTTGGTGGCCAACGTACTCGTCATGGTCTTGACGGCTAGGAGGCGGCCTTGCAGCATGATCGTTATAACCGTGTCTGAGAAGAATGGCTTCCGGCTGAAGATCAACCACGTCCTTGATCAAGAAAGCCGTTCTGCCCTATTTCATTTCAGCCGCGCTACAAAGGTGCCCATTTAAAGCACCCGCCCTCCACGGCGGTGGCGAAGGTCGAGTTCGAAAGTCATGAGAGAATGACTTTGCCACCGGGGTAGCGCCCCGGTTCGAATTGACGTTCTCCAGCCCGAAGATCTCCTGGCAGGCCGCGTGTCCGACGGTCCAATATGCGACGTGAGTGTTGTAAAGAAAAAGACGTGGCGGAATGCACATGATTGGTTGCATTCGTTTTTAAGTCGGCTTTCGAACCGTCTGCTCAATCGTCCTCAACGAATACCTGATCGCGCTTCGAACGGATGGATGGCAGCAAGGCGGCAATTACGCACAGCAGCCCGATCCCAAGAAGGGAGGCGGCAATGGGGTTTGTGACAAATACCGTCGGATCACCGCGCGAGATGATCATGGCCCGGCGCAAATGTTCCTCAAGCAGCGGCCCAAGAACGAAGCCGAGCAGGAGCGGCGCCGGTTCGCAGCCAACGCGGATGAGAACATATCCGAGAACGCCGGAGGCGATGATGGCGTAGACATCGAACGGATTGTTGTTGATTGAGTAGCAGCCGATCGAAGCAAAGACGACGATCGCTGGAAATAGCATCCGATAGGGAATCGTCAGCATCTTCACCCATAGCCCGATGAGTGGGAGATTGAGGATGACGAGCAGGAGGTTGCCGACCCACATGGACGCGATGATGCCCCAGAACAGTGCGGGCTGACTGTTGATCACATCAGGACCGGGCGTGATCCCCTGCAATATGAAAGCTCCCACAATCAGGGCCATGACCGGATGTGCTGGGATGCCGAGAGTGAGTAGCGGGATGAAAGATGTCTGGGCGGCGGCGTTGTTGGCGCTTTCTGGACCGGCCACGCCTTCGATTGCGCCGTGACCGAACTCTTCCGGCGTCTTGGAGAGATTCTTTTCCGCAGAATAGCTCGCGAACGAGGCGAGCACATGTCCGCCGCCGGGAAGGACGCCCAGGATCGATCCGAGCGCAGTGCCTCTCAAGACCGGACCCACGATCCGGCGGAAATCCTGCTTGCTAAGCCACAGGTTAGTCACTCTTTTTACACCTACTTCACGCGTATGCTCGTGCTGCAGATTGCGGAAGATTTCCGCGACGCCGAACACGCCAACAGCGATGGAGACGAAGTTGATGCCTTGCGACAGCTCCAGATATCCGAAGGTGAAGCGCTCTTCGCCGGTGTAGATGTCCTGCCCAACGGTGCCCAGCAACAGGCCGACGATGATCATGCCGAGCGCCTTCAGGACGGAGCCATGCGCAAGCGAGATCGATACCAGAAGGCCGAGAACGATCAGCGCGAAATATTCCGGTGCGCCGAATTCAAGCGCGACCGCGGCAAGAGGCGGCGCTGCAATCGCCAGGAGCATGGTTGCCACGCATCCCGCGAAAAAAGACCCAAGGGCTGCCGTGGCCAAAGCCTGACCCGCCCGTCCTTTCCTTGCCATCTGATAACCGTCGATGGCGGTCACCGCCGAGGAACTTTCCCCCGGCAGATTAATGAGGATCGCCGTCGTTGATCCGCCGTACTGAGCGCCATAATAAATGCCGGATAACATGATGAGCGATGTCACGGGCGAGAACGTAAAGGTTATCGGCAGCAGCATGGCAATCGTCGCAGTCGGCCCTATGCCGGGCAACACACCAACCAGTGTGCCAAGCAGCACGCCGACAAAGCACCAGACGATATTGACAGGCGTCAGCGCCGTTTCAAACCCAAGCGCGAGATTGGAAAACAGATCCATCATCGAAGCCACCTCAGAAGCCGAGAGCCGGACCGAAGGTCGGCAGCGATACGGCAAGACCGATCTTGAAGATCACGTAGCACAGGACTGCCATGGCGAGCGCGCTGACCAGGGCGGACAGAGGCGCGTTCTTCCGCGAGGCAAGGGCCGTCATGAAGGTACAGAGGAAAACGACCGGGATGAGCCCGAGCGAACGAGCCCCGGCGCCAAAGACCGCAAGCGCCAAGCACACGAGGATCAGTCCGCGCCAGGGCACGGCGCCATCGACTGGCTCCGGCGGCTTGCGCAATCCATCGATCAGGATCAGCGATCCAAATATGAAAAGTGTCACGGCCAGCACGATCGGGAAAAAGCCCGGGCCCATCTGCAGCGCGCTTCCGAAGTCGTATTTCGAACCCTGCACGATGAAGAGGGCCGCGATCGCGATGAATATACCGCCCGCAATCCCGTTGTGGCGGCTGTACCTGACCGACGAGTCTTCCATTTTTTCTCTCCCGAACCTCGACATGAACTGTCAGAGAATGTTGGACCCTGCGATTGCCTCGCAGACGGCGTCTGTGACGTGCTGCGTATTGGCTGTGCCGCCGACGTCCGGCGTCAGGATGCCGGCCTCGGTGACGCGCTCGACGGCCGCCATCAGTCGCGCTGCGGCTTCCTTTTCGCCGAGATGTTCAAGCATCTGGGCTGCCGTCCAGAAGGTGGCGATTGGATTGGCGATGCCCTTGCCGGTAATGTCGAAAGCAGATCCGTGGATCGGTTCGAACATTGACGGGAAGCGGCGTTCCGGATCGATGTTGCCGGTGGGAGCCACGCCGAGCGAGCCTGCCAGCGCACCGGCCAGATCGGAGAGAATGTCGGCATGGAGGTTGGTGGCAACGATCGTGTCGAGGCTCTTCGGGTTCAGCGTCATGCGAACCGTCATGGCGTCCACCAGCATCTTGTCCCAGGTGACGTCGGGGAATTCCTTCGATACTTCCGCGGCGATTTCGTCCCACATGACCATACCGTGGCGCTGCGCATTCGACTTGGTGACGACGGTGAGCAGCTTGCGCGGGCGGGATTGAGCCAGCTTGAACGCGTAGCGCATGATGCGGGAGACACCGACGCGGGTAAAGATCGCCACTTCGGTGCCGACTTCCTCCGGCAGGCCCTTGTGTGCACGCCCGCCATGACCGGAATATTCACCCTCCGAGTTTTCGCGCACGATAACCCAATCGAGATCGCCCGGGCCGCAATTGCGCAACGGTGGCGTGATGCCCGGCAGGATCTTGGTGGGGCGCACATTCGCATACTGGTCGAACCCCTGGCAGATCGGCAGACGCAGGCCCCACAACGTGATGTGGTCAGGCACATCCGGCGCACCCACGGCGCCGAAATAGATCGCATCAAATTTCTTGAGCGTTTCCAGCCCGTCCGCCGGCATCATCACGCCGTGTTTCTTGTAGTAGTCGGACCCCCAGTCGAAGGTTTCCGAGTGGATCTTGAAGTCGCCGCTACGCTTTTCCAGCGCTTCGAGAACCTGAAGTCCCGCCGCAATCACTTCCGGCCCAATGCCATCCGCAGGAATGGCAGCTATCTTGTATTCACGCATAAGAAACCTCGAAACATCGATTGAGAGCAAGCCGTGTCCAAAAGGACACGGCAAATGGTCGCCCGGAACGTTCGTTCCGCCGATCCCTTGCAGGGATCCGCCAGCGGGATGCCTTATTTTCCCGTCTCGCTGATCAGCTTCGTAAGGCGCTCTACTTCGGCCTCGAACTTTTGATCGAGGGCCGCAGGCGTTGCGAGATCCGGCGAAACCGGCGAGGTTCCGAGACTTGCGAACCGTTCGATGACTACGGGATCCTTGAGGGCGCCCCGAAGCGCCTCGGCCAGCTTGTTGCGAATAGGCTCGGGCGTATTCTTCGGTGCCCAAAGTGCATGCCAGGCGCTCAGTTCGAAATCCTGGATGCCGCCTTCGGCAACCGTGGGGACATCGGGCAGTACGTCTATCCGCGCCTTTGTCGTCACGGCATAGGCATGAACTTCGTTTGCCTTTATCTGTTGCACCGTATTGGTCGTCTGGTCGCATGCCAGATCTATGCGTCCGCCGATGAGATCGGTCATTGCCGGTCCCATGCCCTTGTAGGGGACAAGCGTGATCTTGGTGCCGAGCGCGTCCTGAATAAGACGTCCACATAGATCGGAAACCGCGCCGGTTCCTGCCGTTCCGAACGTCACCTGAGGGCCACTCTTCTTCACGTAGGCTACGAGTTCGGCAAATGTCTTTGGCTCGAAATTTTTCCTGCCGACGATCGTCATCGGCACTTCGGTGATCAGCCCGATGCTCGAGAAATCTTCAATCGGCTTGTATGTCAGCTTAGGATAGAGAGCCGCGAAAGTCGCGACGCCGATGTGGTAGAGCAGCAGGCGATATCCGTCTGGATCTGCCTGCGCCACGGTCGCCGCTCCGAGTGAGCCGCCGGCTCCGCCCATATTTTCCACGAGAACCTGCTGTCCAAGAGATTTCGACATGGATTGAGCGACAAGTCGGGCGACCGTGTCGCTGGGGCCGCCTGCCGCAGCGGGGACCATGATGGTAATCGGCTTCTGTGGATAATTTTCCTGGGCGTGGGCCAGAACGCTCGACGTTGCCAGAAGGGCGCCCGTGAGCGCCACAAGCATTTTCTTCATCGCGACTTCCTCCTCAAGTGCGCGCCAGAGTGCCTCCACACTCTGTTCCATGCTTACTTGCATGCAAGTTGGAATGTATCGAAGTATCCGCGTTTGTCAATTGGCTGGATCGTCACTATAAAGGATGCTGAACAATTGAAGGTTCATTATGATTACAGCAAACGATGTCGCCGGCGTGGTGCCGCGAGATATGCCTCAGGACGCCCCGGACAGTAGCATTGATACGGCAGGTTCTGGTCGGGTGACCGCTGCCTATAGTGCGATCAAGGAGGCAATTCGGTCGAATGTCTTTCCTCCCGGTTATCAGGCGGCTGAGATCGAGATTGCCCGTCAATTGGGAATGAGCAGAACCCCGGTCCATGAGGCCATGGCACGGCTTCAGGAAGACGGGCTGGTTCGTATCCTTCCCAAAAAGGGTATAATCATCTGTGCGCTATCGCCTGCTGACATCGAGGAAATCTATGAAGTGATTATTGCTCTGGAGGGAGCGGCAGCAGCACGCCTCGCACAATTACAGATGGAAGAACGTACCCCTGTCGTGCAGATATTGCAATCAGCGACCGTCTCAATGGTCGGGGCGCTAGCTGAGAACGATCTGGAGGCGTGGGCGGCAGCCGACGAGCGATTTCATGAGGAGTTGGTTGCCAGGAGCGGCAACCGACGTCTCATGCGTATGGCCGGCACGGTTGCGGATCAACTGCACCGCGCCCGAATGTTCACTCTCAATTTACGTCCCCTTCCTATCCACTCTTCAGATGAGCACTGGGAGATAATCCAGGCGATTGACAAAGGGGACGCAGAAGCCGCAAGCAGGGCCGCACGATCACATCGCCAGCACGCTCACAACGCTCTTGTCCCCTTGATCGCAAAGCTAAACCTGCGAAACCTCTAGCATTTGCCGATTTGAGCAACGCGAAGGTTGTTGGTGCTGCCAGATTGAGAGAAAGGAAAGCCGGTCACAACGACGATCTGGTCATTCGCTCTGGCAAGGTCTGTATCGATTGCTGCCTGCTCAGCCCGCTGGATAGATTGTTCGTAAGTGACGATATCTTGCGAACGCAAGCCGACGACACCCCAAAAGAGGCTGAGTTGCCGAGCCACCTGTTCAGAAGGCGTCAGCGCCATGATTGGCAAAGCAGGGCGCGCCCGCGATATTCTTGCTGCGGTCGTTCCGCTTGCGGTATAGGCAACGATTACAGGCGCCTTGACTGCCACAGCCACGTTTGCTGCTGCGGCCGCTACCGCATGCGGCGGCGACTGTACGATCTCCGGCTCGGTTGCTTCCATAATCGGACGGTAGAGCTTGTGCTTCTCGGTCTTTTCTATGATGCGGCCCATCATCTCTACAGTTTCGATCGGATAGGAACCGGTGGCAGATTCTGCCGACAGCATCACTGCGTCCGCGCCGTCGTATATTGCGCCGGCGACATCCGAAGCCTCTGCCCGTGTCGGGGTCGGCGCCGAAACCATGGAATCCAGCATCTGCGTTGCGACGATCACCGGCTTTGCCGCCATCCGGCATGCGCGGATAATCTCCTTCTGCTTGCTGGGGACGTCTTCGGGCGGGATTTCGACGCCCAGATCGCCGCGTGCAACCATAATCGCATCTGAAAGTGCGACGATATCGTCGATCTCGTCCAGCGCAGATGGCTTCTCGATCTTGGCGACGAGCCCGGCGCGATTGCTGACGAGCGAACGTGCCTCGATCATGTCACGCGCTTTCTGGACAAATGAAAGCGCGACCCAGTCGACCCCAAGCTCAAGGCCGAACTCGAGGTCTTTTCGGTCCTTCGTGGTCAGCGGCGATATGTCGAGTACCGCGCCGGGGACATTGACACCCTTGCGGTTGGAAATCGGGCCGCCGACAATGACCTCTGCATCGAGATGCTCGTCATCGATGCTCACGGTGCGTACCCGCACCCGGCCGTCATCGATCAGCAGATCATCGCCCGGCTTGACGGCTGCAAAAATCTCGCGATGGGGGAGCGGGATATCCATCAGGCCCTTGCCGGGCTCTGTGCTGCAGACGAAGCGGATGGCAGCGCCCTTCTGGAGGTCGAGACGCCCATCCCCCAGGACCCCAATACGGATCTTCGGTCCCTGGAGATCCTGCAGGATGCCGATCGCCGTGTCTAATTCCTTCTCCATCGCCCGGATATAGCGATAGACAGCGGCATGATCGTCGCGGTTTCCGTGGCTGAAGTTGAGCCGGAAGGTATCGACGCCTGCATTGAAAAGCGCCTTCAGAATTTCGGGCGAGTTGGAGGCGGGCCCGACCGTTGCGACGATCTTGGCCCTGCGATTGCTGCGAATGAACATGGTGTTTCTATCCAATCAGGATGGCACGAATGTCGTTGACATTGGTAAGGGTCGGCCCGGTGACCACGAGGTCGTCGATCGCCTTGAACGCGGTGTAGCTATCGTGGCCCGAAAGGGCCGCGCGCGGTGTGATGCCGGCTTGGCGCAAGCGGGACAAGGTTGACGGCGTAACGATGGCTCCGGTGGCATCTTCAACACCGTCTATGCCATCTGTATCACCCGCGATCGCCCAGATGCCGTCTGCTCCATTCAGGCCAATGGCGAGACTGAGCAGGAACTCGGTGTTGCGCCCGCCGCGACCTGTGGCGTCAGGCGGAAGCGAGACAGAGGTTTCACCGCCGGACAGGATGACTGCCGGACCGGAAATCGGATTGCCATTCTGCTTTGCCGATAGCGCCATCCCGGCAAATACGGTTCCAACTTCTCTTGCTTCCCCCTGTAGCGCATCGCCGAGGATCAGGGGCTTCAGTCCGTAAGAGCGAGCGGTTTGTGCAGCGGCAACAAGCGCCATGCCCGGAGAGGCGATCATCCTGACCTCTGCATTTGGGTCCTGACCTGCCGCTGCACCGCCATTAGCCAGGACCTCGACGGCTGTCTCAGGAAGTTTCAGCCGATATCGGCTCACAATTTCCCTGGCGTCATCCACGGTTGTCGGGTTTGCGACCGTCGGGCCGGAAGCGATTTCCGATGGGTCGTCACCCGGTACATCGGAGACAACCAGTGTGACGACACGGGCGGGGTGGGCGGCCTGTGCAAGGCGGCCACCCTTGATCCCAGAAAGCTGTCTGCGCACGGTGTTCATTTCGGAGATCGTGGCACCACTTGCCAAGAGCGCCCTGTTGACAGCTTTCTTGTCGTCGAGCGTCATGCGTCCGGCAGGGGAAACGAGAAGTGAAGATCCGCCACCTGAAATCAGTGCGATCACCAGATCGTCGGGTCCCAGATTGCCTACTGCCGCCATGATGCGGGTTGCTGCCTCGACGCTCATTTTATCAGGAACGGGATGAGATGCTTCGATGATTTCGATACGCCCGGCAGGTACGGCGTGGCCGTAACGGGTTACGACGATCCCGGCGAGATCCACATCGCTCCAGGCGGTATCGAGAGCCGCGGCCATTGCGGCCGAGGCCTTGCCGGCGCCGATCACGACGCAGCGGCCCTTCGGCCGTTCCGGCAGGTGGGATGCGACCACCTTGGCTGGATCGGCGCTCGCAACCGCTGCGTCAAAGATTCGACGCAGCACATCGCAGGCGGACGCATCGTTCCACATCATTCTGCGGCAACCAGAATATTGGACCCTGCGATTGCCTCGCAGACGGCGTCTGTGACGTGCTGCGTATTGGCTGTGCCGCCGACGTCCGGCGTCAGGATGCCGGCCTCGGTGACGCGCTCGACGGCCGCCATCAGTCGCGCTGCGGCTTCCTTTTCGCCGAGATGTTCAAGCATCTGGGCTGCCGTCCAGAAGGTGGCGATTGGATTGGCGATGCCCTTGCCGGTAATGTCGAAAGCAGATCCGTGGATCGGTTCGAACATTGACGGGAAGCGGCGTTCCGGATCGATGTTGCCGGTGGGAGCCACGCCGAGCGAGCCTGCCAGCGCACCGGCCAGATCGGAGAGAATGTCGGCATGGAGGTTGGTGGCAACGATCGTGTCGAGGCTCTTCGGGTTCAGCGTCATGCGAACCGTCATGGCGTCCACCAGCATCTTGTCCCAGGTGACGTCGGGGAATTCCTTCGATACTTCCGCGGCGATTTCGTCCCACATGACCATACCGTGGCGCTGCGCATTCGACTTGGTGACGACGGTGAGCAGCTTGCGCGGGCGGGATTGAGCCAGCTTGAACGCGTAGCGCATGATGCGGGAGACACCGACGCGGGTAAAGATCGCCACTTCGGTGCCGACTTCCTCCGGCAGGCCCTTGTGTGCACGCCCGCCATGACCGGAATATTCACCCTCCGAGTTTTCGCGCACGATAACCCAATCGAGATCGCCCGGGCCGCAATTGCGCAACGGTGGCGTGATGCCCGGCAGGATCTTGGTGGGGCGCACATTCGCATACTGGTCG
Source organism: Agrobacterium sp. 22-221-1 (assembly GCF_053522445.1). NCBI lineage: Bacteria > Pseudomonadati > Pseudomonadota > Alphaproteobacteria > Hyphomicrobiales > Rhizobiaceae > Agrobacterium > Agrobacterium sp. 22-221-1. The sequence continues at coordinate 99,206 of NZ_JBNWCL010000010.1, forward strand.
AACCCCTGGCAGATCGGCAGACGCAGGCCCCACAACGTGATGTGGTCAGGCACATCCGGCGCACCCACGGCGCCGAAATAGATCGCATCAAATTTCTTGAGCGTTTCCAGCCCGTCCGCCGGCATCATCACGCCGTGTTTCTTGTAGTAGTCGGACCCCCAGTCGAAGGTTTCCGAGTGGATCTTGAAGTCGCCGCTACGCTTTTCCAGCGCTTCGAGAACCTGAAGTCCCGCCGCAATCACTTCCGGCCCAATGCCATCCGCAGGAATGGCAGCTATCTTGTATTCACGCATGATGTCTCTCCAATTATCGTATCAGTGTTGGATGGAAGCCGTTTGCCCGGCCTGACGCGAGGCGCCGCGGGAAAGTAGCAGGGTGACGACAGCCGAAACGATAAGCAATGCGGCGACGAAATAGAGACCACCGGCAAAGCTTCCGGTCGTATCCTTGATCCAGCCGATCATGGACGGGCCGACGAAACCTCCGAGGTTGCCGATCGAGTTGATCGTCGCAATGCCTGCAGCAGCGGCCGGTCCCGACAGGAAAAGGGTCGGCATGCTCCAAAGCGGTGGTTTGGAGGCGCTGATACCGATATTAACGAGCGTCAGGGCAGCCAACACCGCGAAGACGGTCGTTGCGCCGGTCGCCAGAGCCAGTCCGGCAGCAGCGAGTAGGCAGGCGCCGACAACATGCCAGGTGCGCTCGCCGGTCTTGTCGGAGTGGCGAGCCCAAAGGATCATGCCGATGACCGCGAAAACAGCCGGAATGGCATTGATGAGACCGACCTGGAACGAGGAAAGTCCAAATCCCTTGATGATTTGCGGTGCCCAGATGCCCAGCGTGTATAGGCCAGCGGATGTGCCAAAGTACACCAGCGACAGTGCCAGTACCCGCAGGTCTGCCAGGCCTGCCCAGATGCTGTGGCTCGCCTTGGGCTTGCCAGCCTGCTCCTGGTCCATAGTCTTCACCAACCAGGCGCGCTCGTCGACGGAAAGCCAGCTGGCTTTTTCCGGGCGATCAGTCAGATAGAACAAAACGACAACGCCAAGGATCAGAGCCGGGATAGCTTCGATGATGAACATCCACTGCCAGCCCGCGAGGCCCCATATGCCATGCATTTCCAGTAACGCACCGGAAATGGGTGAGCCTATCGCTGTGGCAAGCGGAGCGGCTGCCATGAACATCGCCGTGACGGCGGCACGCCTGCGCGCCGGGAACCAGTAGCTCAGATAAAGGATAATGCCCGGGAAGAAACCTGCTTCAGCAACGCCCAGAAGAAAACGAAGCGTGTAGAAGCTTGTCGTACCCTGCACAAGCGCCATGGCGCCCGAAACGATGCCCCAGGTGATCATCACCCGGGCGATCCAGATGCGCGCGCCAACCTTGTTCAGGATCAGGTTCGACGGAACTTCAAACAGGAAATAGCCGAGGAAAAAGATGCCGGCGCCGACGCCGAAGACGGTCGATGAAAACCCGAGGTCCTGGTTCATCGTCAGCGATGCGAAACCGATATTCACGCGATCAATGAAGGCGATGAGATACAGGACCATTATGAATGGCACGATGCGCCACGTAATCTTGCGCAAGACGCGCGTTTCCAGTTCGCTGGTCATAGCGAGCTCCTCCCAAAAATCCTGACGCCTCCTGCGTCATTAAAAAACAATAGCTGGGGCTTGCATCGGATCACATCTTCATATGATTATATAAAGAAATGAAATAATGGAGATCAGGGTGGAGCTTGAGCAACTGAGATGTTTCGTGGCGGTCGCGGAAGAACTGCATTTTGGACGGGCAGCGCAAAAGGTGGGCCTTTTGCCCGCATCTTTGGGCAGGCACGTCAAACTGCTGGAAGAGGCGCTGGGGGCACCTTTGCTGGAGAGAACCACGCGAAATGTTTCGCTGACCGAGGACGGCATCGTTCTTCTGGAAGAAGTGCGTCCCATCCTCGGCCGCCTTGACGAGCTGGAGCAGCGGTTCAGGGCCGAAAGGCATCGACCAAGCACTGTCCTCCGGATTGGCGCCATAGACAGCGCGGCGGCCGGCCTTGTTCCCCAAGTGCTTCATGATCTCAGAGAGGAAAAGCCGGACCTTGTCACCCAACTTGTCGAGGACAAATCAATCCGGCTTATTCCCAAGCTGCTGGCCGGCCGCCTGGACCTCATCTTCATTCGACCGAGGGAAGGGATGAGCCGCAATCTCGGCGTGAGGTTGCTCCTGAAGGAAACGCCCGTGGTGGCCGTGCCGGAAAGCCACATGTTGGCGGACCTGCCGGAAGTCACGGTTGCGGATCTGCTGGACGAGCCGCTCATCGTTCCGGAGCGCCGGTCCCGGCCCCACAGCTACGACCTGACACTCGACATCTTCGCACAGGCCGGGATTCATCCGCGTATCGCCCAGGTGGCCGATGAGAAACAGACAATCATCAACCTGGTCGCCGCCGGCATAGGATGCGCGGTGGTGCCGCGCTGGACCTCTAAGCTTACTGTTTCCGGCGTCCGTTACATTCCCTTGAGATCGCTTGACGGTCGCCCGTTGAAAACGCTGCCGCTGGCGGTGGCGTGGGTGAAGGCAGTACGCCACCAGGGGAGGGACGCGGTGTTGGATCTACTTGACCGCCACGCCGATCGATACGCTGTTCTATCGTGACATCGACTGTCGCTACTCCGACGGGCGAACTTTTTCAAACTTGGTGTCGTCATCGATTTTCCTTGAGAAAAGGTTTTCTCATATTGACATTTGCGTTGCGCAAAGGTTTTCTCATCTCCTGTCGAATAGGAGGTGGAACTGAGCAACCAACGCACCAGAGCAGGACGTATCACGATCCACGATGTTGCTCGCGCCGCCGGCGTCAGTGTTTCCACCGTCTCCAAGGCGCTGAATGACAATGGTCGGATGGCGGCTGAGACGCGTGATCGGATAAAGCAGGTGGCGGAGAGCATCGGTTTCCGCCCCAATGCACTGGCGCGGGGCCTGCTCTTCAACCGCTCCTTCACCATCGGCCTCCTGACGAATGACACCTATGGCCGATTCACGCTGCCCGTGATGGCGGGCGTGTCCGAAGCGTTGGTGGATCAGGGCGTCTCGGTTTTCCTCTGTGCGATCGAGGATGATCCAGCCCTGGGAAAGATCCATGTCGACGCAATGCTGGACAAGCAGGTTGACGGCATCATCGCCACGGGAAAACGCATCGACCGGTCGCTTCCAGTCGATCTTACCGGGCTTCCTGTTCCGGTGGTTTACGCGTTCACCGAAGGCGCGCCGGAGAGCGTGACCCTAACGTCGGATGATGGGCATGGGGCGGGTCTTGCCACCGATTGGCTTCTCGGTCTCGGCCGGCGACGGCTGGTGCATGTCAGCGGGCCGGAAAGCTTCGCTTCGGTCCGCGAGCGCGCCTGCGCCTTTCGGGCACGCGCGGGTGAGGGGGCGGAGGTGCTCAGCGGCATTTGGGCGGAAAGCTGGGGGCATGAGGCCGTCGGCCGCCTGTGGTCGCGGGCCGGCGAAAAACCTGACGGCATCTTCTGCGGCAACGACCAGATCGCGCGCGGTGTAATAGACGCGCTGCGCGAGCGGTGCGTCCGTGTGCCGGATGATGTCTCTGTCGTCGGTTTCGACAACTGGGAGATCCTGGCTGCACAGGCGCGCCCGCCGCTGACCTCGGTGGACATGAACCTGAAAGAACTGGGCAAGGAAGCGGGCCGGACCGTGCTGGCGCTCGCCGAAGGTAAGTATATCGAGCCGGGCCTACGCAAACTGCCATGCCGGCTTGTTGTGAGGCAATCCTGTGGAGGCAGGCCGCCTGATTGAAGTGAGGAGACGGATGCGTCGACGACGCTCTACGATATGGAGGAAAGTCATGCTCAGGAAATTATTGGCCGCGACATGTCTGTTTTCGGCTGCGATGCTGTCGTCCGCGTCAGCGGAAACTGTCTCTATGTGGGTTCGGTCGGGCATCGGCGATTCCTTCAAGGAGGTAGTCAAGGCGTACAATGCCAAGGGTGGCGACAGGGTCGAACTGACCGAAGTGCCTTTTGCCGAACTGGTTCAGAAATACGCCACCGCAATTGCGGGCGGACAAGCGCCTGACGCGCTCTCCCTCGACTTAATCTACACGCCGGCCTTTGCCGCGGCTGATCAGCTCGAGGACATGACGGACTGGGCGAAGTCGCTGCCCTATTTCAATTCGCTCTCGCCGGCTCATGTTAAGCTCGGCACCTATAAGGGCAGGATCTATGGTTTGCCGCTGTCGGTGGAGACCTCGATCTTCGCCTGGAACAAGGAACTCTATAGGAAGGCCGGACTGGATCCGGAAAAGGCGCCGGCAACCTGGGAAGAGATCACCGCCAATGCGGAGAAAATCCGTGCGCTGGGCGGCGACACCTACGGCTTCTACTTCTCCGGTGGCGGCTGCGGCGGATGCATGATCTTCACCTTCACGCCGCTCGTATGGGGTGCAGGCGCCGACATCCTGTCGGCAGACGGCAAGACGGCGACCCTCGACACGCCTCAGATGCGCAAGGCAATCGACTTCTATCGGAACCTGATCGCCAAGGACACGGTTCCGGCGGGTTCTGCGAGCGACAATGGCGTCAATTTCCTGTCGATCACCAATGGCAAGATCGGCCAGCAGAGTCTTGGCGCCTTCGCGATCGGGACGCTGGTCACGCAGCATCCCGAGATCGATTTCGGAGTGACTCTGATTCCGAGTGTCGATGGCAATCCCTCCTCCTTCGCCGGCGGCGATAATTTCGTCGCGACCAAGGGCACCAGACGGATCGATAACGTAAAGGCCTTCCTGGAGTACATCTATTCCGTCGAGGGCCAGAAGATCATGGCCAGGTTCGGCAGCCTGCCGACGCGTTCGGATATTGCCGACGAGGTGCTTGCCGGCCTCGATCCCCGCCTCGGCGTCGCTATGAAGGCGGTCTCGGTCGCCAAGACGCCCTATACGCTGCAGTTCAACGATCTCATCAATTCGGCGAACGGTCCGTGGGCGACTTTCATTAACGCCGCGATCTACGGTGATGACGTCGACGGCGCATTCGCCGACGCGCAGTCGGACATGCAATCGATCATCGACGCGGCACAATAAGCGGCGCCGAGCGGAACGGACCACTCTCCCGCCCAAACCGCGGGAGGAGCCGAAAGGCTCCTCCTTGCTCCAGCCAATCGAAAGCGAACGTACCATGACGACGCCCCACGTCCCATCCCGGCCGCCTCGTGCGCTGCGCAAACGAAGCAGATCAGGTCTGTCGGGCCTCATCTACATCGCGCCGGCTATGGCCCTGGTCACGGTGTTCTTTGTGATCCCCGTGCTGTTCACGCTCTGGATGAGCTTGCACCGCTGGCCGCTGCTCGGCGCACCCCGCTGGATCGGGCTCGGAAACTACGCCCGCATGTTGACGGATGCGCGTTTCTTCACCGCCCTCGGCTTCACGGCCCACTATACGGTGGTGGTCACGATCGCCATTTTCGCAATCGCCTTTCCTCTCGCCTTCTTCGTGGAGAAGCAGAGACGGTTCGTTTCAATCTATCGCACCATCATTTTCCTGCCTGTCGTCGTCGGTCTTGCCTCGGCGTCGCTGCTATGGGTGTGGCTCGCCAATGTCGACAGCGGGCTTTTTGCGCCGTTGCTCCAAGCGCTCGGCCTAACGTCTAGCCAGGTGAACCTGCTTGCGACTTTTGACATGGCCTTCCTTACCATCATCGTCATGGTGGTCTGGAAGGTTGCGGGCTTCACCATGATCATTCTTCTGACCGGACTTCAGGCGATCCCGGCCGAACTGACGGAGGCCGCGCGCATCGACGGTGCGCGCCGCTGGCAGCGCTTCCGCCACCTGACGCTTCCGCTGATGCGCCGCACACTGGCGCTAGCCCTGATCCTGTCGATCACCGGCTCGATCCTCGCCTTCGACCAGTTCTACATCATGACGTCTGGCGGGCCGCAGAACCGGATGATTTCAGTGGTCTACTACATCTTCAACCAGTCCTTCGTATCCTTCAATCTCGGCTATGGCGCAGCGCTATCCATCGCGCTTCTGGCCATTCTTGTCGCCATCAGCGTCGCACAACTCCGGCTGCTCAAAGTGGGAGACGACCGGCCATGAAGACCCGTCGGAATATCCGCGCCCGCAAGGTGTTCTTGAGCCGCATCGCCTATCACGGCGTCGGTATCGGAACGGCGTTCTTCTTCCTTGCGCCGTTCCTTGTCAGCTTCCTCGCCTCGTTCCGATCGAACAGCGAAAACGGACAGCCGCCGCTACCGCCGTGGCCGATCAACGGCATCAGCATCGATGCGTACCGGACGCTTGACGGGTTTGGCTCCGGCGTTTGGCAGCATACAGTCAATTCGCTTGTCGTGTCGCTGGGCACTGTCGTCCTGACTGTGGTGGTCAGCGTACTTGCCGGCTACGGCTTCTCGCGCTACCGCTTCCCGTTGAAGAACGCGCTCTTCGTGCTGATCATCGCCACGCTGATGATCCCGTTCCAGTCGATCCTCACTCCGCTCTTCATCATTCTGGCGAAGCTCGGCCTCACCAATTCGCTGTTCGGTCTGATGCTGATCTACGTGACGCTGCAACTGCCCTTTTCTGTCTTCATGATGCGCAACGCCTTCGATGCAGTGCCCAAGGAAATCGAAGAGGCTGCACGTATTGATGGAGCACGGGATTTGAAGCTGCTGTTGCGCGTTCTGATGCCGCTGGTCATGCCCGGCATCGCGACGGTGTCCATCTTTGCCTTCCTCAATGCATGGAACGAGTTCCTGGCAGCGCTCGTACTGCTCTCGAGCAACGAGAACTATACGCTGCCGGTCCTGATGACGGCAGTCCGTGCCGGGCGGCTCGGCGCGATCAACTGGGGAGCGGTTCAGGCTGGCGTCACCGTCATGGTCGTGCCCTGCCTTTTCGTCTTCCTCCTCCTGCAACGCTACTACATGCGCGGCCTGATGGCCGGGGCTGTGAAATGAAAGAGAGTAAGCCCATGAGCAATACCCCCAAAACTCGCCAGTTCCGCCCTGTCGCCGTCCCGGATGTCGAGGTGGGAGGCCTGTTTGGCCAGAAACAGGACGCAATATGTCAATCCACCGCCGCCACGCTTCTGGATCGCTGCATCGCGGCCGGCACGCTTCGTCAGATCGATATCAACCAGCCGAGCCCCGGTGTCGTCATTCCCTATCACAGCATGAGCCCAACCATGCCGGCCACCGAGAGCAAGGCTCGGGTATCGACACAGATGTTCTGGGACAGCGATTTCGGCAAGTCGATCGAGACCGCCGCCTATTCGCTTTATCGCAAGCCCAATCCCGAGCTTGAGGCACGGGTCGATGCCATCATCGATCTTTACGAAAAGCTTCAACGGCCGGACGGCTATCTCAATTCGTGGTATCAGCGTATAGTTCCCGGCCGGGAATGGACGAACCTACGCGATACGCATGAACTGTATTGCGCGGGCCATCTGATGGAGGCGGCTGTCGCCTATTTCCAAGCGACGGGAAAGCGAAAGCTGCTCGACATCATGTGCCGTTATGCCGACCACATGATTGCTGTGTTCGGTCGCGGCGAGGGCCAGATCGCCGGCTATTGCGGCCACGAGGAAATCGAACTCGCCCTGGTCAAGCTTGCCCGCGTCACGGGAGAAAGCAAATATCTCGACCTCTCGAAGTTCTTCATCGACGAGCGCGGCACCCGGCCGCATTACTTTGACATCGAGGCGCGCAGAGACGAACGCGATCCGAAGAACTTCATCTTTGGAACCTATGAATACAACCAATCCCATGTGCCGGTGCGCGAGCAGCGGAAAGTCGTTGGGCACGCGGTGCGCGCCATGTATCTCTATTCCGGTATGGCTGACATCGCCACCGAATATAACGACGACACGCTGAGCACGGCGCTAGACGCGCTTTGGGACGACCTCACCGCCAAGCAGATGTACATCACGGGCGGGATCGGTCCGGCCGCGGCCAACGAAGGTTTCACCGACTACTACGACTTGCCGAATGACACGGCCTATGCGGAGACCTGCGCCTCGGTCGGGCTTATTTTCTGGGCGAGCCGGATGCTTGGACGCGGCCCGAACCGGCGTTATGCGGATATCATGGAGCAGGCGCTCTACAACGGCGCCATGTCGGGTTTGTCCATCGACGGCAAGACATTCTTCTACGAGAATCCGTTGGAGTCTCTTGGCGGGCATCATCGCTGGAAGTGGCATCATTGCCCCTGCTGCCCCCCGAATATCGCGCGCCTCCTGGCCTCGGTCGGCTCCTATATGTACGCGGTAGCCGATGATGAGGTCGCCGTGCATCTCTATGGCGAAAGCACCTTGCACTGCACGCTCGCCAACGGCGCAGATCTTACGCTGAAGCAGGCCACCAATTATCCCTGGGAGGGAAGCATCGCCTTCAACGTCGCGCTCGCCGCGCCCGCGCGCTTTGCGCTCTCACTGCGCATCCCGGCATGGGCCGATGGGGCGACACTCAGCATCAATGGGCACATGCTGGATCTTCCGACCGTCACCGTCGATGGCTATGCCCGCATAGAGCGCGAATGGGTCGAGGGCGACAGGGTGGCGCTATTCCTGCCGCTTTTGCTGAGGCCGCAATACGCCAATCCCAAGGTCAGGCAGGATGCCGGCCGCGTTGCGCTGATGCGCGGGCCGTTGGTCTATTGCGCGGAGGAAGTCGACAATGGCGGCGACCTGAACACCTTCGTCGTGCCGTCCAGCCTGCCGGGGGAGAATACCGAGGTGCTGACGAACCTCGACGGGGCGGTCGCTATCGATCTCGCCGTCGAGCAGGAAGATGCTTCTGCATGGGGCGATGCACTCTATCGTACGGCCGCGGCCGGGCGCAAACCGGCCTCGCTACGCCTCGTACCTTACCATCTCTGGGACAACCGCGCTCCAGGCAGCATGCTCGTCTGGCTGCAGACGGCGAAATAGGACTCCTACAATGACGAACCAAGCATGCAGCAAAAGCCTGAGGCTGGCAGATGTGCGCAAGAGCTACGGCAGCCTTGCTGTCATTCACGGCGTCGACCTGACGATCGAAGAGGGCGAGTTCGTCGTCTTTGTCGGTCCGTCCGGATGCGGGAAGTCTACGCTGCTACGCATGATCGCGGGACTGGAGGAGGTCACCGACGGTGAAATCTCCATCAAGGGGCGGGACGTCACGGATCTCGATCCTTCGGACCGCGGCATCGCCATGGTTTTCCAGTCCTATGCGCTCTATCCGCACATGACCGTTCGCGACAACCTCGCGTTCGGTTTGAAGATGTCGCGAACGGATGCAGCGGAAATACAGGCTCGCGTCGCTCACGCTTCCGCAATTCTCAAGATCGAGCATCTTCTGGACCGGCGGCCAGGCCAGCTTTCGGGGGGACAGCGGCAGCGCGTGGCGATCGGCAGGGCCATTGTGCGCAAGCCTGACGTCTTTCTATTCGACGAACCCCTCTCCAATCTGGACGCGGAACTGCGCGTCTCGATGCGGATCGAGGTTGCCCGGCTACACCGGAGCCTGGGCAACACGATGATCTATGTGACGCATGACCAGACGGAAGCCATGACGCTTGCCGACCGCATCGTCATCCTGCGGGACGGCCGGATCGAGCAGGTCGGTACGCCGCGGCAGGTGTACGAGGACCCGGCCAATACGTTCGTGGCCGGATTCATCGGCTCGCCCCGCATGAACCTGCTGGAAGGGCAATGTGGGCAAGGCGGCATTCGCATCGGCGAGGCATTTCTGCCGTTGCCGTCACTTCATGCCGGTCTCGCGGAACAGGCCCCTGTCACTGTCGGCATCCGGCCCGAACACATAATGATCTCGGAAGATGCGGAAAACGGGATTCCAGCCGTGGTGGAGTTCACCGAGTATCTTGGCGGCACCTGCTACATCTACTGTCGATTGGCGGGAGGGCAGAGCATTACCATTGAAAGCCAGGGCGACCTGCAGCCCACCAACGGTGACCGGATAAGGATTGCCTATCCCCCCGGGCGTAGCTTCGTCTTCGACGACAAGGGCCGGCGCGTCAGGTAACGGAAAAAACACGCGACAATGAGCTGTCGCCGCGGCAACAGCAGCATTCGCTTCGAGAAAGCAGCGCGCCTGTTGGAGTGCCTCAACAGTTTGTTTTCGCCCGCAGGAGGATAATCCGGCTTTTCAAATGCCTACATCAGTTCTGTTAGGTCAGCGGGTAAGAGGACGGTGGGGGACATTCTTCAAATGGCGGTGCAGCGCCTCGATGGCGCGATCCACGTTCCTATCTTTCAGCGCCACGACGACGTCCACATGTTCTTCCGTTGTCCGTATCGTGTTGACGGTGTTGACGGCGTCGGGGTTGAGGAGTCTGAGAAGATACATCTTCTGACTAACACGTTGATAATTGGCGGTGATTTGCTCGTTGTCGAGAGCGGCCACGAAGCTGCCATGAAAGCGTTCCTCGAGTTCGCGAACCGGCGCAACGAAATCCGAGGACTGCCCGAACCCTCTGACAAGCTCGATGATATCGGCATGCGCCTGCAGCATATCGTTGATCCAGGCCGGAGAAAGGCCTTCGGCAAGCCGGCGAAGACCTTCCGATTCCAGTAGTTCGCGGAACTGAAATGTGCCGCCAACGAATTTGACATCAGGATAGAATATCGTCCCCCCGAGACATTTGCGACAAAGGCTCTGACGGCATTCAAGGGAGGCAGGCGAAGGTAGGGTCAATAGCGACTTTCTAGGCGGCAAGAGCTTTGCTGATCGTGAAGGGTCGCACCAGTTCAAGTTACGTTGCCGCCTGCCGTCAAACAACGCCGTCTTTCCGCTCCCGTTCCGCTCCTATCCTACACCTAGCCGCATTTCGCGTTCATCAGGCGATTTCGGGCCTTATTAGTAAGCCACTGAAAATATGACGTAAATTGGCGGAGAAATTTCTGTGGATAGGGTAGGCAAACCTCTTTTTGAGTGCGGCGCGTCTACCAATTCCGCCATTGGGGCAACGGTGGTAATGCCACGGCGTCTATCATGGTCAAGGCCATGCGTGCAACCCCAAAGCTGACTAATCCTTTTGAATTGCGCGTGTTTGCGCGCGCGGTTTTCCGTCTTTGCCGGTCCACCGATCAAAATATTGCGGAGTGCGGCTGTGCCGGATCGCGACACCTGCAGTTGCGGCATTAGGGTAATATTAGGCACCTCTAATAAATTAGAATATACGCAATTACTAATTGAATTATGATGTCAACGTGGAGTTTCCACGCGGGGCGGGAATGGCCAAACTCATAGGGAGGAAATTATGAGGGCTTTTTCTCGCAATTTATTACTGTCCGCCTGCCTGATCCTGCCGATCAACGCCCATGCGCTGGATATCGGGATCGGTGGCGAGAATGGGGTTAACGCCAGTGTTGGCGACAATGGCAGCGGCGGGCTCGGGGTCGATGCCTCCGTTGGCGGCAGCAGTGGCGTTAACGCCAGTGCGGATGTCGGCGGTCGGAGCGGCGGCGGGCTGGGTGCGGATGTCAACGCATCGGTTGGCGGCAGCAATGGGGTCAATGCGGATGTCAATGCATCCGTCGGCGGTTCCAGTGGCGTCAATGCGGGCGTGAACGCTTCCGTTGGCGGTTCGGACGGCATCAATGCCAATGTCGGAGCCAATGTGGGCGGCTCGAGCGGTGTCGGTCTCGGCGTCGGCGTCGGTATCGGCGGCTCCGGTTCGACCGGCACGCCCGGAAATCCCGGCGGCAGCACCACCAATCCTGGCGGGTCGGGCACGGTATCTCCCGGCGCGATGCGCAATGCCCTGCAAGCCTATAACGATATGTCGCGGACCGAGCAGATCAAGCTCGCCCGCCGTTGTGTCGATATTCTGGGCGGCGGATACGATGCGGCGCTGACGCAATTGTGCAAGATGATCCGGACGGCCTCGCGCTGAAGCAGGCTTTGTCCGTGTCGGAAACTTCGAAGGGCGCCACCGGCGCCCTTCGGATCAATTGCCCTTGCGTCCGAAGGACAGGATCTTCTGCCGCAGGCTGCGGGCGAGGTTGCGGGTGTTGCGGTACATGTCCACCTGCGTGGAAACCTGCCGCACGTCCCGGTCGCTGTTCTGGGCAAGCCCGACGACCAGCGTGCCCATTTCCTGACGCTCCTGCCAGAAGCGGCTCATGATCGGATGATCGGGCACGGCGCAGCTGTCGCTGCGCAGAATATTGGCGTCATCCAGATGCCAGTCGGTCAATTTCTGCACCAGCAGCTTGCCGGGAGAAAATTGCGCATAGCTCTCGTCGAAAGCGGTCTTCCACGTATAGGCCTCGCCCGCCGTGATGAAAACGACCATGGAGGCGATGGCGCTGCCATTGAGATCGATGGTATGGATACGCACCGCATCCGCTTCGGCCAGATTGGTGATCGCCTCGCGGGCGAAGGCGGCGCGATAACGGTCGTTGACCAGCGCGGTGCGCTTGCGGCCTTTCCAGCCGCTCGCCTCCAGCGCCAGAAACTCCTCCATGCGGTAACGTACGTCCGCTGGCTGGCGGGTAACGGTATAGGAGAGGGGCCCAAGTTTTTCGAGCTGACGCCACTGCCTGTTCATTTCGCGCAAATGGTGCGGCGCAAGGGCGTTTCGCAGATAGGCCTTGCCATCCAGAAGGCTTTCCAGCATCGGCCGGTAATAATTGCCCGTCGTCGTCACCGGCAGGTTGCGGCTGAGCGCGATGGCTTTGAACATGCGGGCAAACGGCCCTTCCAGCCGAACATCCGGCAGAACCAGAACATTCGGCAGACGCATGTTGCTGTCGGAAAGCGCATCGAAAAGATTGTCGAGGGTTTCGGCAGCGCCTTCGGTGTCGACCAGCGGCGTGCCGAGCGGCCCGAATGGATTGGCCCAGACGCGAATGATGGAGGGACCGATGGAAAAGCCCGGCTTTTCCACGGTGAAGGGCATCAGGAAGCGCATGCGGCTTCTGGCGCCATTCTCATCGCGAATGAGGGCGAAGCGCACGGACTTGTCCTCGATGCGCGGCATGGCGGGCGCGAGAAGCCTTCCGGTGAAGAAGACATTCGCCTCCATGACGCGGTTGGACAGAAAGTCGAGTTCTTCCTGCATGTCATAACCGAGCTGACCCGGATAGATGCAGAATTCCCGGCCATCGCGGCCCACGCGTCGGCTGCTGTCGGCCACGGGGCGGTCACGCTCCGCAGACGCCATCAGTGCCGCGATGCGCGGGTCCTGAAAATCCGGATTCTTTGGATCGCTGGACATGCTTATCGTTACACCGCCTTCCCAGTGTTTTGACCCGCCCGGGGATCGTTGAAGGCAAAAAGGACGATCCCGAGTGTGCGGCGAATGGCAATATGCAATAGCACAGCTTCTATGCACATGGCTATCGCCACCGCTGCCGCGGCCCCTGCCAGACCATAGACCGGAATGAGCGCCATGTTGAGTGCAATGTTGCAACCGAAGATAATAATATAAAGGACGACGCACAATTTTTGTTTGCCGGCCATGTTCAGCAATGTTTCCCCCGGGCCGATCAGCGCCTTGGCGAGGAAACCGGCAAAAAGGAAGAACATCAGCTCATAACCCTGAACGAAGCCGGGACCGAACAGCGACAGCAGGAACGGGCCGGCCAGAAGCACCACGCTGCCGACGGCGAGCGACGGCCAGAAGGCCCAGCGCGCGGCCTGGCTGGCGAAACCGGCGAGCCCCTGCCGGTCATTGGCCGACATGAGGGCGGCCAGGCGCGGGGCGGCGGCCGCCTGCACCGAGAAAAACACGAATTGCATCAGCACGATGGTCTTTGCCGCGGCAAAATAGATGCCCACCTGATCCGGCGGCAGATAAAGCCCGACGATCACCACATCGGAATTGGTCATCAAAAAACCGATGCCGTCGATCAGGAACATCGGGAAGGCGAACCTTATCCAGTGGCGGAAATGCACCCTGCGGGCCGTGCTGCGGAAATGCCGATTGAGCCGGCGATCCATGAAGGCGAAATGGAAAAGCGTGGTGACATAGGTGGCAAGAAGGGCCGTCAGCATGGCCGTCGTTGCGGTTTTTTCCGCGCCGAGACCGATTGCCACCAGCATGAACAGCAGGATCAGCACCGGGCGAACGATATAGGTGGGGCTGAGTGCGGAGACCGCCCAGCCATTGGCGCGCGCGGTGCCGTTCAGCACATCGCCCAGCGCCACCATCGGCAGGGTGAAAAGCGCCAGCGAAACGGGAATGAGATAATAGGAGGCGATGCTCTCGCCGAAGAAATACAGGAAAACGAAACCGAAAATCGCAAGCGCGCTGGCCGAAAGCATGGCGAAGACCCGCGCCGTCGAGGTCAGCCCCATGATCTTGTCATGGGCATCTTCCAGACGATAGCCGGGTAAAAAGCGGATGACGGTGGTGTGAAAACCGAGACAGGAAAGATTGCCGAACAGGATCACCAGAACCCAGACAAAGGCGAACAGACCATATTCGAATTCGCCCATCAGGCGGGCAAGAATGATCTGGGAAATGAAGGCGATACCGGCGCTGACGATACGCACCGCAAACGCAACCAGCGCCATGCGCTGCGCGCGGGAGACCTCATCCCCGCCGGAAAGAACAACGGCAACTTTCGCTACCAGCGGCGAAAGCTTCGCGCGCAGGCCTGCGGGTAAGGCTTTTTCCGCCGTGTTGAGGATAGCCATGATCCACACGCCATCATTTCCAGTTGAATAGGCGAGCCGATCATACGCGCTTCATCCTTAACGAAGGGTTTGGGACGCGCCGGCCTGTGTGCCAATATCGTCCGCCACGCGTGGCTTGCGAATGCCGTTGAACAGGAAAAGGGCGAGCGGGCTGAGGCGTATCGCCTGATGCAGCATATAGGCCGCCGCCGTGGTGGCCGCAACGATGATGGTAAATTCCACGATCGGCGGCAGCGCAATGAGGATGAACAGCGTTCCGAAGGCGTAGATCAGCGGATGGTGAAACAGGTAGATGGTGAAGGACGCATCCGTCATGCGTCTGGCAAGCCGGTTCGGCCTGTCGAAATAACGGCAGGCGAGGTCTATCAACAGACGGCTTGCCGCCACCGCCGCAATTGCCGACACCAGCACCAGCAGGGCCGAATTCGAAAAGGGATATTGCAGGCGCAGGGTCACCGCCGTCGCGATGGTGCCCGCCGCGATGACGCCTGTGAGAAGGCCCGTCTGGCGAAAGCGGTGAAAGAGGGCGCGGTCACGGTGCAGCAGCGCGCCGATGAGGAAGAATGGCAGGTAACGCGCATAGGGATCGGAAGCGCGTTCATAGAGAAGAAAGAGGCCGCTTCCGCTTTTTGCCGCAAGCAGGCCGGATCCGTAGATCATCAATTCCCACAAAACAGGCAGGGTGCAGAGTGCCGCGAAAAACAGGGTGGTATGCCGCTGCCGCAGGCTGCCTAACCAGTCTCTGATATATGCCACTGGCGGACGTTCCGCGAGAAACAGCAGGCCGGCAAGCAGGATCGAATAGAAGACAAGGGCCGGCAGGAACCATAGATGCATGATCCACTGTTCGCTCGGGCGCAGCAGGCCGGGCGGGCTCTCAAGCAGCCGGTCGGCCGGGATAGTGCCTTTGGCGACGCCGGCCAGTTGCAGCAGGAAAAGCTGCAACGGCCCGAGCAGAAGAATGGCGACGATGAAGGGCACGACGAGGCGCAGGAAACGCTGCCTCAGCCAGCGCATCTTGCCCTTCTTGCCGATGACCATGGTGGAGAAATAGCCGGCCACCAGAAAGAATGCCGGCATGCGGAAGGTGGAGAGCGCAGCACCCAGCGCGCTCAGAAGCGTGCTGGTGTCGAAATCCTTGATGTCCCATGGCAGGGCATGGCTGTAGAGGAGGGAGGCGTGATAGGGAATGCCAAGCAGCATGAGGAGCGCCCTTAGCGGGTCCCAGTAATGCTCGTAGTCAGATTTGCCCGGTTGCATTTTTCCCTCGCGCCGCAAGCGCGATCCCGTGTGATCAGCAATGACCAGCACGACTATTGGTGGAAAACGCTAATAAACCCTTCACGCTCCGGACGGTGTGGGCGGAGCCTTTTTTCCGGGCATGAGATCGAGGACCAGCGCACAGCCCAGAATGATGATGCCGGCGCCGAAAAGCTGGGGAAGCGAAAGCGGCTCATCCAGCACCAGCGCGCCGACGAGGACCGCCACGACGGTCACGGCGAATTCCACGCTGATCGCCCTGGTTGCGCCGATCGAGGAGACAAGCTTGAAATAGGTGATGTAGGTGAGGCCGCTCATGACAACCGCCTGTACCAGAAGATAACCGTAATCGATGAGATTCGGTGTTCTCGGCAATGGGACCGCGAAGAGAAGCGGCAGGGTCATCAGGCCGCCTGTCAGGAATGAGCCTATGGTGATTTCCCAGGAACCCACGCCCTTCAGGTGGCGGCTGGCAAAATTGCTGCCATAGGCCGCGCAGATGCACGCGGCGACAGCGGCGGCGCAGCCGATGATGAAACCGGTTGTAACGGGAACGGCGGGAAAGCCGACAAGCAGGACGATGCCGGCAAGACCGATGACGAGACCGGCAATGCCCTGACGCGTCAGGCGCTCGATACCCCAGACCTGCGCGATGAGCATGGAAAAAAGCGGGATGGTGGCCACCAGAATGGCGGCCATGGCGGTGCCGACCAGCGGCGTCGCATAGGAGAGGCCGATCAACTGTCCCGCGACCGTTGTTGCGCCGACGACTGCGAAGGCGCGCCAGCTCGCGGAAAATGCAAGCTTTCGGCGCGCCGCAATCGCGATCAGAAACAGGGTAATGGCGGTGACCAGCGAGCGGAGCGTGACCGCACCGATCCAGCCGAAGGCCTCGACGACGTGCAAAAGCAGCAGGAAGGACATTCCCCACGCGAGTGCGAGAAAAACATAGGCGGCAAAGTCGCGAGGGGACATGAAAGCGTTTTCCGGAAGACGATCCGGCTCCCATATTGGAAATTGCCGATATCCGTCAACAGCGATCGAGAGGTGTAACGAAAATCGCCCGCAACCGAAGGTGCGGGCGATTTCGTTTGTCTGTCAGGAACTGCCTCAGGCCTGTTCGTAAACGCCGTGGCAGTGCTTGTATTTCTTGCCGGAGCCGCAGGGGCACATTTCGTTGCGGCCGATGCGACCCCAGGTGGCGGGGTTTTCCGGATCGCGATCCTCGGCCGGCACGAAGGCGGCGGGTGCGGCCTGCTGGCCCTGCGCCATTTCGTCTTCGCCCGTATTGGGGTCGAGATGATGCGCCGTCATTTCCGGCAGTTCCGGCTGCTGCGGTTCCTGCTGCACCAGTTCCACGCGCATCAGCTGGGCGGTAACGGCCTCGCGCAGATTGGCGAGCAGCGCCTGGAACAGTTCGAAGGCTTCCGCCTTGTATTCCTGCAGCGGGTCGCGCTGGGCATAACCGCGGAAACCGACGACCGAGCGGAGATGGTCGAGGTTGACGATATGTTCGCGCCACAGATGGTCGATCGTCTGGAGAATGACCGAGCGTTCCACATAGGTCATGATCTCGGGGCCGAAACGTTCCGCGCGCTCGGCGGCGTATTTGTCGGCGGCCTCGGTGACGCGCTGAAGAATATCGTCCTCGGCGATGCCTTCTTCCTTGGCCCATTCCTCCACCGGCAGGTCGAGGTTGAGGAACTGGGCGATGCCGGCCTTCAGGCCTGCAATATCCCACTGTTCGGCATAGGCATTTTCCGGAATATGCTTGGTGACGAGCGTTTCGATCACTTCATGGCGCATATCGGCTGCGGTTTCGCCGATATTGTCGGCTTCCATCAGCTCGAGACGCTGCTCGAAGATCACCTTGCGCTGATCGTTCAGCACGTCGTCATATTTCAGAAGGTTCTTGCGGGTCTCGAAGTTGCGGGCTTCGACCTTCTTCTGGGCGCGTTCCAGCGCCTTGTTGATCCACGGATGGACGATTGCCTCGCCTTCCTTCAGGCCGAGCTTCTGCAGCATCGAGTCCATGCGCTCGGAACCGAAGATGCGCATCAGGTCATCCTGAAGCGAGAGGTAGAATTTCGAACGGCCCGGGTCGCCCTGACGACCGGAACGGCCGCGCAGCTGGTTGTCGATGCGTCGGCTTTCGTGGCGTTCGGTAGCGATGACGTAAAGACCGCCGGCGGCGAGCGCCTTTTCCTTCAGAACCTTGATCTCGGCGCGGATTGCCTCTTCCTTCGCATCAAGCTCGGGACCCGGCTCCATGCCTTCGAGCTCGCGCTCAAGCCGCATGTCGATGTTGCCGCCGAGCTGGATGTCGGTGCCGCGGCCGGCCATGTTGGTGGCGATGGTAACCGCACCCGGAACGCCGGCCTGCGAAACGATATAGGCTTCCTGCTCGTGGTAACGGGCGTTCAGGACCTGGAAATCGGAGAAGCCGGACTGACGCAGGAGATGCGCCAGAAGCTCGGATTTTTCGATGGAGGTCGTGCCTACCAGAACCGGCTGGCCGCGTTCATGTGCCGCCTTGATCTCGGTGATGATCGCCTGGAACTTCTCCTCGCCGGTGCGGTAAACCTCGTCGTCCTCGTCGATACGCTGGATCGGCAGGTTGGTCGGCACTTCGATGACGTCGAGGCCGTAGATGTTGCCGAATTCTTCCGCTTCCGTCGCAGCCGTACCGGTCATGCCGGCCAGCTTTTCGTACATGCGGAAATAATTCTGGAAGGTGACGGAGGAAAGCGTCTGGTTTTCCGGCTGGATCTGCACCTTTTCCTTGGCTTCGAGAGCCTGATGCTGACCTTCGGAATAACGGCGGCCCGGCATCATGCGGCCGGTGAACTCGTCGATGATGACGATTTCGTCGTTACGGACGATATAGTCCTTGTCGCGGGTGAAGAGCTTGTGGGCCTTCAGCGCATTGTTGATGTGATGGACGATGGCGACGTTTTCGACGTCGTAAAGCGATTCGCCCTTCAGGAGGCCCGCCTGCCGCAGCAGGTTCTCGAGCTTTTCGGTGCCGTCTTCGGAGAAGTTGGCCGAGCGCTGCTTTTCATCGATTTCGTAATCTTCCGGCGTCAACAGCGGAATGAAGGCGTCGATGGTGTTGTAAAGGTCGGAACGGTCGTCCAGCGGGCCGGAAATGATGAGCGGCGTGCGCGCCTCGTCGACCAGGATCGAGTCGACTTCGTCGACGATCGCGTAGTTGTGGCCGCGCTGAACCATCTGGGCGCGGTCATATTTCATGTTGTCGCGCAGATAGTCGAAGCCAAGTTCGTTATTCGTCGCGTAGGTGATGTCGCAGGCATAGGCCTCGCGGCGCTGGTCGTCGTCCAGCCCGTGAACGATCACGCCGGTCGTCAGGCCGAGGAAGCCATAGAGCCTGCTCATCGTAGCCGCGTCGCGCTTGGCGAGATAGTCGTTGACGGTGACGACATGCACGCCCTTGCCGGCAAGGGCGTTGAGGTAGACCGCAAGCGTCGCCACCAGGGTCTTGCCTTCACCGGTCTTCATTTCGGCGATGGCGCCGCCATGCAGAATCATGCCGCCGGTCAGCTGCACGTCGAAGGGGCGCATATGGAGAACGCGGCGCGACGCTTCACGGGCGACGGCGAAAGCCGGGATCAGCAGGTCGTCCAGCGTCTTGCCATCGGCAAGCTGCTGGCGGAACTCGGCGGTCTTGGCCGCCAGCGCCTCATTGGAGAGCGCCTTGGTGGCTTCTTCCAGCGCATTGATGGCTGCGATCTTGCTTTTATAGGAGCGGACGCGGCGGTCATTTGCCGAACCGAACAACTTGCGGGCTATTCCGCCGAGACTGACCATCTTACTGGCCCTTTCTGAAATTCCGTTTTGCCGGGCGCTTTTCTCCGTCACGCCGATTTCAGCATAAATGACGGACTTCGCCCTTCAACGTATCTGGACGCGAGGTTGCGTGACAGATAAGAGGGGGGGCAAATGATGTCAACGGTTCTGCCCGTTACAGAATGGCCACAATCCGGTGTTTGGAAGTTTTTTCAGAGCCGGAAACCATGTCTGGAGCCGGCATTGTCCCCGAAAGGTTCAAAATGTTGCGCTATAATAAAATTGCGGCTGCGGTGATTGTGGCCACGCTCGGCCTCCAGCTTCCGGCTTTCGCACAGGAAGACAAGGTTGTCGCCAAGGTCGGCGATCTGGAAATCCACCAGTCCGAACTCGACCTCGCCATGAGCAACCTCGACCCGCAGCTCGCGCAGCTTCCCGATGAGCAGAAGAAGGTTGCAGCCCTTTCCGGCGCGATCGACGTCAAGCTTCTGGTGAAGAACGCCAGCGCCGAAGGTCTGGAAAAGACTGAAGATTTCAAGAAGCGCATGGAATTCATCCAGGACCGTGAGCTGCACAACGCCTATTTCCGCAAGCACGTGGTCGATGCCGTTACCGCTGACGAAGTAAAGGCCCGCTACGACAAGGAAGTCGCAGCCCTGCCGCAGGAAGAGGAAATCAAGGCCGCGCATATTCTCGTCGCCAGCGAGGACGAAGCCAAGGACATCATCAAGCAGCTTGATTCGGGCAAGGATTTCGCCGCGCTCGCCAAGGAAAAGTCGACCGATTCCAACAAGGATGACGGCGGCGATCTCGGCTGGTTCGGCAAGGGCCGCATGGTGCCGGAATTCGAAGAAGCCGCTTTCGGCCTCGAAAAGGGCGCCTATACCAAGGCTCCGGTGAAGACCCAGTTCGGCTTCCACGTCATCAAGCTGGAAGACAAGCGCATCGCGCCGCCGCCGGCTTTCGAGCAGGTCGAGCCGCAGGTTCGTCAGCTTGTCATGCGTGACAAGTACGTTGCCCTCATCGAGAAGGCAAAGGCCGACCAGAAGATCGAAATCATGGATGAGACGCTGAAGAAGGGCTACGACGAAGCCACGAAGGAACAGCAGGCTCAGCCGCAGCAGTAAAAACAAATGTTACGGGGCGGCTATGGGCCGCCCCGTTTCATCTCAGGCATTCCAGACCCCTTTTCCAGAATTTCAGGCGCTTCCCATGTCCGTTGCCGTTTCCCCGCTCGCTCCGAAATCCTATCCCGACATGCCTGCGCTCCGCGGTGTTCGCATGGCGACGGCCGCCGCCGGCATCAAGTACAAGAACCGCACCGACGTTCTGCTGATGGTGTTCGACAAGCCGGCAAGCGTCGCCGGTGTCTTCACCAAATCGAAATGCCCTTCCGCCCCGGTCGATTTCTGCCGCGCCAATCTCGGCGGCGGCGCAGCGCGTGCCGTGGTGGTCAATTCCGGCAACGCCAACGCCTTTACCGGTGTCAAGGGCAAGGTGGCGACCGAACTGACGGCGAAATCCGCCGCCGCTGCCGTTGGCTGCTCCGAGGGCGAGGTGTTCCTGGCATCGACAGGTGTGATCGGTGAGCCGCTGGATGCCTCGAAATTTGCCGGCGTTCTCGGCGACATGAATGTCAGGGCGGAAGCCGATTTCTGGCAGGAAGCCGCCAAGGCGATCATGACGACCGACACCTATCCCAAGGTTTCGACCCGCACCGCCGAGATCGGCGGCGTGATCGTGACGATCAACGGCATTTCCAAGGGTGCTGGCATGATTGCGCCCGACATGGCAACGATGCTCTCTTTCGTGGTGACGGATGCGGATATCGAGCCCGCCGCCTTGCAGTCGCTGCTGTCTGCCGGTGTTGGCCCGACATTCAATTCCGTGACGGTCGATAGCGACACTTCCACCTCCGATACGTTGATGCTGTTTGCGACAGGTGCTGCCGCTGAAGACGGCCAGGTGAAGGTAACGAGCGCCGATGACGAGCGCCTTGCCGGCTTCCGCACCGCGCTGAACGATCTCCTCAAGGACCTCGCCCTGCAGGTGGTTCGTGACGGCGAAGGCGCGCGCAAGATGGTGGAAGTCACCGTAACGGGCGCGGAAAACGATGCCGCCGCCAAGAAGATTGCCCTTTCGATCGCCAATTCGCCGCTGGTGAAGACCGCGGTTGCCGGCGAAGACGCCAATTGGGGTCGCGTCGTCATGGCTGTCGGCAAGTCCGGCGAAATGGCCGACCGCGACCGCCTCGCCATCTGGTTCGGCGGCGTGCGCGTGGCCGTCAACGGCGAGCGCGACCCGGATTATTCGGAGGCGGAAACCAGCGCGGTGATGCGTCTCGAAGACATTCCGGTGAAGGTGGATATCGGTCTCGGTCAGGGCACTGCCACCGTCTGGACCTGTGACCTGACGAAAGAATATGTTGCGATCAACGGCGACTATCGGAGCTGACCGTTGGAGCCGAAGAGAATGCAGGACAATAAAGCCGTCAATCTGCCGCTGGTTCGCCGTCTGGAAGCCGTCAGCTTCCGGGCATGGCCTGCCTCGTCGGTGATTTATGACGGCAGCTGGCAAATCCGCCTGACGGGCTCGCACCCCTCCAAGCGCATCAATTGCGTGGTGCCGCTCGATCCGTCCGATTACGGAAACAGCGCGGTGCGGCTGGAAAAGGCGCGCAAGCGTTTCGAAGATTTCGGCCGACCGCTGGTGGTGCGCGAAACGACGCTGATGCCGCCGCAGCTCAGGGATTTTCTGGCGAATGACGGCTGGTCCGTGTTCGAAGAGGTGATGGTCATGACGGCCGATCTCTCCGGCATGGAGCTGCCCGAAACGCTGGTCAGCCTGCCGAGCCACGATATCGGCCGTTTTGTCGAGGCGAGTATCAAGGTCAGCGATAGCGACCCGGCGCTCCGTCCGGCGATTGCGGAAATCGTCAGCTCCATCAAGCCGGCGCTCGGCCTCTTCATCAATGAGGAAGTGGAAGGCAACCCGCTCGCGACCGTGATTTGCGTGCAGGATAACGACCTTGCCGGCATCATCTCCCTCGATGTCGAAAAGTCACAGCGTAAAAAGGGCCTCGGCACGCAGATTTTGTCGTCGGCACTGCGCTGGGCGAGAATCAGCGGCGCAAAAACCGCCTGGCTGCAGGTGGTTTCCACCAATGCGCCGGCGATCGCCCTTTATCAAAAATTCGGCTTCTCCGAGGCCTATCGTTATCGCTACTGGCGCAAGGGAACCGGCGAATGAGTGAGGCAGGCAAAAAAATCCTGCTGGTCGCCGCCTGCGCCCTTCTCGATCAGGATGGCCGCATCCTTCTGGCGCAGCGTCCCGAAGGCAAGTCGCTTGCGGGCCTGTGGGAATTTCCCGGCGGCAAGGTGGAGCATGGCGAGACGCCGGAGGAAACCCTTGTCCGCGAACTGGACGAGGAGCTGGGCATCAAAACCAAGGTCGCCTGCCTCGCACCGCTGACATTTGCCAGCCACACCTATGAGACCTTTCACCTCCTGATGCCGCTTTACGTGTGCCGCCGTTATGAGGGCATTGCGCATGGCCGGGAAGGGCAGGCGATTAAATGGGTGAAGCCGCAGGCCCTGCGCGATTACCCCATGCCGCCGGCCGATGAGCCGCTCATCCCCTTCCTGCAGGATCTGCTATAAAATCGGGAAGCCCCCCCGAGGTCCTCGCGTATTATCCCGTCACAGCTTCGTGAAAATGCCCCGTTTGCAGCGCTTTGCCGTGCCAAAACGGGGCTGTGTTAAGAGATCGTTCAGCACCCTCTGGCAGATTGTTAAGCTAAAGAAGCGGTAAACTGCGCGAGACGAGGTTGGTCATGAACGAGGATTTCTGGAAGACGGTGGAAG
The DNA here is from genome assembly GCF_053522445.1 of Agrobacterium sp. 22-221-1. Taxonomy (NCBI): domain Bacteria; kingdom Pseudomonadati; phylum Pseudomonadota; class Alphaproteobacteria; order Hyphomicrobiales; family Rhizobiaceae; genus Agrobacterium; species Agrobacterium sp. 22-221-1. The sequence goes on from NZ_JBNWCL010000010.1 coordinate 122,786, forward strand.
GTCGTCACTTGTATTCCGACAAATCCCGTCGCACCGGCGTGCTCAATGTGGCGCTGCTTTTCGGCACGGCGGTTATCGCGCTCACGCTCATCGTCACTCCCATGCTTGCCGGAAAATCCTCCACGCGGGTGGCGCAGTTTCCCGATAATTACGACATGATCAGCACCGGCTCCATCAAGAAGACCGATGTGGGCAAGACCTATTCCATCCGTCGCAGCATCACCCAGCCGATGCCGGAAATGCCCTGCGTGGTCACGGGTTATAGCAACGAGAGCGGTTGCTGATCGTTTACCATCAAAGGTAACGGATTCCTCACATCGCCGACCTAGGATAGAGTTGATTTCAACAGGGCAGATGCCGGTTGTCGCAACGCACCGGATGGCGGATGGGGAATATCCTGTGCTGCATTTTTTTATCAATTTTTGCAAAAGCGAAGACGGTGCCACAGCGGTTGAATACGGCTTGATTGTCGGGCTGATTTCCGCCGCCCTCATCGCTGGCGCAGGCAGCATCAGCAGCAATATCAATGCCGTGTTTCAGTTCATCGTAGACACTTTGGTCGAGTTGAAGCCTTTTGGCTGATCGCTCAGGACAGCTTCACCTCGGTTGTCTTTAAGGCGTCGGCAAGCCGCACCTTGGCGGAGCCGGGTTTCAGCGGCTTCTGCTGGCTTTCATGCGGCGCCCAGCCTGATACATAGATGATGGAAAATGTCGCCCTTATCCGCCCGTCAGGGTCGGAGTATCGCTCGGCGTAAAGCTCCGCCGCGCGCAGGAAAAAGGCGCGGTTGAGCGGTTTTCTGCTGCGGCTTGCCAGCGGATTGGCCATGCCCATGGCGCGCAGGTCGCGCATCAGCGGGAAAATCGAATCGTAACGCACGGTGTAGCTTTCCGCATCGGTCACGGGGAGCGCAAAGCCGGCGCGCTGCAAAAGCGCACCGACATCGCGTACATCGGCGAAGGGAATGACACGCGGGCTGGCGCCTCCGGTCAGCTCCGCCTCGGCGGTCAGCAGCACGTCGCGCAGTTCCTGCAGGGTGCCGTTGCCGGGAATGGCGCCGAGAAACAGGCCGTCCGGTTTCAATGCCCGGCGGATCTGGATCAGCGCGCCGGGCGTATCGTTGGTCAGATGCAGGGCAAGCGGTGAAACGATGAGGTTGGCGGAGGCCTCCTCGAGCGGCAGATGCTCCATGGAAGCGGCTTCGGGAATATTCGCATCCGTCGCAAAACAGCTCTCGGTTTCGATACGGCGAATGGTATCCACCTTGCCGGTTTCCGCCAGGCGCCGGGCGGTGACGCCGGTGCCGCCGTGAAGTTCGATTGCGGTCTCGAACTGGCGCTCGACGATGGCAAGCCTGTCGGCCAGCTCTTCGGCCGCCATATCGAGAAGAAACAGGGCCTTGTCGTCGCGCCGGTTCCACGCCCGGCGACGGTTTTGTTCGATCAGGGCCTGGTCAAAGAGAATATCCATCGTCTTGCCTGCTCGGCCTCAAACGCCTTCGGGATCGGCGGGCCGTATCGTTGGTCTCATGCCGCCTGGGGCATCGTTTTCCCGGTGTCGGGAGGGAACTATCGCTCTCGCAAAGGCACCCGTTCGGCGGTAAAGTCAACCTCATGGGTGCTGGTGAAAGTCTGTTTTCGGGTTTGCTGTCAAAGTCTGCGGCCGTGCCGGCGGCGGCGGGAGACATGTGGCGTGCGGTCTTCCGTATGGTCTACCCGCCAACCTGCGCGGGCTGCACCCGCATGACCGGCGGCGAGGGCGCCTTATGCGCGGATTGCTGGCGGGATGTGGCCTTTATCGACCGCCCTTTTTGCGAGGTTCTGGGCATTCCCTTCGCGCGGGATCACGGAGACGGGTTCGTGAGCGCGCAGGCGATTGCCGAACCGCCGCCTTTTGACCGGCTGCGCGCCGTCGCAAGCCATGAGGGAACCGCCCGCAAGCTGGTGCACCGGCTGAAATATCAGGATCGGACCGATCTCGCCCGCCTGATGGCGCTGTGGATGCTGAGGGCAAGTGACGGAACTGTGGATGCCTGCGATTGCATCGTGCCCGTTCCATTGCATCGCAACCGCTTCCTGCGGCGCCGCTTCAATCAATCCGCCGAGCTGGCGCGGCATCTGGCCAGGGCGTCCGGCAAGCCCTTGCTTGCCGGCACGCTACTGCGCGTGAAGCCGACAGAGCGGCAGGTGGGGCTTTCCGCGCTTGCCCGGCGGGACAATGTGCGCGGTGCTTTCGCGCTCGCACCCGGCCGGGAAACCGATGTCCATGGCAGGCGCGTGGTGCTGGTGGACGACGTCTATACCACCGGCGCGACGGTGGGTGCGGCGAGCCGCGCCCTGCGCAGGGCCGGTGCCGCGGATGTGACGGTTTTGACCTTTGCAATGGCCATTTCCGGGCCTATATGAAACCTGAATGACATGACTTTATCGTGCGTTTTACCGCACGTTTGCGAGGGCTTTGAAAACATGGCACCGGTGACGATCTATACGCGGGATTTTTGTGGTTATTGCGCGCGCGCCAAGGCGCTGCTGGACAGCAAGGGCGTGGATTATGCCGAATATAACGCCACGACGACACCGGAATACCGGCAGGAAATGATCGAGAAATCCGGCGGAACGACGTTCCCGCAGATCTTCATCAACGGCCAGCATGTGGGCGGCTGCGACGATCTGCACGCGCTGGAGCGCGCCGGTAAACTGGACGCGCTGCTGGCCGCCTGATCGGCCGCGATCTTGCGGGTATGGAGGATGTGATGAGTTTCAAGGCTGCCGCCATTCAGATGCGCTCCGGCGTCGATCCGGCAAGAAACGCCGCCGATATGGAACGGCTGGTGCGTGCGGCTGCGGCCGAGGGCGCCGTTTATGTGCAGACCCCGGAAATGACGGGCGCAATCCAGAAGGACAGGCAGGCGCTGCGTGCGCAACTGCGTGATGACGATGGCGATATCATCGTTGCGACGGCCGCGCGTCTTGCTCGCGAACTCGGCATTCATGTCCATGTCGGCTCCACGGCCATTGCCCGCCCGGATGGCAAGATCGCCAATCGCGGTTTTCTCTTCGCGCCGGATGGTTCGCGCATCTGCAGCTACGACAAAATCCATATGTTCGATGTCGATCTCGACAATGGTGAAAGCTGGCGCGAAAGCGCTGCCTATCAACCCGGCGAAGTGGCGCGTATCGCCGAACTTCCGTTGGGGAAATTCGGCTTCGCAATCTGCTACGACGTCCGTTTTCCGCAGCTTTTCCGCGCGGAAGCGCTGGCAGGTGCGGAGGTTCTGACCGTTCCGGCGGCTTTCACCCGACAGACGGGGGAGGCGCATTGGGAAATCCTGCTGCGTGCCCGCGCCATCGAAAACGGCGCTTTCGTCATCGCCGCCGCGCAGGCCGGCGTGCATGAGGACGGGCGGGAGACCTTTGGCCATTCCATCATCATCGACCCATGGGGCAAGGTTCTGGCCGTTGCCGGCGGCGCCGGAGAGGAAATCATCTTCGCCGACATCGACACGTCACTCGTTGCCGCTGCGCGTGGCAAGATTCCCAATCTGCGCAATGCCCGCGAGTTCGGTCTGGACACGGTTACTCCCCTGAAACCTGCCGGAGGTGAAGCGGCGTGATCCGTTATGCGCTGGCCTGTGAAAAGGGCCATGAGTTCGAAGGCTGGTTTGCCGGCAGCGACGATTTCGACGGTCAGTTGCAGCGCGGTTTCCTGTCCTGTCCGGTCTGCAATTCCGTGCAGGTCTCCAAGCTGTTGATGGCTCCTTCCGTTTCCACCGCCCGCAAGAAAGACGAACGCCAGACGCTGGCCATGGATACCGCCCGAAAAGAGGCGCTTGCGAAAATCCGCGAGGCCGTTGCCAATATCCGCGCCAATGCGGAAGATGTCGGCGATAAATTTCCGGAAGAAGCCCGCAAGATCCACTATGGCGAAGCGGATGAGCGCGGCATCATCGGCAATGCCTCGGCGCAGGACGCCAAGGCATTGCTGGACGAGGGTATCGAGATCGCGCCGCTGCCGGTGCTGCCCGACGACGTCAACTGAACTTCTTTAGGACGACCTCACGCAAATAGCGTCCGGGGTTTAGCCCTGCGCCGGCCGCTTCGCCAGCATCATGTAGTTGACGTCCATATCCGGCGAAAGATTCCAGCGATCCTGCAACACGTTGTAGAAGACGCCGGTGCGGTGGATGATATCCATGCCGCTCGCCACCAGCGGCCGCTCGAGCTCTTCCGGGCGAACGAGCTTTTCATATTGGTGCGTGCCGCGCGGCAGCCAGCGCAGCACGTTTTCGGCGGCGAAAATCGCCAGTGCCCGGGCTTTGAGCGTGCGGTTGATGGTGGCGGCGAACATCAGGCCGCCGGGGCGCACCATTTTCGCGCAGGTGGTGACGAAGAGATCGACATTGGCCACATGCTCGACCACCTCCATGTTAAGGATGACGTCGAAGGTTTCGCCGGCTTCCTGCAACTGCTCGGCAGTCACGGCGCGGTAGTCGATGCTGACCCCGCTTTCGCGGGCATGGGTGGAGGCGATGCCGATATTCTTTTCCGAGGGATCGGCGCCCACCACATCCGCACCCATGCGTGCAACGGGTTCGGAGAGAAGGCCGCCGCCGCAGCCGATATCCAATATGCGCAGCCCTTCCAGCGGGCGGTGCGCCTTCGGGTCGCGGCCGAAATTTTCGCAGATGCGGTTGCGGATATATTCGAGCCGCACCGGATTGAACTTGTGCAGCGGGCGGAACTTGCCGGTCGGGCTCCACCACTCCGCAGCCATCGCGGAGAAGCGATCCACTTCGCTCTGGTCGACGGTCGTCTGTGCGGTTTCGCTCATGGTTCTGCTCCATATTGCTGTTGCATTGAAGTCGGATGATTGCCCCCCGAAGTCAAGACCGGCGGTCCATTCCGGCGGCGATTTATCGGGCGCTGATTGCCGCAGGTGGAACTGATTGGATGCCTCATTTGTTTCATGCTGCGTTCATGCAGAACCGCGTATTTTCCGGTCGTGGCAGTATGTGGAACGCATACTCGTCCATCGAACATGGTGGATGCCGACAAGGGCAAAGCGGGCCTTTGCTTGAGGAGAAAGAAGTGAAGAAAAAACTGTTTGGCGCAATTGCGCTGGTGGCCATGCTCGCCGCACCGGCACTTGCCGAAGCTGCGACGCGGGGTTTCGCCACCGCGAATGTGAATATGCGCTCCGGCCCGAGCACGGCTTATCCGGCCGTCGTGGTTATCCCGAATGGCGCGCCGCTCACCGTGCACGGCTGCCTTTCCGATACGCCGTGGTGCGATGTTTCCTTCGTGGGCGGTCGCGGCTGGGTGGCCGGGCGTTATATCGCCACGACCTACCGGCAGAACCGGGTCTATGTCGAACCGCGTTATTACCGCGATCTCGGCGTGCCGGTGATCACCTTCGAAGTCGGCCGTTATTGGGACCGCTATTATCGCGACCGCGACTTTTACCGCGAGCGCGACCGCTGGCGCCGTCCGCCGCCGTCCGGCGGTTACTGGAACGCCGCGCCTCCGCCGCCCCGCGCTGACTGGGATCGCCCGCGTCCGCGTGACGAGTGGCGTGACCCCCGCCAGGGTGGTGGCCCGAATGACGGGCGCTGGGAACGTCGTTACGGCGACTGGAACCAGGGTGACAGAAATCAGGACAGGCCGCGTCGCGACGACGACCGCCGCCGCTTCGAAGATGAAAACCGCGACCGCAATCGCGATGGCCAGCAGAACCAGGATGAAGGCCAGCGTCGCCCAGAGCGTCGCCAATGGGATGACCCGCGCCGTGCGCCTGCTTCGGAAAATTTCCGCGATGGCTGCCGGATCGGCGATCCGGGTTGTGACCCGCGCTAAACAGACAAAGCCCGGCATGATTGTCGGGCTTTTTCATTTATGGCTTCAGCTTGGCTTTACGAGCCGTTATTTCGCGGCGGCAGCCTTGCGGGCACGGGCTTTGGGTTTTGCCGGGGCTTGCGCATCCGGTGCGGCTTCTGCAGCAGCGGCCTTGGGAGCGGCCTTCTTGCGCGTTGCGGGTTTCGTCGCTTCCGATGTCTTCAGCAGCGAAAATTCATGCTTAGCCTGTTCCCAATGGTGCGCGTCGCGCCCATGGGGGTGGCCTTCCTTTTCCCAGAGTGTATATGCCCGTTTACTGATCCATTCGTGTTCCGAAACCTGCATGCTCGTCTCCCGTTGCTGTTTACAGCGCCTATGAGAAGGCGACATTCCGCTTTGGTCCGGCACACGCTCGACAGGAATCAATGCCGGCATTTCCAGAACCCATTACATGCCATGATTTTCCGGGCGTCAAGCAAACATGCTGCATTGCGAAAACGGATTTCTGGCATTTTCTGCCCGTTAAAGCGGTTTGAGCGAAAGACGTTCCCGCAGAACAAGATCAACGTTGCGTGATCGCGCCAGGGCCGCCAAGATGGCCGGATGAATGGGCAGCGGAGGAGGCGGTCTTGGAACAGAGAACGGAAGCGGATGCGCAGGTCATCGTCGAAAAACGGGGAGGGGCAGGCATCATTCGCCTCAACCGCCCGAAGGCCATCAACAGCCTGACCTTGCCGATGGTGCGCGACCTGTTTCAGGCGCTTCAGCGTTTCGAAGAGGATGCCGATATTTCCTGTGTGGTGCTGACCGGAGAAGGCGACAGGGGGCTTTGCGCCGGGGGCGATGTCCGCATCATTCACGATCTCGGCAAGGCGGGCGACCCGCAGGTGCTTGATTTCTGGCGGGAAGAATTTCCGCTCAACTATCGCATTGCCCGCTTCGGCAAACCCTACATCGCGCTGATGGACGGCATCGTCATGGGCGGCGGTGTCGGCATTTCAGCCCATGGCAGCCACCGCATCGTCACGGAACGCACAAAACTCGCCATGCCGGAAACCGGCATCGGTTACTTCCCGGATGTCGGCGGCTCCTGGCTTTTGCCACGGGCGCCGGGCGAATGCGGCATCTGGCTGGGGTTGACGGGCAACGCCGTTACCGCTGCCAATGCCATTTATGCCGGTTTTGCCGATTATCTTGTTCCTTCGGACCGTCTCGACGGGTTGGTCCAAGACCTGTCGCAAGCTGCGGATATAGACAGCATCGAGATGGTGATTGCGGCACACGCCGTCGAGGCCGGTGAAGACGTTTTATCCATAAATCGGGATATCATCGACGCGACATTCCGTTTCGACACGGTCGAGGAGATTTTCGCCGCGCTTTCGGCGCGCCAGGATGCGTTTTCGCGCGAGACCCTCGAGGTTCTGCAAAAACGCTCTCCCACCAGTCTGAAACTGACCCTGAAGCTGCTACGCCTCGGCCGGGAAAGCGCGAGCCTCATCGAATGCCTGGAGCGGGAATTTGCCGCCGGTAGGGAAATATTGCGGCAGCATGATTTTTACGAAGGCGTGCGTGCGGCGCTGGTCGACAAGGACCGCAATCCCCGCTGGCAACCGGCACGGCTGGAGGAGGTGAGGGAGGAGGACATTGCGCCTTATTTTGCCGCGCATTCCGGCAATCTGTTTCCCGATCATCGTCTTTAGGTCGGCGCAAAAGAAATCCGGCTTCTTGTCGTATATGAAATCATCGCCTTTGGAGCCGATATTCTTTGGGTGAAATTTCCAATCCGCGCGCCCGGAAAGCATGGCTGTTTCTCGCGGGCGTTGCCGCCGCCCGCTATGTTGAGCACCATTCGAATTGCCGGGGGTATTCATGAAACGTCTTCTCATTATCGGTACTGCCATTGCCGCTCTTTTTGCAGGTGCGGCGCAGGCGCAGTCTCCGACTACCATTCTCAACGCATCCTACGATGTCGCCCGCGAAGTTTTCGCGGCCGAGAACGAGGCGTTCATCAAGCTGCATCCGGGCGTCACCGTCGACCAGTCGCATGCCGGCACTTCCAAGCAGGCGCGCGCCATCGTCGAGGGTCTGGAAGCCGATGTCGTCACCTTCAATCAGGTCACCGATGTCGATTTTCTGGTGAAGCAGGGCTTCGTTTCCGCCGACTGGAAGAAGGATTTTGCGAACGACGCATCGCCCTTCTATTCCTTCCCGTCCTTCCTCGTGCGCGCCGGCAATCCCAAGGGTATCAAGGACTGGGACGATCTTGCCCGCGACGATGTGAAGATCGTTTTCCCAAATCCGAAGACCTCGGGTAACGCCCGTTACACCTATCTCGCCGCCACGGCTTACGCCAAGGAGAAGTTCAACGGCGACGACGCGAAGGTTCAGGCATTCGTCAAGAAAATCTTCGACAATACGCCGGTGTTCGACACCGGAGGCCGCGCCGCCACCACCACCTTCGTTGAGCGTGAAATCGGCGACGTGCTGATCACCTTCGAAGCCGAGACGCGCGGCATCGCCAAGCAATATGGCGCAGACAAGGTGGAAGGCGTCGTGCCCTCCGTCAGCCTGCTGGCCGAATTCCCGGTGGCCGTGGTGGACAAGGTCGTCGACAAGCGCGGCTCGCGCGATCTGGCGAAGAGCTATCTCGACTTCCTCTATACCGAGGAAGGCCAGCGCATCGCCGCCGAATTCGGCCACCGCGTCCACAATGAAAAGGTCGTCGGCGAATTCAAGGACAAGTTCCCGGCCATTCGCCTCGTCAACGTCGATGATGTCTTCGGCGGCTGGGACAAAATCCAGAAAGAGCATTTTGCATCCGGCGCGACGCTTGATACGCTTTACGGCAGCCGTTAATCACAGCGATACGCAATAGGTAAAAGACCCGGCGGGAAACCGCCGGGTCGCTTTTTGATGAATGGGGGGCGGGGTTTGAAGCGGAATGTTCTGCCGGGGCTGAAATTGTCCCTTGGCGTTACCCTGACTTACGTTGCCATCATCGTGCTTCTGCCGCTCTCGGCGCTGGTGTTCAAGGCGGCAAGCCTCGGCCCTGCCGAATATTGGTCGATCATCTCCTCGCCGCGCGCCGTGGCCAGTTATCGTGTTACCGTGCTCTGCGCGCTCGCCGCCACGCTGTTCAACGTCATCTTCGGGCTGGCGCTCGCCTGGGTGCTGACGCGTTACCGTTTTCCCGGCTGGCGCATCGTCGACGCCATCGTCGATCTGCCTTTTGCGCTTCCGACCGCCGTTGCCGGCATTGCGCTGACGACACTGTTTGCGGGCAATGGCTGGTTCGGCTCGGTGCTTTCGCAATTCGGCATCAAGGTGGCTTACACGCCGCTCGGCATCATGGTGGCGATGGCCTTTACCAGCCTGCCCTTCATCGTGCGCACGGTGCAGCCGGTGCTGGAAGACCTCGATCCGGCACTTGAGGAAGCGGCACAATCGCTCGGCGGTTCCGATCTCGAAATTTTCCGCAAGATCATCCTGCCGCTGTTGACGCCAGCGTTGCTCGCCGGTCTGTCGCTGTCCTTCGCCCGCAGCCTCGGCGAATTCGGGGCGATCATCTTCATCGCCGGTAACCAGCCGTTTTCGACGGAAATCACGGCGCTGCTGATCTTCATCCGGCTGGAGGAATATGATTATCAGGCGGCGGCCGCCATCGCCTCCGTGCTGCTCATCACCGCCTTCGTGATGCTGGCGGTGACCAATTATCTGCAGGCGCGTGCGCTTCGTTATACGGTGAGGGGCTGAGAGATGAGCGCCGTTTCGTCACATCGCAAACCGCCACGCGTCGGCGACGCGCCTCTCGTTCGCCGCTGCCTGATTTCTTTCGTGCTGGTCATCGGCGCCCTGTTGGTCCTCGCGCCGCTTATCATCATCGGCGTCGAGGCCTTTTCGCAAGGCTGGAAGGCCTATACGGCCACCATCACCCATCCCGATACCCGCCACGCCATCATGCTGACGGTGCTGACGGCGCTGATCGCCGTGCCGGTCAATACGGCCTTCGGTGTTGCGGCCGCATGGGCGATCACCAAGTTCGATTTCCCGGGCCGGCGCTTCCTGCTGGTGCTGATCGAGATACCCTTCTCCATCTCGCCCATCGTCGCCGGTGTCGCCTATCTCTTCGTTTACGGCCTGCAGGGGCTTTTCGGCCCGTTCCTCGATGCGCATGACATCAAGATACTTTTTGCGCTGCCCGGCATCGTCATCGCCTCGATGTTCGTCACCGCGCCTTTCGTGGCGAGGGAACTTATCCCGCTGATGCAGGCGCAGGGCTGCGATCTGGAGGAGGCGGCGACCTCGCTTGGCGCCTCCGGCTGGCGCACCTTCTTTTCGGTCACCTTGCCGAATATCAAATGGGCGCTGCTTTACGGCGTCGTGCTGTGCAACGCCCGCGTGATGGGTGAATTCGGCGCGGTATCGGTCGTATCGGGCAATATTCGCGGCCAGACCAATACGCTGCCGCTGCATATCGAGCTGCTTTACCACGATTACCAGACGGCCGGCGCTTTTGCCTCGGCCTCGATCCTCGCCACCCTCGCCGTCGTCACCATCATCGCCAAGGTGGCGCTGGAACGGCGCGGCGCCGGACGCGGGGCCAAGAAGACCAACGGCGATGCTGCCATCGCCACGGAGACCTGATTCCCATGAAAATCCGCCTCGAAAATGTGGTGAAGACCTTCGATACCTTCCGCGCCGTGCGCGATGTTTCGCTGGATATCGAAAGCGGCGAGCTGCTGGCGCTGCTCGGTCCCTCAGGTTCCGGCAAGACCACGATTTTGCGCATGGTTGCCGGTCTCGAATATAGCGATGGCGGCCGTATCTTTTTCGGCGAAGAGGATGCTACCAATATTCCGGTGCGGGACCGCGGCGTCGGTTTCGTGTTCCAGCATTACGCGCTCTTTCCGCATATGACCCTGCATCAAAACATCGCTTTCGGCATGAAGGTTTCGAAGGTGAAGCGGGACAAGGCGGCAATCGATGCCCGCGTCGAAGAGCTTCTGCGGCTGGTGAAGCTCGATGGCCTGGGCGACCGTTTTCCGGCGCAGATCTCCGGTGGCCAACGGCAGCGCGTGGCGCTGGCGCGTGCGCTTTCGGTCGATCCAAAGGTGCTTCTGCTCGATGAGCCCTTCGGGGCGCTGGACGCCAATGTGCGCCGCGACCTGCGCCGCTGGCTGCGCGAGATTCACGATTCGCTCGGCATCACCACGATTTTCGTGACGCATGACCAGGAAGAGGCGCTTGATCTTGCCGACCGCGTGGTCATTCTCAATCAGGGCGAGATCGTACAGCAGGGCACACCGAAGGAGGTCTGCCGCCAGCCGAACAGCGCCTTCGTCATGCGCTTTCTGGGCGATGCCAACCGGGTGTCCGGCGTGGCGCGCGGCGGCAAGGTCTATGTCGGCGACAACGAGCTGCCTTTCTCCTACGCTCAAGGCGATGGCGCGGTGGACATCTATGCCCGCCCCGGCGATCTGGAGTGGGAAGATCTGCATGAGGGCATTCCGGCCTCGGTGGCGCGGGTTCTCGACCGCGCGGGCGAGCGCCGGGTGATCGCCAGCACCGATGGCGGCGACCTTCTGGAATTCGACGTGCCGCCGGAAAACGATGTCGCCGCCGGAGACCGCGGTTCCGTCATCATCCGCCGGGCGAAGATTTTCCCGGCGGCGTGAGCCGCTATCAGCCCAGAAGCTCGAAGGCGCTTTCTGCCACAAGCTTGCCGTTGATCGTCAGGTCGACCCTGTGAAGGCCGGGATAGTGTTTGCGGGTCGTGAAATCACGTATGGCGCGGCTGATCGACAGCGCGCATGTCTCGCCGGGCTGAAGTTCGATCTCTCTCCACTTGAAGACTTTCGCGGAGGCGTCGCCGCTCTTCTTCACGTAATGCACGGCGTAGTCGATCACCAGTTTCTGCGGCCGTTTCGCCGTCGAGGTGAAGGAGGCTGAAATCCGCACCGGATTGCCGAGTGCGACTTTGTCCGGCGTAACCTGAAATGCCGCAAGGGAAATTTCCGCTTCCTCATGTGCGCCAAGATGGGCAAGTGCCGCGGCATCGCCCTTCTTGATCAATGTGCGCAGGGCCTGCCGCGTGATCCAGCGTGTGTGCGGATTGTCCTTCGGCCATGTATCGATCAGCGCCAGCACGAAAGCGGGATTGTCCTTGGTGATGTCGTTCAGATGATTGGCGACGGATTTGCGCACATAAAGCGCCTCGTCGGCTTTCATCGTGTCGAGGATTGCTGTCACCGGTGAGGGATCGTCGATGAGAGGTTTGAGCTGGAACGACCATGGCAGGCGGGGCCGGCAGCCTTCGCTCGCCAGCCGCCGCACATGTTCGTTCTCGTGTCGCGACCATGTTTCCATCACGGCGAGGGTGGCGCCTAAGTCCTTTTGCAAAAAATGACGGATGGCAAATTCAGAGGAGCCGAAGCGGGTGAAATAATGCAGCGCTTCCATGGAAAGATCGAAATCATCGAGGCCGTAGAGCGCCACATATTCCGGAAGCGAAATGGAGGCGAAACCGTTGCCGATGCCCGGCGCTGCGGCGGTCAGGATTTCGATGTTGCGGGTATAGTCGCCGGGAAGTGTCGCATGCAGGCTCGTCGCCACCTGCCGCATGCGCTGCATAATGCCCAGCGCTTCAAGGTTTTCGGTGGCGAGCGCCATGAAGGCGGAAACGTCAAATGGCGGATGAACGGCCTTGGTCTCATCGGCGATATGCCGCAGTTTCTCGCGGTTGAAGATTTCCTTCAGTGCCGGTGCCGCCGCGTCGCTCATGTCGCCCCTCAAGGTTCACTTTTTGTTCTTTTAGGACAGAAGGAGGCTATACGCAAGAAGGCTGAGCAACGATCGGAGGTGAGAATGGATCGAGCGAGCGCGACTTTCGCCTTCTCCCCGAGGGGGAGAAGGTCGCGGCAGCGGGATGAGGGGCGAGCGTAGCGATATGCGGAGAGCTCGCCCCCTCATCTGCCCTTCGGGCATCTTCTCCCCGGCGGGGAGAAGAAATTTCGGAACACTCAGCTCATCTGGCTGACGAATTTGGTCTCCAGATAGGCCTGAACCGCTTCCGAGCCGCCTTCCGTGCCATAACCGGAATCCTTGATGCCGCCGAAGGGGACTTCCGGAAGCGCAAGGCCGTTGTGGTTGATGGTCAGCATGCCGGCCTCGACCTGTTGGCCGAGCGCGTGGGCGGTTTTGACCGAGCCGGTGAAGGCATAGGATGCAAGGCCGAAGGGCAGGCGGTTCGCCTCGGTGATGGCGTCATCGAAACTCGAGAAGCGGTTGATGATGGCGACCGGGCCGAAGGGTTCGTCATTCATGATTTTGGCGGTGGTCGGCACATTGGCGAGAACCGTCGGCTCGAAGAAATTGCCCTTGTTGCCGATGCGGCGGCCGCCGGTCTTCAATTCCGCGCCATGGGAAACGGCGTCGTTGATGAGGCCTTCCAGCGCCGGAATGCGGCGCTCATTGGCGAGCGGCCCCATGATGACGCCGTCTTCCAGCCCGTTGCCGACCTTGATGGCCTTCGTCGCTTCCACGAACCCTTCAAGGAAACGGTCGGCCACGCCGTCCTGCACGAGGAAGCGGGTGGGGGCGACACAGACCTGGCCGGCATTGCGGAACTTGGCAAGCGAGGTGACTTCGATTGCCTTGTCGATATCGGCGTCGTTAAAGATCATCACCGGCGCATGGCCGCCGAGCTCCATCGTGGCGCGCTTCATGTGCTTGCCGGCAAGTGCGGCCAGATGTTTGCCGATGGGAGTGGAGCCGGTGAAGGAAATCTTGCGGATAACCGGATGCGGGATCAGATATTCCGAAATCTCGGATGGAACGCCGTAAACGAGGCCGATGACGCCCGCCGGCACGCCCGCATCCACGAAGGCGCGGATCAGTTCGGCCGGCGATGCGGGTGTTTCCTCCGGCGCCTTGACGATGATGGAGCAGCCGGTGGCAAGCGCTGCGGAAAGCTTGCGGACGATCTGGTTGATCGGGAAGTTCCACGGTGTAAACGCCGCGACGGGACCGACCGGCAGCTTGATGGCAAGCTGCGAAACGCCGGTTGCGCGCGCCGGAATGACCTGCCCATAGGTGCGGCGTGCTTCTTCCGCGAACCAGTCGATGGTGTCGGCGGCGCCCATGACCTCGGTGCCCGATTGCGCCAGCGGCTTGCCCTGTTCGCGGGTCATGATGTAGGCGATCTTGTCCTTGCGCTCGCGCAGGAGATCGGCCGCCCTGCGCATGATCTTCGAGCGCTCGAAGGGCGAGGTGTCGCGCCACACCTTGAAACCGCGCTCGGCGGCGGCAAGCGCCAGATCGAGGTCTTCCTTCTCGGCATGCGCAATCGCGCCGATGATCTCGTCGGTTGCCGGATCGGACACGGCGATCGTCTTGCCGGAAACGGCGTCTCGCCATTCGCCATCAATGAGAAGTTTGATGTCGGGATAGGTGTGCATAGGGGCTACCTTCATGATGCGGCCGATACGGCGAAATGCCGTCCGGCCCGGAGACGTGAACAGAATTTTCCTGGCCGGACGATATCCGGCATCGCGGCTTTCGCTGCGCGGAACATGTGTCTGGATATTTCCGACGGGGGCTTCTGGAATTGTCGGAAACGGAAACGACAGCCTTTATATTAAGGCCCGGGCGGTATGTTTCAACCGTGCGCTCCGGCAATCGCCATGATTTTTCCGTGACGCAGAATTTGCCATTCGTCATTTCAATCTGGCACGCGGACGGGGCGTTGCTTATCCGGCTGCCTCAGGCGAATCAGATGAAGCTGCGCGACGACGGAAAGGCTCTCGCCACAATTCGGCCTTTGTCGCACCTGACGAATTATCGGGAGGGGTCTCCGGAGCTTGTCGCTTGTGTCATAATGGGACGCGTGGCCTGAAAAAATACAATAAGACGGAAAACTTATCCAAAGGGTTTACTCAAAACCTAGAGAAAATACGGATAAAATCTCACTGAGGATATAACATCCATTCCTGATATATATTGCTAGCGTCGGTTCCCTTGACCTTCAAAGGTTGGTGAAAACCCTCGACCTGAACGTTATCGATGGAGAAAAAGTATGAGTTTCGCCCGGGTACTTCTCAGTGCGTTCTTGTCGCTCGCGTGGCTTTCCTGTGCCGAAGCCGGCGAAATTGCCAAACCGCAAGGAAAACCGATATTAACCATATCCGGAAACATCGCCAATACGAATGGCGAGGGTGCCGCGGTATTTGATCGTGACATGCTGGAAGCGCTCGGCATGGTGACGGTGGAGACGACGACGCCCTGGCATGATGGCCGCGTCCGTTTCGATGGTGTTTCGCTGGCAAAATTGATGGATGTCGTCGGCGCAAAGGGCACCAGCGTCACGGCAGTCGCTCTCAACGATTATGTCAGCACGATACCGATTGAAGATTTTAAGAAATTTAACGTTATTCTGGCGATCAAGCTGGATGGCAATTACATGACAGTTCGCGAAAAAGGCCCGTTGTTCGTCATCTATCCCTATGACAGCGATCCGGAGCTGCAGAAGCAGACCTATTATTCGCGGTCCGCATGGCAAGTTGCCAAACTGATAGTGGAATAAAGGTGCCGTTTGCGAAAACTTGTGGCGGTGATCATCTGTTGCTTCGTCCTGGCAACGGGCTATATCGCTTTCGTCATTGCCGAGCGGCAGACCGCTCTGCAGAAATTCGCCCGCTACAATGACTCCTGGGCCGTCAGCCAGACCGTAGCCGAATATCTGCGCCTCCAGAACAAGCTGGCCGTGTTCGCGCTCAATCCCGGCAAGATCGACCGGGATGAGCTGCAACTGCGCCTGGACATCATGCTGAGCCGCCTTGAGCTTTTGAAGCAGGGCAATCTCGGGGCCTTCATCAATGAAAAACAGCAGTGGCGGGATCTCGTAACCCGCCTCGATGCCGTTCTGGCCCGTCTCGAGCAGCAGGTGAACAACCTCAATCCGGCCGAGGTTCCGGATTTGCTGGCGACGATGAGCGCCCTCGACGCGCCGATGACGACGCTTGCCTCGTCTTCCGTCGCTTATGACGTCAATCTGATCGATACGGCCCATGAGGATGTGCGCAAGCTGCATATCGTTTATACCGCGCTGGCGGGCGGCCTGATCCTGTGCGGTATCGCGCTTGTCATATTGCTGCTTCGCCAGAACGATCTCCTGAACCGTGCGCAGAAAAGCATGCGCGGCCTGACGGACGATCTGCGTGCCGCAACGCTGGAATTGCAGGCGAAGAATGTTCGGCTCGAACACGACGCCTATCATGACGCGCTGACGGGACTGCCGAACCGCGCGCTGTTTCGGCAGGAACTGATCGAGAGGTTGCGCCGATCCTTCGGCGGGACGGGAACGACAGCCATCCTCCTGCTCGATCTCGACGGGTTCAAGGACGTCAACGACACGCTCGGCCACGATGCCGGCGATGCGCTGCTTCAGGCCGTGGCGCAGCGCCTTTCTGGCATCGGCGGCGATTACGACATGGTCTGCCGTCTGGGCGGCGACGAATTTGCCGTCGTCTCCGACGATCTGAACGAGGATGCCGCTCGCCGCCTTGCCACCAAGCTCATCGACCAGATCAGCCGCACCTACCAGCTGGGCGAGCAGGAGGTCAAAATCGGCACCTGCATCGGCATCGCCATATCGCATGGCGCCGTCGATGCGGATGAATTGTTCAAGCGCGCGGATCTGGCGCTTTATGAGGCGAAAGCCATCGGCCCCGGCCGGGCGAGCGTTTTCAAGGTCCGCATGCAGAAGCAGCTGACCGAGAAAAAGTCCTTCGAGGCCGACCTGCAGACCGCGTTGCAGAACGACGAGATGGAAGTCTATTACCAGCCGCAGGTGGCGACGCAGACACGCAAGCTTTGCGGCTTCGAGGCGTTGCTGCGCTGGAAACATCCGGTGCGGGGCGATGTGCCGCCCAGCGTGTTCATTCCCGTGGCGGAAAGAACCGGCCTCATCCATTCGCTCGGAAAATGGGTGATGGAGACCGCTTGCCGCGAGGCGATGGGCTGGGACGAGGACATGAAGGTGGCGGTCAATCTGTCGCCGGTTCAGTTCCACAGCACCAGTCTCATCCAGAACGTCATGGGCGCGCTTGAGAAAAGCGGGCTGGAACCCAGCCGGCTCGAGCTTGAAATCACCGAATCGATCCTGCTCAACAAGAGCGACCAGACGATCAACACGTTGTCGCGGCTGAAGGCCGTCGGCATCCAGATCGCCATGGATGATTTCGGGACAGGTTATTCATCGCTCGCCAATTTGCGCGGCGTGCCCTTCGACAAGATCAAGATCGACCGCTCGTTCCTGCGCGATATCACCAGCGACCGCGACGCGCTGGCGATCGTTGAATTCGTGGTCGGCGTCGGCCGCAGTCTGCGGATGACGACGATTGCGGAAGGTATCGAGACGGAAGAGCAATATGAATGCGTCAGGCGTCTGGGCTGCGATCAGGTTCAGGGATATCTGATCAGCAGACCGTTGCCGGCCAAGGAGCTTGTGGCCTGGAGTTCCGTCTGAGACGCGCCTGTTTTGGCGCCGACCGTATCTTGAATTTTTACCACGTCATGGCGTTGCTTGCGAAAACCGATACCGGTTGCCGCAACGATGCTGTAGAGCATTCCCGGTCGATATGGGATCATTGCGACAAAGCGGCCGGGTTTTGCGAAAAGGCTTGAGACATGGAAATACTGGACGTGCATGGAGTTGCCCTTCCCCTCTCTTCCGATGAGGTGTCGCCGGTCATCTGGCAGGCGCTGACCGACGGCAGCTATGAGGCGAAAGAGGCCCGCAGCGTCCTGAAAGCCATCAAGCCCGGCGATCGCGTACTGGAGCTTGGCTCCGGTATCGGGATCATCACCTCGATCATTGCCGGCATCGAGGATGTTTCCGTCTGGGCTTTCGAGGCCAACCCCTCCACCGCCGCGCTGGCAGAGCGGGTGATCAAGGCCAATTGCCGCGGCAATGTCGTGTTTTCGCAGGGGCTTCTCACCGCCGATGAGCCGAGCTCCTATCCTTTTTACGTCCGCAGGGATCTCTGGATGTCGTCCATGGACGAAAATCAGGGGCCTTATGAAAAACGCATCGAAATTTCTTCCGCCAATATCGATGAATTTATCGCCAGCCGGGGCATTACCGCGCTCGTGATGGATATCGAGGGTGCGGAACGCGATCTGCTCGGCAGGGCCGATCTGACCGGCGTGGAGCGGATATTCGTGGAACTGCACGACCATCTTTACGGTCTCGCCGGGGTTCGCGATATCATGCAGGCGCTGACCGCCAAGGGATATGCCTATGATCCGCGCGGTTCACGCGGGCCATGTGTCCTGTTCTCCAAGGACGAGAGCCCGAGGGAATACGATCCCGAGGTAGACTGAGGCCGCACCGAATTCACGGAACCCTCCGCCGGTGATCCCCGTTCTCACCCTTGCATGAGGGCGCGGAGCGGGTCGACACGTGTGCCGGAATGGTATGCGGGTCGAGAAGATAATTTCATAAACAGCAATTCATTCCCAATTATTGTTGCAATTGTTGCAACCGTTATCCTGCGTCATCATCCCTCCATCAAACCGGCGCACAACAGGCTGTGCCGCAGATGCCAACGCAACCGAAGGAGTAACGATCATGGGCTTTGTTAAGACGACAGACGGAACCGAAATATTCTACAAGGACTGGGGCCCGAAGGATGCCCAGCCTATCATGTTCCACCATGGCTGGCCGCTCTCGTCCGATGACTGGGATGCGCAGATGCTGTTCTTCGTTTCCAAGGGTTTTCGCGTCGTCGCCCATGACCGCCGTGGCCACGGCCGTTCCGCCCAGGTCGCCGACGGTCATGACATGGATCACTACGCCGCCGACGCCTTTGCCGTCGTTGAGGCCCTCGATCTGAAGAACGCCGTCCATATCGGCCACTCCACCGGTGGCGGCGAAGTCGCCCGTTATGTCGCAAAACATGGCGAACCCGCCGGCCGTGTCGCCAAGGCGGTTCTTGTTTCCGCCGTGCCGCCGCTGATGCTCAAGACCGAGGCCAATCCGGAAGGCCTGCCGATGGAGGTTTTTGACGGCTTCCGCTCGTCGCTCGCCGCAAACCGCGCACAGTTCTTCCGCGATGTGCCGGCCGGCCCGTTCTATGGCTTCAACCGCGATGGCGCGACCGTTCATGAAGGCGTTATCCAGAACTGGTGGCGTCAGGGCATGATGGGCGGCGCAAAGGCCCATTATGACGGTATCAAGGCCTTCTCGGAAACCGACCAGACCGAAGACCTGAAGAATATCAGCGTTCCTACACTGGTGCTGCACGGCGAAGACGACCAGATCGTGCCGATTGCCGACTCCGCGCTGAAATCGGTGAAGCTGTTGAAAAACGGCACGCTGAAGACCTATCCCGGCTTCTCGCACGGTATGCTCACCGTCAACGCCGATGTGCTGAACGCCGATCTTCTGGCCTTCATCAAGGGCTGATTCTTCTGCAAAATCGCAATGCGGCCGAGCGTTCGGCCGCATTTTGCTTTTCGCATCAGGCCATGTGGCCTCGCCAGGCATTGCGGTAAGAGGCGAGGCCGGGAATATCGTGCGGCGTGAAATGGCGCTCGCGACCGGCAAGCGGCTTGATGCCGGTGAGCAGGGCCGCACCGGCGCTGGTGCCCGTCGACCCTTCGACCGCCGTTACTTCGGTCTCTGCAAAGCCGGCCAGCGCCTTCAGATAAAGGGTGTTGCTGGCGAAGGGGCCTTCCACAAGGATCGGACCTTTCCGCCCGATGAGCGAGAGGCTGCATTCCGTCATCAGGGCGAGATAAAGCGACGCCGCTGCGTGCCGTTCCGCGGCCGTGGCCGTGGCTTCGCCGATCCAGCGCGCCGCCTTGTCCGGAAATGGGCCGGAGCCGCTGACGACGCTCGGCAGCAGCATCGTGCCCCTGGCAACCACGCTGCCGAGAGCCGCGTCTATCGCTTCGTCTTCCACTGTCCCGAATTGCTGCGCCAGCATTTCGTACTCCCTGCCGCCCATGAAGCGGGACGAGGGAACGGGACGGCCGAAAGCATCGACATTCAGGAGTGTGTCCCGGGTGGGGTCGAGCGCGCCCGCCGCGCCGCCGATGGCGAAATTCACCACCCAGGTGCCGGTGGAGACGACCGAAAAATCTCCGTCGCGGCGCAGAAGATGCGGCAGGAGCGATGCGTTGGAATCGTGGATGCCACAATAGACCGGCATATGCGGCGAAAGACCGGTTTCCAGCACCAGCGACGGGCGAATTGTTCCCAGCACATCGAAAGCGGAGCGGACCGGTGCCATCAAATGTTCGATACCGAGACGCGCGACGAGCGAGGAGAAACTTCTCCGGCGTGGATTCCAGAGATCCGTATGGCAGCCGAGCGAGGTCGTTTCCGTGGCCTGAATACCCGTCAGCCGTCCCGCCCAATATTGCGCATAGGTGACGATGCTGCGCACTCTGGAGAAATCGTCCGGAAAGGCCGCTTTCTGGAAATGGATTTGCGCGCCAAGGTTCAGCCCGACGGGAAGCTGTGGCGAGCCGGTCTCGGCAAAATCGGGCCTGATGCCGCGATAGGCTTCTTCAATGGCGGCGGGATAGCCGTGTTCATAATCGAGCACCGGCATGGCGAGATCGCCGTTCGCATCTAGAAGCGCTGCAGAAGCGCCATGGGTGGTGATCGAAATCGCATCGAAACCGGGCTTCTGGCCGAAACGCTGAAGAGCGGCAAGAATGAAGCGCCAAAGCATCTCCACATCGTAATGTGGGTAGGGGCCATC
Organism: Agrobacterium sp. 22-221-1; assembly: GCF_053522445.1. Lineage (NCBI taxonomy): Bacteria > Pseudomonadati > Pseudomonadota > Alphaproteobacteria > Hyphomicrobiales > Rhizobiaceae > Agrobacterium > Agrobacterium sp. 22-221-1. The sequence continues at coordinate 143,386 of NZ_JBNWCL010000010.1, forward strand.
GCGGAGAACGGGGTTCGTCCGCTTCTCGCCGGCAATTTCCTCTCCGCTGCCGGTGTCGATGACGACTACTTTGGCATTGGTCTTGCCGATATCGATAACCGCGACCCGGCTCGGTCTGATGATGTCGCTCATGGCAGATGGAACACCGTCACCAGGTCTTTTACAACGGGTGAATTATCGGGATTGCTCTCCATGATATCAGCCATATGCGCCCACCATTTCTTCATCACGGGATGTTCGGGCAAAGCCGCCATGCCGTGGTTCTTCGGGCGCGTCAACACGCCGAACAGGATGTTAGTTTCCGGGTCGAGATGGATGGAGTAATCGCTCACACCCGCGTCGCGCAGCAGCGCCACCAGTTCGGGCCATATCTCGTCATGTCGCTTTTTATATTCGGCCTCTTTTCCGGCAAAGAGTTTCATCTTGAAGGCGTGTTTTTCAAGTTCCGGCATGGCTTAACTTCTCATGGCGCGAAGGCGACGGACAACGATGGGGATGGCGATGGTTACGATGAGCAGCAGACCGACAAAGATCGACATGACGATGCCCGGCACATTCAGAAGACCGAGCCCGAAGGTGACGAGGCCCATGACGAAAGCGGCAATGACGACGCCTGCGATGGTGCCGGAGCCGCCGAGAATGGAGACGCCGCCCAGCACCACCATTGTCACCACCTCAAGCTCCCACCCTTGAGCGATAGACGGGCGGGTGGAGCCGAGCCGCGATGTGAGGCAGACGGCGGCGATGCCGCTCATCAGGCCGGTGAGCAGGAACAGGATGAACTTCACCCGCTCGACGGGTATGCCGGAGAAACGGGCGGCGAAGGGGTTGTTGCCGATCACATAGACCTGCCGGCCGAAATTGGTGGCGTGCAGCAGAATGGCGAAGAGGATCGCCATGGCGATGAACAGCACGAATTCGAAAGAAATCACCCAGAAAACGTAACCCTGACCGAAATAGGCAAAATCGGCGGGATATTTGCCATAGGCCTGATCACCCAGCACCATGTAGGAAATGCCGCGAAACAGGCTCATCGTTCCGATGGTGACGACGATGGACGGCAGCTTCAGCCCCGCGACCAGAAAGCCGTTGAAAGCTCCGCACAAAAGCCCGGTGCCGATGCCGATGGCGACGAGGCCGGGTGTGCCGACGCCCATCTGCACTGCCGCACCCATGGCGGTGGAGGCGAGCGCGATGATGGCGGCGACGGAAAGATCGATTTCACCGGCGATGATCAGCAGCGCCATGGCGAAGGCGATGATCGCCTTTTCCGTGAAGTTGAAGGTCGCGTCCGACAGGTTCCAGGCATTGAGGAAATAGGGCGAGGCCAGCGAATTGGCGATGAAGATGAGGATCGCAACGCCAAGCAGCAGCACTTCCCAACTGGCCATGATGCGGCGTATCGGCGTGCCGAGCTTGTCTGGAATGATGCGCGGATTCTGCGCTGGTTGAGGCGTCGTGCTCATGCTGCGGCCTCCCTGGCCTGATCGCTTGCTGCGCGGTCACGCAGGATGATACGGCCTTTTCGCGCTTCGGCGCGGGCGTTGAAGACGACGGCGAGCACGATCACCACGCCGGAAATTGCCATCTGCGCGAAGGGCGAAATGCCGATGACGGGCAGGGCGTTCTTGATGACGCCGAGGAACAACGCGCCGAGCACCGCACCCGCCACCGAGCCGATGCCGCCGGCAATCGAGATGCCACCGATCACATTCGCCGCCACGCTGTCCAGTTCGAAACCGGCGGCGATATCGACATACGCAACCGCATAACGCGATACCCAGAGATAGCTGGCGAGACCGGCGAGCGCGCCTGACAGCACGAAGGCGAAGAAGCGCGTGCGGCCGACATCGATGCCCGCATAGACGGCGGCACTCGGATTACCGCCCGACGCATAGGCGGAGCGCCCGAAGGAGGTGCGGCTGAGCACCAGCCACGCACCGGCGATGATGAGAATCCCCACCCATGAAAGTACGGGCATGCCGAGGATCATGGTGCGCGGCACGTTGAGGAAGGTGGGGGAAAGCTGGTGCGCATTCACCCAGCCGCCGCCGGACAGCACGAAGGCCATGCCGCGATAGATGGTGAGCGTGCCGAGCGTGACGACGATGGGCGGAATGCCGAGCCACCAGACCAGCACGCCGTTGAGCGAGCCGAGAAATGCGCCGATGCCGACCGCCATGGCGATGAGAAGCGGCAGGGGAATTCCCGGAAAGGCGGCATTGGTCATCGCCACCGCCATGCCGGTGAAGGCGAGATTGGCCGCGACCGACAGATCGATGGATTTGGTGAGAATGACCGCCATCTGGCCTAACGCCAGAATGATGAGGATGGAGGTATCGTTGAAGATATTGACGAGATTTGCGGGCCGGCTGAAACCGGGCGCGCGCAGCGCAAAACCGGCGATCATGACGATGATGATGCCCGCCAGCAGCCATTCGCGATTTTTAAGTAGACGTTGCATGTGGTTGCCCCTCTCAGGCATTGCCGGTGGCGGCGCGCACCAGCTTTTCCGGAGAAAAATCGGCGCGTTCGAACTGGCCCGCCATCAGGCCTTCGCGCATGACGATGGCGCGGTCGGACATGCCGAGGATTTCGGGAAGTTCGGATGAAATCATGATGATGGAAAGCCCTTCGGCGGCAAGCTCGCTGATGAAGCCATGCACGGCGGCCTTGGAGCCGATATCGATGCCCTTGGTGGGTTCATCGAGAATGATGACCTTGGGCTGGGTGGCGAGCCACTTGCCGATCACCACCTTCTGCTGGTTGCCGCCTGAAAGCGTGCCGACCGGCACCGAAAGGGCGGCCGCGCGCAGATCGAGCCGCGAGGCATATTTGCGCGCCAGCGCGAATTCATTGGCGGCGGCCAGAAAGCCCTTGCGTGAGGTGCGCGTGAGCGATGGCAGCGACATGTTCTGGTAGATCGGCATGTCGAGCGCTAGCCCGTGGCGGCCGCGCTCCTCCGGCACATAAACGATGCCGGCGCGGATCGCGTCTTCCGGCGAGCGGATGGAAAGCGGCTGGCCTTCCAGCGATACCTGCCCTGAAGCCGGCCGGGTAATGCCGAACAGCGACTGGCAGAGTTCGGAGCGGCCGGCGCCGATCAGCCCGTAAAGGCCGAGAATCTCGCCCTTGCGCAGTTCGAGCGAAATATCGCGGAATTCCGTCTGATGAGAATAATTGCGCACCGAAAGAACCGTCGCACCAAGGGTCACGGCCTGCTTGGGAAAGGCGTTCGTCACGTCACGGCCGACCATAAGCCGCACGATTTCGTCCTGCGGCGTGGCGGCAAGATTGCCCGCTCCAACCATCCTGCCGTCGCGGAACACGGCATAGTTCTCGGCGATCTCATAGACCTCGTCGAACTTGTGGCTGATGAAGAGGATCGCCTTGCCCTGCCGCTTGAGGTTTTCGACGATGCGAAAGAGATCATCGATTTCCTTGCGGGAAAGGGCGGCCGTCGGTTCGTCCATGATGACGATGCGCGCCTCGACCGAAAGCGCGCGGGCGATGGCGACGAGATGGCGCTGGGCGATGGACAGGTCCTTCAGCCGGATCGTCGGATCAATGGTGCTTTCGAGCTGTTCCAGCAGTGTTCTGGCGCGCGTGTTGATGGTCTTCCAGTCGATCAGACCGAAACGACCCTTCGGCGCATGGCCGAGGAAGATGTTTTCACCGACGGAAAGCTCGTCGAACAGCACGGTTTCCTGATGAATGGCGGTCACGCCGGCGTCGATGGCGTCCTGTGCGCTGTGAAAATGGACGGGCTGACCATCGAGAAGGATTTCGCCCTCGTTGGGGCGGTAAATGCCGGTGAGGATTTTGACGAGCGTGGATTTACCAGCACCGTTCTCGCCGATCAGCGCGGTGACCTTGCCGGGATAAAGCGCGATATCGACGCCATCCAGCGCTTTGACGCCGGGGAATATCTGGCTGATGCCGCGCATTTCCAGAATGGGCGTTGAATTTGAAGCCTCGACGACATCTAAAATTTTCGTTTCGATACGCATCATCCGTCTTACCGGTCAGTTTGATTGAAGCGGTGAAGGGCACCCCCCTCTGCCCTGCCGGGCATCTCCCCCTCAAGGGGGGAGATCGATATGCGGCACCGTTGAGGCCATCACTAAAGTTGAGAGTGAGCGAGTGTTATAATCTGGCTGATCTCCCCCTTGAGGGGGAGATGCCCGGCAGGGCAGAGGGGGGTGCCCTCCGCACACTGCCGTCACTTCTCAAGATCAGAAAATCTTCGAGAACTGATCGATATTCTTCGCGTCATAGATGAACGGATCGGCCATCGCCGCTTCGCTGTTTTCGCCAACCATGATCTTGCCCATGCGGCCGGCTTCGATTTCCGAGCCCGGCTTGCCATCGGTTTCGCCCTTCACCAGGCGATAGGCGATCTGGGTGGCGGAGTAACCGAGGTCGATCGGGTTCCAGATGGCGAATTCCTTGGTGGCGCCCGACTTGATGGCGCCGGCCATTTCAGACGGCAGGCCAAGGCCGGTCACATAGACCTGACCGATCTTGCCCGCATCCTTCACCGCCTGCGAGGCGGCGAGAACGCCAACCGTTGTCGGCGCGACGATAACCTTCACATTCGGCTGCGAGGAAAGCAGGCCCTGCGCTTCGCGGTAGCTCTTGTCGGCCAGATCGTCACCGTAAACCGTGGTGACAAGGTTGAGGCCGGGGAAATCCTTCAGCTGCTTTTTCATCTCGTCGATCCAGATATTCTGGTTCGTGGAGGTGGTGGTGGCCGAAAGAATGGCGAAATCGCCCTTGCCGCCTTCCAGATGCGATGCGGCGAGCTGCAGGCACATCTTGCCGATCAGCGCGTTGGACGAAGGGTTGAGCTGGAGTATGCGGCCTTCCGGCGCAACACCGGAATCCCAGGAGATGACCTTGATGCCGCGCTGGGCCGCCTTTTTCAGCGCCGGAACCACGGCATCCGGGTCATTGGCGGAAATGGCGATGGCATCGACGCCCTGCGCGATCAGCGAATTGATGACTTCGATCTGGCCTTCCGCCGTGGTGCTGGTCGGGCCGGTATAGATGATCTCGACGCCGCCGAGGTCCTTTGCGGCCTCCTGCGCGCCCTTGTTGGCGGCTTCGAAAAAGCCGTTGCCGAGCGATTTGACCACAAGTGCGATCTTCACATCGGCGGCCTGGGCAACGCTGCCCAGTCCCGCGACGGAGAGCGCTGCGCTGAGCGCCAGAACGCTCGTCAATGTTCTGCGTGTAAGTTTCATGTCCCTTTTCCTCCCGTTTTGAACCTTTTTCCTCTCTCCGGTGCTCCTCAGGCGACCGAAGAAGAATCCTCTTCATCCGGTGGGGCGGCTGTCTTGCCATCCCTCACCGCGCCGACGACCAGCAATTCCACGCCGGCGTCTTCCACCATCCTCGCCGCCTCATCGGAAATCCCGTCATCGGTGATGATGGTCGAGACATTTTCGAGCGGGCATAAAATGAGACTGGATCGCTTTCTGAATTTCGAAGAATCGACCATCACGATCAGCTCTTCCGCCTGCCGCATCAGCTTCTGCTCGCTCTGGATAACCAGCGCGTCGGATTCCATGATGCCGAGCGCGCCCACGCCCTGCGCACCGAGAAAAATCCGCCGCGCATAAAAATTGCGGATCGCATCGTTCTCGAAAGGCGACAGGATAAGGCTCTGGTCGCGATAGATCGCGCCGCCCGGCACGCTGACATTGCATTTGGAATGCTTGACCAGATGCTCGGCGATGGCGAAAGAATTGGTCATGACCTGCAGACGTCGCGCCGCCATGTAATGCACCATCTGGAATGTCGTCGTGCCACCATTCAGGATGATTGCGTCGCCATCGTTGCAGAGATCGACCGCCTTGCGTGCAATTGCGCGTTTCTTGTCGATGTTGACCGATTCGGACACCCGGAACGGCCGGGCGGCCAGATTGCCGAGCTGCGGCGGATGCACCGCTTCCGCCCCGCCGCGTACGCGGCGCAATTTGCCCTGAACGTGCAGGGACGCGATATCCCGGCGGATCGTCGCTTCCGACGCATCAGTCAGTTCCGCAATATCCTGCACCGTCACGACAGCTTTTTCCTGCGTGGCGCTCAAGATGATGCGATGGCGTTCGCGTTCGTGCATGGGGTCCTCCTGATTGTGATTATTCGCAATCTCTTTGCGTTGTCAATCAAGAACGATCAAATTAATCAATATCGCGCTGCAACATGAAAATTTATGATCGTTTTTGATTGACATTGTGCTTTTGGATGCGCGATATCTGCCATCAAAGGAGGCGGGCCGGTATCGGCTCCGCGAATGCAGACAGATATTGGGAGGAAGACATGACGGGAAAACCCCGCCTTCTCGAAAGCCGTTGGGACGATGCCTATGCCGAAACGCTCGATGAGCCGGGCAAGCTGCTTTATCGCTCCAATCTGCTCGGTGCCGATAAGCGCATCACCAACTATGGCGGCGGCAATACATCCGCAAAGGTGCTTGAGACCGATCCGCTGACGGGCGAGAAGGTCCGAGTCATGTGGGTGAAAGGCTCTGGCGGCGATGTCGGCACCATCAAGCTCGATGGTTTTGCAACGCTCTATCTCGACAAGCTGGAAGCGCTGAAGGGCATTTACAAGGGCGTTGCGGATGAGGACCGCATGGTCGGCTTCCTGCCGTATTGCACCTTCAACCTCAATCCGCGCGCGGCTTCCATCGATACGCCGCTGCACGGTTTCGTGCCTTACGATCATGTCGACCATATGCATCCGGACGCGATCATCGCCATTGCCGCTTCGAAGAATTCGAAAGAGCTGACGCAGCAGATATTCGGTGACGATATTGGCTGGCTGCCCTGGCGTCGCCCCGGTTTCCAGCTCGGTCTCGATCTCGAAGCTTTCGTCAAGGCCAACCCCAAGGCCAAGGGCGTCGTGCTGGAAAGCCATGGTCTTTTCACATGGGATAATGACGCCAAGGCGTGTTACGAGCTGACGCTTGCCATCATCAACAAGGCCATCGAATGGTTTGCGGCCAAGACCGAAGGCAAGACGATTTTTGGCGGCGCGGTGGCGAAGAGCCTGCCCCTTGCCGAACGCCGCGCCATCGCCGCCCGGTTGATGCCGGAAATCCGTGGCCGCATCGGCCGTGAGGAACGCAAGCTCGGCCATTTCGACGATCAGGACGCGGTGCTCGAATTCGTCAACTCGAAAGACCTGAAGCCGCTCGGCGCGCTCGGCACATCCTGCCCGGATCACTTCCTGCGCACGAAAATCCGTCCGCTGATCCTCGATCTCGATACGGCCAATCCCGATGTGGATGCGCTGACGGCCGGCCTCGACAAGGCGCTGGAGGTTTATCGGGCCGACTACACCCGCTATTATGAGGCGTGCCGCCACGACAATTCACCGAAGATGCGCGATCCGAATCCGGTGATTTTCCTGATCCCCGGCGTTGGCATGTTGTCCTTCGCCAAGGACAAGGCCACTGCCCGCATCGCCGGCGAATTTTACGTCAACGCCATCAACGTCATGCGCGGTGCTTCCACCGTGTCCGAATATCAGGGCCTTCCCGAACAGGAAGCCTTCGATATCGAATATTGGCTGCTGGAAGAAGCAAAGCTTCAGCGCATGCCGAAGCCGAAGAGCCTTGCCGGTCGGGTGGCATTCGTCACCGGCGGTGCTGGCGGTATCGGCCGGGCGACGGCGGAAAGGCTGGCGGGTGAGGGCGCCTGCGTGGTTCTGGCGGATATTGACGAGGCGGCGCTGGAAGCCGCCAAGAGCGATTTCGTCAAGCGTTACAGCGCTGACGCGGTGCGCAGCGTGAAATTGGATGTGACGAAAGAGGATGCCGTCATTGCGGCCTTCGCGGAAGCGAGCGTGGAATTCGGCGGTGTGGATATCCTCGTCTCCAATGCCGGCATCGCTTCCTCCGCGCCGGTGGAAGACACGACGCTTGCCATGTGGAACAAGAATATCGACATTCTCGCCACCGGCTATTTCCTCGTTTCGCGGGAGGCTTTCCGGCTGCTGCGGCGTCAGAATCTCGGCGGCAACGTGGTGTTCGTCGCCTCGAAAAACGGTCTCGCTTCCTCGCCCAATGCCTCCGCCTATTGCACGGCGAAGGCTGCGGAAATTCATCTGGCCCGTTGCCTCGCCCTCGAAGGGGCGGAAGCGGGCATTCGCGTCAATACCGTCAATCCCGATGCCGTGCTGCGCGGTTCGAAAATCTGGAGCGGCGAGTGGCGCGAGCAGCGCGCGGCCTCATCCAAGATCGAAGTGACCGATCTCGAGGAACATTACCGCAAGCGCTCGATGTTGAAGCTCAATGTCTTCCCGGAAGATATCGCCGAGGCGATCTACTTCCTGGCGTCCGACGCCTCCGCCAAGTCGACCGGCAACATCATCAATGTCGATGCCGGCAATGCGCAGAGTTTTACACGGTAGGGTGTCGGTGGATACCGACATATAAAAAGACACGATGCTTTGAGAAGCGGCGAAAGTCCCACCTCCGTCATTCCGGCCTTGAGCCGGAATCCAGCAGCCGCGCGTCTGCGCGGCGAGAGAGTCTTCTCAGCCCAAAGACTTGGGCTGGCTGGATTCCGGCTCAAGGCCGGAATGACGGGGTGGTGGCGTCGCGGGTCGAAGCACCTGTTATGTTCATTGCCCGGGAGGAAGAGATGACCGAGACGAAAATCGCTGCCGATGTCATCGCGGCGGAAAACGACAAGCGTGCTACTGCGCTGAAGGACGATTATCAGGCGCTGGGCAACCAGCTTGCGCGCCGCAATATCGATATCGAGGCCGTTACGGCCAAGGTCGCGGAATTTTTCGTTGCCGTGCCCTCCTGGGGCGTAGGCACCGGCGGCACCCGCTTTGCCCGCTTTCCCGGCACGGGCGAGCCGCGCGGCATTTTCGACAAGCTGGATGATTGCGCCGTCATCAACCAGCTGACGCGCGCCACACCGAATGTCTCGCTGCATATTCCGTGGGACAAGGAAGACCCGAAGCGACTGAAGGCCCATGCTGACGGGTTGGGTCTCGGCTTCGACGCCATGAATTCCAACACGTTTTCGGATGCGCCGGGCCAGAGCCATTCCTACAAATACGGTTCGCTCAGCCACACGGACGCCGCCACGCGCCGGCAGGCGGTCGAGCACAACATCGAATGTATCGAGATCGGCAATGCCATCGGCTCGAAGGCGCTGACGGTGTGGGTGGGCGATGGTTCGAACTTTCCCGGCCAGAGCAATTTCACCAGAAGTTTCGAGCGTTATCTTGCCGCCATGGCCGATATCTACAAGGCGTTGCCGGATGACTGGCGCATCTTCTCCGAACACAAGATGTATGAGCCGGCCTTCTATTCGACCGTCGTGCAGGACTGGGGCACCAATTATCTCATCGCCAATACGCTCGGCGAAAAGGCCTTCTGCCTCGTCGATCTCGGCCACCATGCGCCGAACACCAATATCGAGATGATCGTCGCCCGGCTCATCCAGTTCGGCAAGCTCGGCGGTTTCCACTTCAACGACAGCAAATATGGCGATGACGATCTGGATGCCGGCTCGATCGAGCCTTACCGCCTGTTCCTCGTTTTCAACGAGCTGGTGGATGCCGAACATCGCGGCGTGAAGGGTTTCCATCCCGCCCATATGATCGACCAGTCGCACAATGTGACGGACCCGATCGAAAGCCTGATCTCCAGCGCCAACGAAATCCGCCGCGCCTATGCGCAGGCGCTGCTGGTGGATCGCGCGGCTCTCGACGGCTACCAGCAGGACAATGATGCGCTGATGGCTTCCGATATGCTGAAGCGGGCCTATCGCACCGATGTCGAACCGATTCTTGCCCAGGCGCGGCAATTGGCGGGCGGCGCTATCGATCCGGTCGCGACTTATCGTGCGAGCGGCTATCGCAAGCAGGTCGCGGCGAAGCGCCCGGCTTCGGTTGGCGGCAGCGGCGGGATTGTATAGGGGCGTCGTTTTTTTTGGGGGACGTCCCCCACACCCGTCACCCCGGACTTGATCCGGGGTCCAGTGCGATCAAGTCCTTGATCGCGCAAGAGTCTTTCACGGCGCAGACGCGCCGTGGCTGGATGCCGGATCGAGTCCGGCATGACGGAAATAGTGTTACTTCCCCGAAGGCGATTGCCGGCGCACCTGAAAAGTATGTTCCGGCCCGGGAAACGCTCCCGAGCGAACTTCATCGGCATAGGCGGCCGCTGCTTCCGAGACCGCTGGGCCCAGATCGGCGAAACGTTTGACGAATTTCGGTTTGAAATCGGTGAAAAGGCCGAGCATGTCGTCGGAAACGAGCACCTGCCCGTCGCAGGCCGGCGATGCGCCGATGCCAACCGTGGGTGCGGCGAGTTTTTCGGTCAGTTCGCGGGCAAGCGGCTCAACGGTGCCTTCCACGACGATGGCGAAGGCGCCCGCCTGATCCACCGCAATCGCATCGCGCCAGATCTTCTGCGTTTCCGCATCCGAATGTCCGAGCGAGCGAAAGCCGCCGGCGGTGTGCACCAGCTGCGGCATCAGCCCGACATGGCCGAACACCGGAATGCCGCGCGCCGCCAGAAAGGCGATGGTCTCCGCCATTTCCTCGCCGCCTTCCAGCTTCACGCCGTCGCAGCCGGTTTCCTGCATCAGCCGCACGGCATTGCGGAACGCCTGTTCCTTGGATTCCTGATAGGTTCCGAAGGGAAGATCGACGATGACGCAGGCATGTTCGACGCCGCGCATGACGGCGCGGCCATGGGCGATCATCATATCCAGCGTGACGCCGACCGTCGTGTCCATGCCGTAAAGCACCATACCGAGGGAATCTCCGACCAGGAGCAGATCGCAATGCGGATCGAGCAGGCGGGCAATCTGCGTGGTATAGGCGGTCAGGCAGACGATGCGCGCCTCGCCTTTCATCTGCCGGATGGAGGCCGTCGTCAGCCGCTTGTGTTTTCCATGGGCGCTCATTCGGCAGCCTCCCGTTGATTGATCCTGTCGCGCCCGATGACGCGGTTGTCGAGGAGCCTCGTGCTGCCGAGCCTGACGAACAGCGCCACCAGCACCGGTCCCGCCTGCAATGAAGCAACGGGAGCGAGCGTATCGGGATCGCGTACCGCGACGACTTCCGGTGAAGCCAGCGGCTCGGCGGCGATGAATTTTTCTATCGCGGCTTCGAATGCAGCGGGGTCGTCGAAGCCCTCGCCATAAAGCCGTTCCGCCTCATCGAGTGCCTGCGGCACGATCACCGCGGCGGCGCGCTCTGCGGGGTTTAGATAGACATTCCGCGAGGAGCAGGCCAGCCCATCCGCCTCGCGCACGGTGGCGACGGGAACAACCCTGACCGGCTGGGCAAGATCCTCGACCATGCGGCGTATCAGCGTCACCTGCTGATAATCCTTCTCGCCGAAATAGGCGGCGCCCGGCTGGACGAGGTTAAAAAGCTTGGTCACGACAGTCGCAACACCGGCGAAATGCCCCGGCCGCACCGCGCCTTCCAACTGGCTGCCCAGTTCGGGCACATCCACCACGGTCTGCATCGGGCGCGGATACATCTCGGAGACTTCCGGTGCGAAAAGAATGTCGATGCCCGCCTCTTCCAGCAATGTGCTGTCGCGGGCGAGATCGCGGGGGTAACGGGCCAGATCCTCATTCGCGCCGAATTGCAGCGGGTTGACGAAGATCGAAACCACCGTCACGTCGTTTTCCGCCTTGGATTGGGCAACGAGAGTCAGATGGCCGATATGGAGAAAGCCCATGGTCGGCACGAAGCCGATGGTTTTACCCGCACGGCGAAAAGCAGCGGTGGCATCCCGCAATTCGGCGACGGTTTTTACAAGCTGCATGGGTCTCCTCCGGCTTCCCCATTCGCCGCCCGGCGAAAGGTGCTGGATAGAACTCGATTTGCCGAACGGGGTCAACGGACGCATCGGGATTATATCGATTAACCCTATGACGACTTTTAAGAAAACCGGTGCTCGGACAGATGGCGGTAATCACTCTACCCAGAGCGGTTTCCTTTTTTCGGCAAAGGCCAATCGCCCCTCCCGCGCCTCGTTGCTGCCGCTGATCGTGGCGATGACGTTTTCGGCAAAGGCGAGCCGCTCGCTGGAGGGCATATCGCGCATCTTCAGCAACGCCGCTTTTCCGGCCGCGATGGCGCCCGGCGCATTCTGCCGCAACCGGGCGAGAACATCTTCCACCACGCCATCGAGTTCGTCCGACGGGACAGCCCGATTGACGAGGCCACGGCGCTCCGCATCAGCGGCGTTGATCGCGGCCCCAAGATAGGCCATTTCCTGAAGCTGGCTCAGGGGTATCTTCGCCAGAAGCTTCGCCGCCACCATGGCCGGGAAAAGCCCGACACGGACTTCCGGCAGGCCGAATTCGGCATGGTCGGCGGCATAGGCGAGATCGCAGGCGGCGACGAGGCCAAGCCCGCCGGCCAGAACCCGGCCGTTGATGCGGGCGATGACGGGCCTGTCGCAGCCCTCGATGGCGCGCATCACATCGGCAATAGGGTTGGTTCCATCCCGCGAGAGGAACATGCCGCCGGCGCTTTCCTTCAGATCGGCCCCGGAGCAGAAGCTGCGGTCTCCCGCGGCCGTTATCACCACGGCGCGCAGGGCGTGGTTGCCAGATGCCGCGCGGATGGCTGTCGTCAGGGCGTCCGTCATCGCGGCATTCAGGGCATTGTGCACCTCCGGCCGGTTAAGCGTCAGCCAGAGAACGTCCTTGCGTCTTTCGCTCAGCAACTCATCTGCCATGCGCGTCACCCTCCTGTCTTGCCGCAAGCAGCGCCTTGCCGGCGCGGGCCGCATTCGGTCTGCCGAGATACCGGCTGATCCAGTCTCCGGTTTTCGCCACCGCCATCAGGTCGATACCGGTTTTAATGCCAAGCCCTTGCAGCAGATAAACGACGTCTTCGGTGGCGACGTTGCCGCTGGCGCCCGGCGCAAAGGGGCAGCCGCCCAGCCCGGCCACCGAACTGTCGAAGACGGAAATACCTTCATCCAGCGAGGCCAGAACATTGGCGACGCCCTGCCCATAGGTATCATGGAAATGCATGGCGAGTTTTTCACGCGGGATGCGGGCAGACACCCGCTTGATGATATTGCGAATCTGGTCCGCCGTGCCGACGCCGATCGTATCGCCGAGCGAGATTTCGTAACAGCCCAGAGCGATGAGCGCTTCGGCCATCGCCGCCACGTCATCGGGTGCAACCGTACCGTCATAGGGGCAGCCGGCTATGCAGGAGACGTAGCCGCGCATGAGGGTGTTCCGGCCGGCCGCGGCTGATGCGACATCGCGCAGGCGCTCAAGGCTTTCGGCGCGCGAGCAGCCAATATTGTGCTGGCTGAAACCTTCGGATGCGGAGACGAAAACGGCGATTTCCGTCACGCCGGCTTCAAGGGCGGCCTCGAAACCTTTCATATTGGGAACGAGCGCCGGATAGGCGGTGCCGGGTCGCCGTTCGAGGCCCTGGAACACCTCTTTCGAACCCGCCATTTGCGGTACTTTTTTGGGTGAGACGAAAGCGCCCGCTTCCACCGCCGCCAAGCCGGCTGCGGCCAGCCGTTCGATCAGCTCGATCTTGATAGCGGCTGGAACCTCGGTGCTTTCGTTCTGCAAGCCGTCACGCGCGCCCACTTCGACGATTTTGACGGTTCGGGGCCAGCTCATCTCAGCCGCCCTCCGGCTCGAAATCCACCAGAACCGCACCGGCCGCGACCATATCGCCCTCAATGCAATTGATGGCCGTGACGGTGCCTTTCGCCGGCGCGCGGATCGTGTGCTCCATTTTCATCGCCTCCATCACCACAAGCGCTTCGCCGGCCTCAACCGCAGCACCGTTGCTGCTCAGCAAGGCGCGGATGACGCCGGGCATGGGTGCTTCCAGACCGCCGGTATGGGTAGCGGAATCCGCGATATCGACGGGATCCGGCTGGCTGACGCGATAATGTTCGCCATCCAGAAAAAGCGCGTACCGGCCATCCTCAGCAAAGAAATAACCCTGCCTTTTCCTGCCTTCCACGGTCGCACGGAATTTACCGTCATCCGAGAGGATGCCATGGGCGCTGATCGCCCGTCCGTCGATCTCCAGCGAAAAACCATCCGCCTCATGCATGACGCCGACGCCAAGCGGCTGGTTGTCAAACACGAAATACAGCGTTTCCCTTGCCGGCGCGTTGAGGCGAAAGGCGGCCGTCGTGTTCCATGGGCTATGGGGATCGGCCTGTGAACCTGGCTTTCCGTTTTTCTGCCGCGCAAGCAGCAGGCCAAGCGCGGCCATTGCTATCTCGTTCCCGTCCGTTGCTGGCGGAGCAAACAGCGCCGCTTCGTTACGGGCGATGAAACCGGTGTCGAGATCGGCGTTCGCAAAGGCCGCCAGTCCCGCAAGCCGCGTCAGAAAGGCGGCATTGCTGGTGACGCCGCAGATCGCCAGATTTTCGAGTGCCAACCGCAGACGCCGCACCGCCGAGGGGCGATCACGGTCCCAGACGATCAGCTTGGCGATCATCGGATCGTAATGCACGGTGATGGCGTCGCCGGCGCGGATGCCGCTGTCGATCCTGACATGAGGGCCCTGATCGGGAAAAACCAGATGGCTGACCGTGCCGATCGACGGCAGGAAATCATGCGCCGGGTCTTCGGCATAAATCCGCGCCTCGATGGCGTGGCCGTTTATGCTGAGATTGGCCCAGTCTTCCGGCAGGGCCTCTCCGTTTGCGACGCGGATCTGCCACTCGACCAGATCGAGGCCGGTAATATATTCCGTCACCGGATGTTCGACCTGAAGCCTCGTATTCATTTCCATGAAATAGAAGTCGCCGGAAGGGTCGAGCAGGAATTCCACCGTTCCCGCGCCGCGATAATCGATGGCGCGGGCGGCGGCGACCGCCGCTTCATACATGCGCTGCCGAAGCGCATCGGGCAGGCCGGGGGCAGGGGCTTCCTCTATGACCTTCTGGTGCCGGCGCTGAATCGAGCAATCGCGCTCGAAAAGCGAAACACAATTGCCGTGGCCATCGGCAAAGACCTGCACTTCCACATGGCGCGGCCGCTCGAGATATTTTTCGATCAGCATGCGGTCGTTGCCGAAAGCGGCCAGCGCTTCGCGTTTTGCGCCCGCAAGCTCCGCTGCGAAGTCGCGCTTTTGCCGGACGATACGCATGCCCTTGCCGCCGCCGCCGGCTGAGGCCTTGAGCAGCACCGGATAACCGATCTTGTCCGCCTCGCTTGCCAGTCGTTTTTCCGATTGTTCGTCACCGTGATAGCCGGGAACGACCGGAACGCCGGCTTTTGCCATCAGCGCCTTCGCCTCGCTTTTCCCACCCATGGCGCGGATTGCCGCTGCAGGCGGGCCAATGAAAACGAGCCCGGCGGCGGCGCAGGCTTCGGCGAAACCGGCGTTTTCCGAAAGGAAACCGTAACCCGGATGAATGGCTTGCGCGCCGCAGGATTTTGCGGCGGCGATGATTTTTTCGCCGTCGAGATAGGAGGCCCGTGCGGGTGCTGCGCCAATGGCGATGGCCTCGTCGGCAAGCGCCACATGCATGGCGTCACGGTCGGCGTGCGAATAAGCGGCGACGGTGCGGATACCCATCTTGGCGGCGGTGCGGATGATGCGGCAGGCGATTTCGCCCCTGTTGGCGATCAGTATTTTCGAGAACATGGTCGCCTCACATCCTGAATATGCCGAAACGGGTGGGTTCAATCGGTGCATTGAGCGCGGCGGACAAGCCGAGACCGAGCACAAAACGGGTATCCTTCGGGTCGATGATACCATCGTCCCAAAGTCGGGCGCTGGCATAATAGGGATGTCCCTCCCGCTCGTATTTTTCCCGGATCGGCTGCTTGAACGCCTCTTCGCCTTCCTTCGACCAGTGGCGGCCATCGGCCTCGATGCCGTCGCGGCGGATTTGCGCCAAGACGGACGCCGCCTGTTCTCCGCCCATCACGGAAATGCGGGCATTGGGCCACATCCACAAAAAGCGCGGCGAATAGGCGCGGCCGCACATGCCGTAATTGCCGGCCCCGAAGGAGCCACCGATGATGACGGTGAATTTCGGCACTTTAGCCGATGCGACGGCGGTAACGAGCTTGGCGCCGTCCTTGGCGATGCCCCCCGCCTCATAGGCCTTGCCGACCATGAAGCCGGTGATGTTCTGGAGAAAGACCAGCGGAATGCCGCGCTGGCAGCAGAGTTCGATGAAATGCGCGCCCTTCAGCGCCGATTCCGAAAACAGAATGCCGTTATTAGCGACGATGCCAACTGGATAGCCATGGATATGGGCAAAACCGCAGACCAGCGTGGTGCCGTAAAGCGCCTTGAACTCATCGAATTCCGAGCCATCCACCAGACGCGCGATGATCTCCCGCACCTCGAAAGGTTTTCGCGTATCGGCGGGAATGATGCCATAAAGCTCTTCAGCCGGATAAAACGGCTCCGTCGGCTCGCGAATATCCAGTTCCACCTGTTTGCGGCGGTTGAGGGTGGAAACGATCCGCCGGGTCAGCGCCAGCGCGTGGCGGTCGTCGCGGGCATAATGATCGGTGACGCCGGATTGTCGCGAATGCACATCCGCGCCGCCCAGCTCTTCCGCACTCACCACTTCGCCGGTCGCGGCCTTCACCAGCGGCGGGCCGCCGAGAAAGATCGTGCCCTGATTTTTGACGATGACGGTCTGGTCGCTCATGGCGGGCACATAGGCCCCGCCTGCCGTACAACTGCCCATCACCACGGCGATCTGGGCGATGCCTTCCGCCGACATATTGGCCTGATTATAGAAGATGCGGCCGAAATGATCGCGGTCGGGAAACACCTCGTCCTGATTGGGCAGGTTCGCGCCGCCGGAATCCACCAGATAGATGCAGGGCAGGCGGTTCTCCGTGGCGATTTCCTGCGCGCGCAGATGTTTCTTCACCGTCAGCGGATAATAGGTGCCGCCTTTCACCGTCGCATCATTGGCGACGATCACACATTCGCGGCCCGAGACGCGGCCGATGCCGGTGACGATGCCGGCAGCGGGAACGGGTTCGTCATAGACCTCGTAGGCTGCAAATTGCGAAAACTCCAGGAACGGGCTGCCGGGATCGAGAAGGGCTTCGATCCGGTCGCGCGCCAGCAATTTGCCGCGGGAAAGATGTCGTTCACGGGCCTTGTCGCCGCCGCCTTTCGAGATTTTTTCGACGTGCTGCCGCAGGTCATCCACCAGACCGGACATGAAGTCGACATTGGCAGCGAAGGTGGGGTCGCGGTTCAGACTGGATGCTAGCTTCATCGCGTGTCCTCACCCGTTGCCCTTGACCAGTTCGCGGCCGATCAGCATCCGGCGGATTTCGCTGGTGCCCGCGCCGATCTCATAAAGCTTGGCGTCGCGCAGCAGCCGTCCGGCCGGGCTTTCATTGACATAACCGGAGCCGCCGAGAAGCTGGATTGCATCCAGCGCCACCTGCGTCGCCCGTTCGGCGGCGAAGAGGATCGCGCCCGCCGCATCTTGCCTCGTGATGCGGCCGTTGTCACAGGCGCGGGCAACGGCATAGACATAGGCGCGCGATGCATTCATGGCCGAATAGATATCGGCAAGCTTGCCCTGCACCAGCTGGAATTCGCCGATCGGCTTGCCGAATTGCTTGCGCTCGCGGGCATAGGGCAGTACCAGGTCGATGGCTGCCTGCATGATGCCGACCGGGCCGGCAGCCAGCACGGCGCGCTCGTAATCCAGCCCGCTCATCAGCACCGTCACGCCGTCATTGAGGCGTCCGAGAATGTTCTCTTCCGGCACCTTGCAATCCTCGAACACCAGTTCCGAGGTGGGGGAGCCGCGCATGCCGAGCTTGTCGAGTTTCTGGGCCGGGCGAAACCCCTTGAAGCCTTTTTCGATCAGGAAGGCGGTGATGCCGCGCGGGCCGGCCGACATATCCGTCTTGGCGTAGACCACCAGCGTATCGGCCTCATGGCCATTGGTGATCCACATTTTCGCGCCGTTCAGCACGTAGCGGTCGCCCCTGCGCTCCGCCTTCAGCCGCATCGACACGACATCCGAACCGGCCTCCGTTTCGCTCATGGCGAGCGAGCCGACATGTTCGCCGGAGACGAGTTTCGGCAGATATCTGTGCTTCTGCTCTTGCGTTCCCCAGCGGTGAATCTGGTTGATGCAGAGGTTGGAATGGGCGCCATAGGAAAGGCCGATAGAAGCGGAAGCCCGGCTTATCTCTTCCATCGCGACGCAATGGGCAAGATAGCCCATGTCGGCACCGCCGAACTCCTCCGAAACCGTGATGCCGTGCAGACCGAGCTGGCCCATTTCTGGCCAGAGCTTGCGTGGAAAACGGTCGTCGCGGTCGATCTCCGCCGCCAGCGGCGCGATTTTATCGTCTGCGAATGCGCTTGCGCTGTCGCGTAATGCTGCGATTTCCGGGCCGAGATCGGCATCGAAAATGGCGGCGAGGTTCAAACTCATCGCGTCTCCTCCTCCGGACGGCCTTTGCCACCGTCCCTTTTGTCAGCAGCCGGCACCTCCTCCGCGCCGGCAACCCTTGATTTACGGCGCGTCACCCCCGGTGAAGGCGGCCGAACGGCGCACGAATGTCTTGATGGCGAAATTGGACTGGATGCGCGACACGCCGGGAACCGTGGTCAGGAAATCCAGAAGTTCCTGATAATGCGGCAAATCCCGCACCATGGCGTGGATCAGATAATCCGAGCTGCCGCTGGTCTGATAACCGCCGACGACTTCCGGAATGGAAGCGACATGGTGTTCGAAGGTCGTCAGTGCTTCCTTGATCTGCCGCTCCAGCGTGACCGAGATGAAGACACCCATATTGCCGAGCAGCCGGTTCTCATCGAACACGGCGGTATAACCACGAATGATGCCTTCCTCTTCCAGCTTGCGCACGCGCCGCAGCGTCGGCGTGAAGGAAAGACCTATCCGCGCTGCCAGATCACGCCAGCTCACCCGCCCGTCATCGCCGAGCACATGCAGAATCTTCCGGTCGAAACTGTCGAGCTCAATCATGGATCATTTGCTCTATGATATGACTATTTATTGGATCAAAGATATCGCCAATCAAAAAACTGTCAATCAAAATAGCTTTGAAATGAATTCGAGTTGGTGATAGCGTTCATGTCAGTCGAGATCTGGAGGAGATCGCGATGACGGTTGTTTTCTCAAGCGGGAGAATGGCCAAGGGAGGTGAATTTGGCTGTGCATGACCCTGTCGTGATCGTCGGGGCCGCCCGTACTGCTATGGGTGGGTTCCAGGGCGAATTCAAATCGGTGGCCGCGCCCGATCTCGGTGCGGCGGCGATCCGCGCGGCCGTCGAACGGGCTGCGGTACCACCTTCTGATATTGACGATGTGCTGATGGGCTGCGTGCTTACGGCCGGGCAGGGGCAGGCCCCGGCCCGACAGGCGGCCATTGCCGCCGGCATTCCCAATTCGATTGGCGCGACGACCATCAACAAGATGTGCGGCTCGGGCATGAAAGCGATCATGCTGGGGCATGACCAGATTGCGGCGGGAAGCTCTTCCATCGTGCTTGCGGGCGGCATGGAAAGCATGAGCAATGCGCCCTATCTCCTGGACCGCGCCCGCAACGGCTATCGTCTCGGCCACGGCAAACTCACCGACCACATGTTTCTGGATGGTCTCGAAGACGCTTATGACAAGGGGCGGCTGATGGGCACTTTCGCGGAAGATTGTGCTGAAGCCTACCAGTTCACCCGCGCCATGCAGGATGATTATGCGCTGACCTCGTTGGAGCGCGCCCGTCGTGCCATCGCTGAGGGGGCTTTCGAAGCGGAGATCGCGCCTCTCGGTGATGTTGCCGTGGACGAGCAGCCGGGCAAGGCGAAGCCGGAAAAAATCCCGCAGCTGAAACCCGCCTTCCGCGATGGCGGAACGGTGACGGCGGCAAATTCCAGTTCGATTTCCGATGGTGCTGCCGCTCTCGTTCTCATGCGTCGCTCCGAAGCGGAAAGGCGGGGCCTTTCACCGCTGGCGACCATTATCGGTCAGGCCTCCCATGCGGATGCGCCCGCCGGATATCCAACGGCTCCCATCGGCGCGATGAAAAAGCTGTTCGGAAAAACCGGCTGGGCGGCGAAGGATGTCGATCTCTTCGAAATCAACGAGGCCTTTGCCGTGGTGGCGATGGCGGCGATGCGCGATCTCGATCTGCCGCATGACAAGGTGAATGTGCATGGCGGCGCCTGTGCGCTCGGCCATCCGATCGGCGCTTCCGGCGCGAGGATCGTCGTCACCTTGCTGGCGGCCCTGCAGCGCCACGGGCTGAAACGCGGCGTGGCCGCCGTCTGCATCGGTGGCGGTGAAGCAACCGCGCTCGGCATAGAGCGATATTAAGGGGAGGCGGCGATGATCCTGAACGAAGCCCAGCAGCAGATCAGGGACATGGCCCGCGATTTCGCCCGCGAGCGGCTTGCCCCTGGGGCTGCTTCACGTGACCGGGAAAGCCGTTTCCCGAAAGACGAGCTGAAAGAAATGGGCGCGCTCGGCTTCCTCGGTATGCTTGTCTCCGAGGACTATGGTGGGTCGGAAACCGGTGCCGTGGCCTATGCCCTTGCGCTGGAGGAAATCGCTGCCGGTGACGGCGCCTGTTCCACCATCATGAGCGTGCATAATTCGGTCGGCTGCGTGCCGATCCTGAAATTCGGGACCGAAGACCAGAAGCAGCGTTTCCTGCCGAAACTGGCCTCCGGCGAATGGATCGGTGGTTTTGCGCTGACCGAACCGCAGGCAGGTTCCGATGCCTCCAACCTCAAGACCCGCGCCCGGCGCGATGGCGACCGATACATTCTCGACGGCGCAAAGCAATTCATCACATCAGGCAAAAATGGTGATGTCGTCATCGTTTTTGCCGTTACCGATGCGGCGGCGGGCAAGAAGGGCATCAGCGCGTTCATCGTGCCGACCGATACGCCGGGTTACGAGGTCATAAGGGTCGAGGAAAAACTCGGCCTGCATTCGTCCGATACCTGCCAGATCGCTTTCACCGACATGGCGGTCCCGGCAGAAATGCGGCTGGGCGAAGAGGGGCAGGGTTATCGCATCGCGCTCGCCAATCTGGAAGGCGGACGCATCGGCATCGCCGCGCAGGCCGTCGGCATGGCGCAGGCGGCTTTCGAGGCGGCGCGGGATTATGCCCGCGAGCGCAAGGCCTTCGGGCAGGCAATCGTGGAGCATCAGGCGGTGGCGTTTCGCCTCGCGGACATGGCGACGCGCATTGAGGCGGCGCGGCAGCTGGTGCTGCATGCGGCGGCGCTGAAGGAAGCGGGCGAGCCCTGTCTTTCGGAGGCCTCGATGGCAAAACTCTTCGCGTCCGAAATGGCCGAGCGTGTCTGCTCGGACGCCATCCAGATTCACGGCGGTTACGGCTACATGGCGGATTATCCGGTGGAGCGGATCTATCGCGATGTGCGCATCTGCCAGATTTACGAGGGGACCAGCGATGTCCAGCGGATGGTGATCGCGCGGAACCTTTGAGAGTTGTTTCGCGGTCTGGAGGAGACCGCGACGGGAGGAGTAGAATGGATATAACCGAAACGCCACGTCTCAGCCTGCATGTTCCCGAACCTGCGGTGCGGCCCGGCGGGGAGCCGGATTTCTCCAATGTGAAAATACCCAAGGCCGGTTCCGTGCCGCGCCCGGAGGTTGACGCCGCGCCGGAAAGCATGCGCGATCTCGCCTATTCGATCATCCGCGTCCTCAACCACCAGGGCGAGGCCGTCGGACCCTGGGCCGGGCTGCTTTCGGATGAAGACTTACTGGTAGGCCTCAAAAACATGATGCGGCTTCGGGCTTTCGATGCACGCATGCTGATGGCGCAGCGGCAGGGCAAGACCTCCTTCTACATGCAGCATCTGGGCGAAGAGGCGGTGAGCTGCGCCTTCCGCAAAGCGCTTTCCAAAGGCGACATGAATTTCCCGACCTATCGGCAGGCCGGGCTGCTGATCGCCGATGATTATCCGCTCGTCACCATGATGAACCAGATCTATTCCAACGAACTGGATCCGCTGCATGGGCGGCAGTTGCCGGTGCTTTATTCCTCGAAGGAGCATGGTTTCTTCACCGTCTCCGGCAATCTCGCCACGCAATATGTGCAGGCGGTCGGCTGGGCGATGGCGTCGGCCATCAAGGGCGATACGAAGATAGCCGCAGCATGGATCGGCGACGGCTCGACGGCGGAGTCGGATTTTCACTCGGCGATGGTCTTTGCCTCCACCTACAAGGCTCCGGTGGTTCTCAATATCGTCAATAACCAATGGGCGATTTCCACCTTTCAGGGCATTGCGCGCGGCGGCTCCGGCACCTTTGCGGCGCGCGGGCTGGGCTTCGGCATTCCCGCACTGCGGGTCGACGGCAATGATTATCTCGCCGTTTATGCCGTGGCGCGCTGGGCGGTGGAACGGGCGCGCCGTAATCTCGGCCCGACGCTGATCGAATATGTGACCTATCGTGTCGGCGCCCATTCCACCTCCGACGATCCGAGCGCTTACCGCCCCAAGACGGAGTCCGAGGCATGGCCGCTGGGCGATCCGGTTCTGAGGCTCAAAAAACACCTCATCCTGCGCGGCGTCTGGTCGGAGGAACGGCACCGGCAGACGGAGGCGGAAATTGCCGATGAGGTGCTTGAGGCGCAGCGTGAGGCGGAAAGCCACGGCACGCTGCATGAGGGCGGCAAACCGCCGAAAAAGGATATTTTCGAAGGCGTCTACGCCGAGATGCCGCCGCATCTCGCCCGCCAGCGCCAGAAGGCAGGGTGGTGACCATGGCAAGAATGACGATGATCGAAGCCGTCCGCAGCGCCATGGATGTGTCCATGGAGCGCAGCGACGACGTGGTGGTGTTCGGTGAGGATGTGGGCTATTTCGGCGGCGTCTTCCGCGCCACGCAGGGGCTGCAGGGAAAATACGGCAAGACCCGCTGTTTCGATGCGCCGATCAGCGAGTCCGGCATTGTCGGCACGGCCATCGGCATGGCGGCTTATGGCCTTCGCCCCTGCGTCGAAATCCAGTTCGCCGATTACATGTATCCCGCCTATGACCAGATCACCCAGGAGGCGGCGCGTATCCGCTATCGCTCCAATGGCGATTTCACCTGCCCCATCGTTCTCAGAATGCCGACCGGCGGGGGCATTTTTGGCGGGCAGACGCACAGCCAGAGCCCGGAAGCGCTTTTCACCCATGTCTGCGGGCTGAAGGTGGTCGTCCCTTCCAATCCCTATGACGCCAAGGGTCTGCTGATCGCATCCATCGAAGACCCCGACCCGGTGATGTTTCTGGAGCCGAAGCGGCTTTATAACGGCCCTTTCGACGGGCACCATGACCGGCCGGTAACGCCCTGGTCCAAGCACGAGATGGGGGAAGTGCCGGAAGGGCACTACACCATTCCCATCGGCAAGGCGGAGATACGCCGGCCCGGAAACGCTGTCACCGTCATCGCTTATGGCACCATGGTGCATGTGGCGCTGGCGGCGGCGGAAGAGACGGGTGTGGATGCCGAGATCATCGATCTACGCAGCCTGCTGCCGCTCGATCTAGATACCATTGTGAAGTCCGTCTCCAAGACCGGCCGCTGCGTCATGGTGCATGAGGCGACGTTGACCTCCGGCTTCGGGGCCGAAGTCGTGTCGCTGGTGCAGGAACATTGTTTTTATCACCTTGAGGCCCCCGTCGTCCGCGTTGCGGGCTGGGATACGCCTTATCCCCATGCGCAGGAGTGGGACTATTTTCCGGGTCCGGCCCGTGTCGGGCGCGCCCTTGTCGAAGTCATGGAGGCCTGATTATGGCGGAATTTGTTCTCACGATGCCCGATGTCGGTGAAGGTGTGGCGGAAGCCGAGCTGGTGGAATGGAACGTCAAACCGGGCGATTTCGTCCATGAGGACATGGTGCTGGCCGCGGTGATGACCGACAAGGCGACGGTGGAAATCCCATCCCCGGTGGCGGGCGTCGTCACATGGCTCGCCGTGACGGTCGGAAATACCGTGCCGGTGAAGGCGCCGCTCCTGCGCATCGAAACCGATGTCGCGGCCGCCGCTCCCAATGGCAGCGTGCCGGAAGCGGAAGCACCGACCCAGATGACGGAAGCGCCTGCCGACATGACGGACACGCCGCCACCCGTTGAAGCCCAGCCGACGGCGCGAGAAGCCGAGGAGGCGCCGCCGGCGCCCGCCGCCGAACCGCATCATAAACCGCTGGCGTCTCCCGCCGTTCGCCAGCGCGCCGACGATCTCGATATCGATCTCACCAAGGTCAAGGGAACGGGGCCGGACGGGCATATCACCCATGCCGATCTCGACGGGTTTTTAACCGTGCGGGCACGGCCGGAACGCCCCGAGCCGATAGCGCCCCACGATAGCGCTGTCGAGGAAGTGAAGGTGACCGGGCTCAGGCGCAAGATTGCCGAGAAGATGGTGCTTTCCGCCTCCCGCATTCCCCACATCACCTATGTCGAGGAAGTCGACGTGACCGATCTGGAGGATTTGCGCGCGACCATGAACGGCAACCGCCGTTCCGGGCAACCGAAGTTGACGATCCTGCCGTTCTTGATGCGCGCGCTGGTGAAAGCCGTTGCCGATCATCCCGGCATGAATGCCACCTTTGACGACGACAAAGGGGTCGTCAGCCACTATGAAGCGGTTCATATCGGCATCGCCACGCAGACGCCGTCGGGCCTCACCGTTCCGGTCGTGCGCCACACGGAAACGCTCGGTCTTTGGGAATGCGCGGACGAAGTCGCTCGCGTCGCCGAAGCCGCCCGCACCGGCACGGCGCATCGTGAAGAACTGATGGGCTCCACCATCACCATCAGTTCGCTGGGAGCCTTGGGCGGTGTGGTCTCGACACCCATCATCAATCATCCGGAGGTGGCGATCATCGGCGTCAACAAGATCGTGACGCGTCCGGTGTGGGATGGGACGCGGTTTGTGCCGCGCAAGATGATGAATCTTTCCTCCAGCTTCGATCACCGGGTTGTCGATGGGTGGGATGCGGCGGTCTTCATCCAGGCCGTCAAGGCATTGCTGGAGAAGCCCGCGCTTATTTTCATCGAGTGAAGGCGATCCGTGCTCCCTCATCCCTGTGCTCGTCGCAGGGATCCAGCCAGCCCAAGTCTTTGGGCTGAAAGGACTCTCTCCACCGCGCAGACGCGCGTCGGCTGGATTCCTGTGACGAGCACAGGAATGAGGGCGTATGCGTGTCATGACCGCATTTCGTAGCCCGCGTTTTCAACCTTCACGGAACTGTTTCGCTGTCGGTATAGGCTTGCGTTCGTCATCTTCGGGTATAGAAGAGAAGAACGAGAAGCATGTTTTCTCATCATGATCATAGTGGCGGAAGAGGGCGCTCCGGTGCCCGGCGGTCCGCCCTCCGCCGGCAACCGAATGAAGAAGGTCCTCCCATGCGCACTCCCAAACCCGTTGTCCTGACTATTCTCGATGGCTGGGGGCTGAACGAGGACACATCCAGCAATGCGCCGGTGCTGGCGAATACGCCCACCATGGACCGGCTTTTCGCCACCTGCCCGAATGCGAGGCTCACCACCTTCGGCCCGAATGTCGGCCTGCCCACCGGGCAGATGGGCAATTCGGAAGTCGGCCACACCAATATCGGCGCCGGCCGCATCGTCGCCATGGATCTCGGCCAGATCGATCTGGCGATCGAGGATGGCAGCTTTTTCCGCAATGCGGCGATGCTTGATTTCGCCGCCACGGTGAAGGCCGCGGGCGGTGTGGCGCATCTGATGTGCGTCGTTTCCGATGGCGGCGTCCATGGTCATATCCTCCACGGCCAGGCGGCGGTGAGGCTGATGATCAGCCACGGCCTGAAGGTGGTGGTACATGCCATCACCGACGGCCGCGATGTCGCGCCGCAATCGGCTGAAGAATTCGTGGCGGCGCTGGTGGCAAGCCTGCCGCAGGGGGCAAGCATCGGCACGGTGATCGGCCGCTATTATGCGATGGATCGCGACAATCGCTGGGAGCGCGTCGAGAAAGCCTATGACGCCATGGTTCTGGCGAAAGGCGAACATGCGCGGGATGCGGTGAGCGCCGTTGCCCAGAGCTACAAAAACAATGTCACCGACGAATTCATCCTGCCGACGGTGATCGATGGTTATGAGGGTTTCAAGGCCGGCGACGGCCTGTTCTGCCTGAATTTTCGCGCCGACCGTGCCCGTGAAATCCTGCTCGCCATAGGGGCGGATGATTTCGACGGTTTTTCGCGCGAAAAGCCCGTCCTTTCGGCGCTGCTCGGCATGGTGGAATATTCCACCCGGCACAATGATTTCATGACCACGGCCTATCCCAAGCGCGATATCGTCAATACGCTGGGCGAATGGGTGGCGAAGCAGGGGCTTACGCAGTTCCGCCTTGCCGAGACGGAAAAATATCCGCATGTCACCTTCTTCCTGAATGGCGGCAAGGAAGAGCCGGAAGTCGGCGAAGACCGCTTCATGCCGAAATCCCCGAAGGTTGCGACCTACGATCTGCAGCCGGAGATGAGCGCGCCCGAAGTGACGGAAAAATTCGTCGAGGCGATAGGCAAAGGTTACGATCTGATCGTCACCAATTACGCCAACCCCGATATGGTCGGTCATACCGGCGATCTGCAGGCCGCAATCAAGGCCTGTGAAGCCGTGGATCGTGGGCTTGGTGCGGTCGTTGCCGCCCTCGAAAAAGTGGGTGGCGCGATGCTTGTCATTGCCGATCATGGCAATTGCGAAACCATGGTCGACCCGGTGACCGGTGGCCCGCACACGGCGCACACCACCAATCCGGTGCCGGTGATCCTTTTCGGTGGCCCGGAAGGTGGGAAGCTGCATGACGGCATTCTCGCCGATGTCGCGCCCACGCTGCTGCAACTGATGAATGTGCCGCTGCCGCCGGAAATGACGGGCAAAAGCCTGATCGACCTCTAATCACACGCCGTCGCGCGGGAGCGTTCCAGCCCCGCGCGACGGCCCGTTCCCCGCGCGCTGAACGAGCGTTTGCGTTATGGCTGCTTTGCGTAGAGGCGGTCGTGGACCAGCATGCCGGCAATCATGGCGCTGACGAAAAGAACGACCGGCATCAGCCCGAGGGCGAGAGCCGATAGTGCCGGGCCGGGGCAGAAACCGGCAAGCCCCCAACCGACGCCGAAAATGGCCGAGCCTGTTATGAGCGGCCGGTCGATACGGGTTTTTGCCGTAAGGCTGAAATCCTCTGCGAGGACCGGTTTGGCGAGACGTCGGCTGAGCAGCACACCCGGCACGGCGACCATCACCGCGCCGCCGAGAACGAACATCAGGCTCGGGTCCCAATGGCCGCTCGCCACATCGAGAAAGCCGGAAACACGGGCCGGATCGACCATGCCGGAGAGCGAGAGGCCGAAGCCGAACAGCGCTCCTGTGGCCAATGCCAGGACAATACGCGCCACGGCTGGATTTTTCATGACAGGGCTCCCACTATCGTCGCGGCGCAAATACCGGTGATCAGGAAGGTGGCGGTCGCGGCGATGGAGCGCCGGGAAAATCGCGCCAGACCCATGATGCCATGGCCGGATGTGCAGCCGGAGCCCATGCGCGTGCCAAAACCCACCAGCAGGCCGGCAATGAGGATGAGCGGCCATGGTGAAACTATGGTGACGGCAGGCAGCCGGCCGAATGCGGCGGCATGGATATATGGCCCGGCCAGCAAGCCGGCGACGAAGGCGAGATCGGCAAGACGCCGCTCCCTGCCGAGCATTTTGCCCATTATCCCGCTGATGCCGGCAATGCGGCCGTTGAAAAGAAACAGCAGAATGCTGGCAAGACCGAGCAGCATGCCGCCAAAAAGAGAGGGCCAATAGGGGCTCACGGGATCTCCTCCTCCGGCGCGCAGAATATGGTGTAAAGGGCCGCGATCAGTTGCGCCGCTTTCGCTTCGCTCAGTTGGTAGAAGATTTGCTTGGCGTCGCGCCGGGTTTCGACCACACCGGCTTCCCGCAGGACGCCCAGCTGCTGGGAAAGCGTCGGCTGGCGAATATCCAGCTTCACCTCCAGCTCACCAACGGAAAACTCCCCCTGCGCCAGCGTGCAGGCGAGCATCAGCCGCGCGGGATGGGCAAGCGTTTTAAGAAGCAGCGCGACCTCGACAGCCCGCTCTTCCATGGCGGGGAGAGGGATTTCTGCAATATGCCGGGGCTTTTCCAGCGCGTTTTCCTTTACCATATGCTGCCCTCCAGCACGTCGAGCGGGAATTTCAGGTAACGTTTGCCATTCGCTTCCGGCTCCGGCAGGCGGCCGCCGCGAATATTGACCTGCAAGGCGTGAAGAATGAGCTTCGGCATTGGCAATGTGCGATCGCGCGCTTCTCTGAGGCGGATGAAGCCCTCCTCCGTCATGCCGGCAAGATGCGGATTGCTGCGTTTCTGTTCGCCGACCGTGCTTTCCCATTTAGGCGCGCGGCCGCCGGGCTGATAGTCATGACCGGTGAAAAGCCGTGTTTCGTCGGGAAGGGCGAGAATGTCCTGGATCGACGCCCAGAGTTCTGTGGCGCTGCCGCCGGGGAAATCGGCGCGCGCGGTGCCGGAATCGGGCATGAAAAGCGTATCGTGCACAAAGGCGGCATCACCTACCACATAGGTCACGGAGGCGAGCGTGTGGCCGGGCGAAAACAGCACGCGCGCTTCAAGGGAGCCGATATTGAACCTGTCGCTCGCCTCGAACAGTCGGTCCCATTGCGAGCCGTCGGTTTTGAGATCCGGCCAGTTGTATTTTTCCTGCCAGAGCTTCTGTACGCCGGTGACTTTCGCGCCGATCGCCGTCTGCGCGCCGGTCTTCTGCTTCAGATAGTGGGCGGCGGAAAAATGGTCGGCATGCGGATGGGTATCGAGAATCCATTCCACCGACAGGCCCTGGCTCTCCACATAGTCCAGAATGGCGTCGGCATTCATCGTTCCGGTTGCGCCGGATTTCTCATCGAAATCATAGACCGGGTCGATAATGGCGCAGCGCCCGGTCGAGGGATCGGACACGACATATTGCACACTCCATGTCCTCGGATCGAAGAATGCCTTGACGTGCGGAACCGCCGCAGCACGCCGTTCCAGCCAGCGGGTGGCGCCGGAAAGGTCAAAGCCATGCGCCTTGCCGAAAGCCTCGATATCGTCCCTTTCGATGCGCCCATCCAGGGCTTCTCCGAGAACATGAAGCGTGAGCGCGCGGGTGCCGCCCTTGCAATGGGCAAAAACGGGGCCTTCCGCTTCCGCTATTTTCTGCTGGAAGGCGCGGATATCGGCTTCGGTAATGGTAGGGCCGCTGACCGGGATGAAACCATAATCCATGCCTGCCGCGCTGGCGGCGCTTTTTTCCTGCGCATTGCCCGGCTGACCGGGCTCTTCACCATCAGGCCGGGCGTTGATGATGCTTTTATAACCCTGGGCGGAGAGCGATGGGAAATCGGCGATCATCGGCTGGCCCGCAACTGTCAGACGCTCGTTGATCTTCACGGCATTCATCGGCATCTCCTGTTGTAATTATTTAATATATATTATCATATAATGTATATTGTATGTTTGCAAGGGCGCGAACCGCCTTCGTTTCCGAATGTCTCCTGCTGTATTTTCAGGAAAGGTTCGGAAGGAAATCCTAGAGACGGGATTTCTTCGTTTTGTGACGGGTGGGCGGAGATTGCCTGTATTTGACATGCAAAAACATGCCTTGCGCCCGAAATATTGGGGCACAAGGCATGTTCGCGAAAAGCGGTTCGAATTCAGGCCCGCTTCAGACGGCGAGTCTGCGGCGCGTCGCCTTCCAGCCAAGACAGATGGCTGCAACAAGCAGAACCGTCTGGGCGACCACGAAGGGCGGTTCGTTGCCGTTCGGCGCCAGGTTGTTGAGTGTTTCGACCTTGAGAAAAGCCTGAACGATCAACACGAACATATTGAGATAAAGGCTGATCGTGGCGGTGATCGTATAAATGATGCGCGCCCTGCCATTCAGACCGTATCCATAAAGCGCAACCAGTGCGATTGCCAGAACAAGGGTCGAGATGATGCCGACGCCGAGTGCCGGTGTGAAATTTCCGATTGGAAACAGGAAGCCGGTAAGCGTGGTGGCGAGCGTGGTGACGAGGAAAATCGCCATCATGCGGGGCATCCACCGCCCCGCCGCATAAGCGGGCAGGGCGATCAGTCCGGTGGCAATGCCGATGAAGCTTAAGCCCACATGCAATGCCGTGAATTGGGGAATGGTCAGTCCGAGGATCATGATACGTCTCCCTCTATTCGGTTTTGGCTGCACGATACCGGCTGGCGGCAAGTGCATGCGACAGATTGGGCCTTAACGCCGCGCGCGCTGCAAGGAAATTTTCGAGATCGGCCGTATCCGGCAGGGAAGGAATGGTCAGCGCTTCGCCGAGATCGAGACCGGCAAGGGCCGCATCCACCATCTCGTAAACATCCATGACCATGGCGGCCGGAATGGCGTCGAGCCGTTCCTCTTCCCAGATCGCCGTGCGGGTGATGCCCGGCAGGACGGCCTGAACCCGCACGCCGGAGGGCGAAAGCTGCGCCTGCAGCGCCTCGGTGAAGGCAAGCACAAAGGCCTTGGTGGCCGGGTAGACGGCGGTGAATGCCGCCGGCATCAGCGCCGTGACCGAGGTGATGTTGATGATCGTGCCCTTGCCATCTACGGCAAGGCGCGGTGCGATGGCCGCCGCAAGCCGGGTGACGGCAAGAATGTTGAGGTTGATCATCGTCGTCGCATAGGCCGGGTCCAGCGCCGTGATTGCGCCCTCGCCGGCAATACCGGCATTGTTGACGAGGCCGGTAATCCGCCGGTCCTCACGCAGCCGCACTTCCACCTTTTCGAGGTCTTCCGCCCTGGAAAGATCGGCGGAGAGAACCTCGACCGCGATGCGATGATCCTTTTCCAGCTGTGCGGCGAGTGCCTTCAGCTTTTCGGCGCGCCGCGCCACGAGAATGAGATCATGGCCGCGTTTTGCCAGACGTTCGGCATAGACCGCGCCGATGCCATCCGATGCGCCGGTGATGAGAAATGTATTCTGTGTCATGTCCGTGTCTCCTTTGTGCGGCGGTTTCAGGCGTTGATGAAGGCGAGAAGGTCGGCGTTGAACCGGTCCTGATGGGTCTGCGTCAGGCCATGGTCGGCGCCCTCATAGATTTTGAGGACCGCGTGTTTGACGATTTTGACCGTGGAAAGCGCGGAAGCGCCGACCGGCACGATCTGGTCGTCATCGCCGTGCAGAACCAGCGTCGGTTTGTCGAAGGCCTTCAGGTCCTGATGGAAATCGCTTTCCGAAAAGGCGCGAATGCTGTCGAGCTGACCTTTCAGGCCGCCCATCATGCCCTGCCGCCAGAATTCCTCGCGGATGCCTTCGGATATCACGGCACCTTCGCGATTGTAGCCGTAGAAGGGAATGGTCAAATCCTTGAAGAACTGGCTGCGATTGTCATAAGTGCCCTTGCGGATACCGTCGAAAACATCGATCGGCAGGCCGATGGCATTGCTTTCCGTCTTCAGCATCAGCGGCGGCACTGCGCCGATGAGGGCGATTTTCGCGACGCGGGCCGTGCCGTGGCGGCCGATATAGCGGGTGACCTCGCCGCCGCCGGTGGAATGGCCGACCAGAATGATGTCGTGAAGATCGAGCTGTTCGATCAGCTCGGCCAGATCGTCGGCATATTGATCCATGGTATTGTTATGCCAGACCTGATCGGAGCGGCCGTGGCTGCGGCGGTCATGGGCGATGGTGCGGAAACCGTTGTTAGCGAAGAACACCATCTGCGCATCCCAGGCGTCGGCGCTGAGCGGCCAGCCATGGGAAAAGATGATGGGCTGGCCGTCTTTGCGGCCCCAGTCCTTGTAGAAAATATGCGTTCCGTCTCTGGTGGTGATCGTTGTCATGGCTCTCTCTCCTGTTGCAGGGGGCTTGCTTGCGTCCCGTGGGAATAGAGATACTCTGGAGGCCGCCGGGGCTGGATTGGCGCTTCTGACAGAAAACGAGCCGAAACTGACAAAACGGGGTATGGGGCGCATGGCAGGTGTAACGGGAAGCGCGCTGGAAGTGGGGCTGGTCCTCTATCGGGACTGTCAGATCGCCATGGTGCATGGCATCACCGATCTTTTCGCCATCGCGTCGGTATTTTCACAGGATCGCGGCGGGCCGAAATTGCGGGTCAGCCACTGGAGCATGGGCGAGGGCGGTGAATTTTCCCGCTGTCATGACACCGAGCCCGGCAGGCCGGGACATCCCGACATTTTCGTCGTACCCGGCCGGTTGACCGGGCCTGCTGAAATCGAGGAAGCGGAGCCTTACGCCCGCTGGCTGCTGGACCGGCACGCGCAGGGCGCGACGCTGGCCGCCAGTTGCGGCGGCTCATTCATCATCGCCGCGACCGGCCTCCTGTCCGGCCGCCCGGCCACGACCCACTGGCTGTTTGCCGAACGTTTCCGTGACCGTTTTCCCGATATCCGGCTGGAGATCGACAAGATCGTCATCGAGGATGGCGATATCATCACGGCTGGCGGGCTGATGGCGTGGACCGATCTTGGCCTGCGCATCGTCGACCGGCTGCTCGGGCCTTCGGTGATGATCGAGACCGGAAAGTTCCTGCTGATCGACCCTTCGGGGCGCGAACAGCGCCATTACAGCAGCTTCGCCCCGCGGCTGACGCATGGCGATGAGCCTATCCTGAAGGTGCAACACTGGTTGCAGGCCCGCGCCGGGCGGGCGACGAGCGTTACCGACATGGCCGGCCATGCCGGGCTGGAGGAGCGGACCTTCCTGCGCCGGTTCAAGGCGGCGACCGGCATGAAGCCCATCGAATACGTCCAGCATCTGCGCGTCGGCAAGGCGCGGGAATTGCTGGAATTCACCCGCCGTTCGGTCGATCAGATCGCCTGGTCGGTGGGATATGAGGATGCCGCCGCCTTTCGCCGGGTGTTCCACCGCATTCTTGGCCTTTCACCGGGTGAATATAGAGGCCGCTTTTCCAGCAGTTCGGCCATGGCTGCGGCGTGAGGGCGGCCAGCCGTCCCGGCGGTGCGGAGGCCCGGCCCTTGCAATGTGGCGGGTGTTTGCTAACATGCCAGACAAGTTTAAAACAGGTGGGCCGGAATGGACGTTGAGAGCAGCACGAAGCAGGGGGTATCGCTCGCGGCGAAAATCAGTTCGGCATTGCGGCGGGATCTGTCGGAGGGTGTGTTCCGCCCCGGCGACCGTCTTCCGAGCGAAAGCGAACTGACGCGTGAATATTCCGTCAGCCGAACCGTGGTGCGCGAGGCCATCGCCATTCTGCGCGCCGATGGCCTCGTTGAAGCACGCAAGGGTGCGGGCGTTTTTGCCGTCGAAGTAAAACCGGCCAAGGAGCTGCCCTTTAACGATCTGGCCGTGGGGCGAATTTCCTCGGTGATCGAATTGCTGGAATTGCGCACCGTTTTCGAGGTCGAATCCGCCGGGCTTGCGGCATCGCGCCGTTCCGCCGTGCAGGTGGAGGCGATTGTGGATGCGCACCGGCGCGTCGGTGATTGTCTCGCCGCCGGCCTGCCGACGCGGGACGCCGATTTCGAGTTCCATCTGGCCATTGCACAGGCGACGCAGAACAGGCGTTTCCCGGAATTCCTTCAGCTCATTCGCTCCGGCATCATTCCCCGCGGCGAATTGCAGGGTGCGGCACCCGGGTCGCGTCCCAAGGATTACAACCTGCATCTCCAGGAGGAGCATGCGAAGATCGTCGATGCCATCATCGAAGGCGATGCGGATGCCGCCCGCCAATATATGGCGGCGCATCTGCGCGGCAGTCTTGAGCGCTACAAGGTGCTTCTGCGCTCCCGCACCGCGGTGGAGTGATCAGGAAATGGCCTATAGGTCAATGGGTTAAGCGGTCGCCCGCCGATAGAAGGCCAGCGAGGCGGCGAGCGTCAGAAGCGCGCCGCCGCAAATCCGGTCGAGCCACAGGGCTCCGGATTTCCGCAACAGCCGCACTGCCTGCGAGCCGAGCAGGGCATATCCGAACATCACGATGAAATCGATGCCGGCGAAGATCAGCGCAAGCACTGCGTATTGCTGGAGCTGCGGTGCGGCGGGATCGATGAATTGCGGCAGGAAAGCCGAAAAGAACAGATATCCCTTGGGGTTGGTCACCGCCACGAGAAAGCTCTTGAGAAAAATCGAGCGGGCGGAGGCGGCACCGCTGGCTTCTGCCGATTGAAGGGCGCCATCGAGCGTGCCTTTGGAGCGCAAAAGCATGACGCCGAGGAAAGCAAGATAACAGACGCCCACCCATTTGACGACGCCGAACCAGAATTCGGAGGCCGCAAGCAGGGCGCCCAATCCCAGCGCAACTGCGCCGATCAGGACGAAATCCGAGAGAACAGCGCCGGCCATGCCGATCATGGCGCGGCGTATTCCGAATCTAGAGCCATTGGCAAGCGCCAGCAACACGGTAGGGCCGGGTGTCGCAATGCCAATAAAGGCGACGACGGCAAATGCCAGAAGCGTCATGTCAGCCATATTTTCCTCCCCCCCCCCCCGAAGGTACGGACGCCATCGGCATCATAGCCTGGGGACAGGTATCCGCGCATTCCGCAAGACGGAGAATACAGGCTTTTGCGGTTGCGGCAACGCAGACACCTTTCCCCAAAACAAAAACGAAAGCGGGGTGAGCCCGGTCTGAAATTTCCATCCCGTACAGATATTTCCGAACCTCGGCCAATACGGATTTCGCTGGCATGCGCTTGACAGCCTCCAACACCTGTGACAACTTGCGGATAGTTGTCAGACAGGATTGCGCCTTGATCACTTGCGCGGTCGATCTCTGGCAAGGGAGGAATCATGTCAAAAAGACGCCTTTCGCTGTATGGCCTGTCCGGCCAGATCGGAAGTATTGCGGTTACGCTGCTTGGATTGCTGCTGCTGACCTTTTTTATCGGTCGCCTGATGCCCGCCGATCCCGTGCGCGCGATTGTGGGCGAGGATGCGACGCGCGAAACCTATGAACAGGTCTATCACGCGCTCGGTTTCGACCGTCCGCTCTGGCAACAGTTCTTCTATTATCTGGGAGACGTGTTCACCGGCGACTTCGGAACCTCGATCCGCACCGGGCGACCGGTCATCGAAGACATCATAAGGGTCATGCCGGCGACGATGGAACTTGCGACCTTTGCGATCCTGATCGGTGCCGGCCTCGGCATTCCCATGGGCGTTTACGCCGCCGTCAACAAGGATCGCTGGCAGGACCATCTGGTGCGGGTGCTCAGCCTGTTCGGCCATTCCATGCCGATCTTCTGGACCGGCATGATCGCGCTGATCGTTTTTTACGCCCATCTCGGCCTTGTCGGCGGCGGCGGACGCATGGACCAGTTCTATATCGGTCTGGTCGAGGAGCGGACGGGTTTTCTGCTTATCGACAGCCTGCTTGCGGGCGATATGGAGGTCTTCTGGTCAGCCATCAACCACCTTATCCTTCCCGCCGCTCTGCTGGGTTATTCCTCCTCGGCCTATATCACTCGCATGACGCGCAGCTTCATGCTGGACCAGCTGGGCCAGGAATATGTGACGACCGCCCGCGTTAAAGGCCTGTCTCAGCGACAGACGGTGTGGCTGCATGCCTTCGGCAATATCCGCGTGCAGCTCGTCACCATCATTGCGCTTGCTTACGGCTCGCTGCTGGAAGGGGCGGTTCTAATCGAGACAGTCTTCGCCTGGCCGGGTTTCGGGCAATATCTCACCAGCAATCTTATCATCGGCGACATGAATGCGGTGATGACCTGCGTGCTCATCGTCGGCGTCATCTTCATCGGGCTCAATCTCCTGTCCGACATTCTCTACCGCTTTTTCGATCCGAGGACCCGCTGATGACGGCCCGTACAGAAACCCCCTTCCGCCTTCCGGTGCCCTTGAACGCGCTGAAGAACATCGTCGTTTTCCTCCTGAAAAGTCCGACATCGGCCTTCGGTCTGGCTGTGTTGCTGCTTCTGGTCATCGCCGCGATTTTCGCGCCCTGGCTTGCGACGCATGACCCCTATGCGCAGGATCTCGCCAATACGCTGCAGGCGCCGGGTAATGGCCACGTCTTCGGCACGGATGAGCTGGGACGCGATATCTATAGTCGCCTTCTCTGGGGCGCACGCATCACACTCACCATCATCTCGCTGGTATCGATCATCGTCGGTCCCGTCGGCCTTCTGGTCGGCACGGCTTCCGGTTATCTCGGCGGCAAGTTCGATACGGTGATGATGCGCATCACGGATATTTTCCTGTCCTTCCCGAGCCTCATCCTGTCGCTCGCCTTCGTCGCAGCACTCGGCCCGAGCCTCAACAATGCGATCATTGCGATTGCGCTCACTTCCTGGCCGCCGATTGCGCGCCTTGCCCGCGCCGAAGCCATGACTTTTCGCAAGGCGGATTACATTGCCGCCGCGCGGCTTCAGGGTGCATCGCCACTGCGCATCATCGTCAAGTCGATCATGCCCATGTGCCTGCCTTCGGTCCTCATCCGCCTGACGCTGAACATGGCGACTGTCATTCTCACCGCCGCCGGCCTCGGTTTCCTCGGCCTCGGCGCGCAACCGCCGCTACCGGAATGGGGAGCGATGATCGCCACCGGCCGGCGTTACATGCTGGATAGCTGGTGGCTCGTCACCTTCCCCGGCATCGCGATCCTCTCCGTCAGCCTCGCCTTCAATCTTCTGGGGGATGGCTTGCGGGATGCGCTCGATCCGAAGCAGATGAACCGGAGATAGGGCCATGGAAAAACCAATCCTCGACGTCGAAAATCTCCGCATCCGTTATGGCGGCTCGCCCACCGAGGCGGTGCGCGGCATCTCCTTCACCCTTGGCCGGGAACGGCTCGGTATCGTCGGCGAAAGCGGCTCGGGCAAATCCACCGTCGGCCGCGCCCTGCTGCGCCTTCTGCCATCGGCGACGATCACCGCCGACAGGCTGGATTTCGATGGTCTCGATCTTCTCTCGCTCGATGAGAAGGAGATGCTGAAGGTTCGAGGCCGGCGCATGTCGATGATCCTTCAGGATCCGAAATTCTCCCTCAACCCCATCCGCCGGGTCGGCGATCAGGTGACGGAGACCTATCTGCGCCACTTCAAGGCCTCGAAAGCCGAGGCCCGGGAAAAGGCGCTGGCCATGCTCGATGCGGTGAAAATCCGCGATGTCGCCCGTGTTTACGAGCAATATCCGCATGAAATTTCGGGTGGCATGGGTCAGCGTGTCATGATCGCCATGATGCTGCTCGCCGACCCCGATCTCGTCATTGCCGATGAGCCGACCTCGGCGCTTGACGTGACGGTGCGGCTGCAGGTGCTGAATATTCTCGACGGTCTGGTGCGGGATCGCGGCATCGGCCTCATCATGATCAGCCACGACCTCAATCTCGTGCGCAATTTCTGCGACCGGGTGCTTATCATGTATTCCGGCCGGGTGGTGGAAACGCTCGCCGCACGCGATCTCGATCAGGCGCAGCACCCCTATACGCGCGGCCTTTTGGCGGCGCAGCCGCGCATTGGCGGCACACGCGGGCCGCTTGCGGTGCTGGACCGCCGCCCCGAATGGCTGGAGGAGAAAGTGTAATGGCCGTTTCCGTTGAAACCCGCGATCTTTCCATCACATTCGGCAGCGGCCATACGGCGCTGAAAGTGCTGCCTTCCGTATCCTTCCGCGTCGAGCCGGGGGAATGTTTCGGCCTTGTCGGCGAAAGCGGATCGGGCAAATCCACCGTGCTTCGTTGCGTTTCCATGCTCAACGATTTCTGGACCGGCGATATTCTCATCGATGGCAGGTCGGTGCGCGATATGCCGCTGATCGAGCGGTGCCGCATGCTGCAGATGGTGTTTCAGGACCCCTACGGGTCGCTGCATCCGCGCCAGTCGGTGCGCACCGTGCTTTCGGAATCGCTTGCGATCCATAAGCTCGGTGACCGCGAAGAGCGCATGCGCAAGGTCATCACCGATGTCGGCCTGCCCGTAGCCTTTCTGGATCGTTTCCCGCACCAGCTTTCCGGCGGCCAGCGGCAGCGCGTGGCGATTGCCCGGGCGCTGATCCTCGAACCGTCACTGTTGCTGCTCGATGAGCCGACCTCGGCGCTCGATGTCTCGGTGCAGGCGGAAATCCTCAACCTGCTGCAGCGCCTGCGGGAAGAGCGCGGCTTCACCTACATCATGGTGACCCACGATCTCGCCGTGGTCGATCACATGTGCGACCGCTTCGCGGTGATGCTGCGCGGCGAAATCACCGAAATCCTGCCGCGCGACGCCATCGCCGGCAATGGCGCGACGCATCCCTATGCGCGCGAACTGATCGGCGCCTCGCTGGAATATGAAGGCGCGTGAGGGCTCCAAGAACGTGACCGCCCTCCTCCGGGGCGTCACGGATAATAACATCCTCCTTCCTTGCCCGGCCTCCCTGCCGGGCATTTTTTTGGGACGGCCGCAAATAGAAAAGACCGGTGGTGATCGGGCCTTGGGCTGCTGACAAACAGAGCCTCTCCTCCGTCATGCCGGACTTGATCCGGCATCCAGCCAGCCCAAGTCCTTGGGCTGAAAGGACTCTTCTCGCCGCGCAGACGCGCGTCGGCTGGCAACTGTATTGGCGGATATTATTCTCAGGGTGTCCTGAATGTGGTTTTATCCCTGAGCATGGCGTTTGCGATGACGAGCAGTTTGCGGGCGAT